>JAWOIE010000025.1:0-13229 GCA_046484825.1 Gammaproteobacteria bacterium | reverse complement strand
ATGGCGACCGCGGCTTTATGCCAGTACCCCTGGCCGGGTAATGTCCGTGAGCTGTCCAATCTCATCGAGCGCCTGGTCATTATGTATCCCTATGGGCTCGTGGATGTGCGTGATTTGCCGGAGAAATTTCGCGGCAGCGGCCATTACGAGGCCCTTCCCATTGCCAACCTGGAGCAGGAGCTTGGCAGCGCCGACGGCGAGGGCACGCCGATAGGGGTGGCCCACTTGCCCACAGATGGCCTGGATCTGAAAGAGCATCTGAACAATCTCGAGTACACCCTGATCAAGCAGGCCCTGGATGATGCCAACGGCGTGGTGGCCCACGCCGCCAAGCGCCTGCAGATGCGGCGGACCACCCTGGTGGAGAAAATGCGGAAATTTGGCCTGCAACGCCAGGATCAGGCGTCATAATCTTGACCCACCCCAAGAACTGATTTTATAACTTATTGAATTTATAGGCGTTAGAAAACCGGCACGCTTTTTGCTCTTGAGTTTACTGTCATTGCAGCATCGCAACACGATGGCAAAACTAACTCAGGGGTTTGAAGCACTATGGCCAGCACCGCACCCAGCACGCCCGAGCATTTACAGGAAGCCTTCGCCACCTTCAATCAGTTGTCGGAACAACTGGTGGGCTCCTATCATGATCTGCAGGGTCGGGTGGAACAACTCAATGCCGAACTCAGTACCGCCAAAGACGAACGCATCAAGGAGCTGACCGAGAAGGAACGTCTGGCCAGCCGCCTGAGTGCCCTGCTCAGCGCCCTGCCGGGCGGGGTCATCGTGCTCGACAGTCGTGGTGTCATTCAGGACTACAACCCGGCGGCCGCCAGTCTCCTCGGCGAGCCGCTCAAGCAACTTGCCTGGTCCGAGGTGATCGGCCGCGCCTTTTCCCCGCGTAGTGACGATGGTCACGAGGTCTCACTCACCGATGGTCGGCGTGTCAGTATTTCCACCTGTCCCCTGGAGAGCGAACCTGGCCAGATCCTGCTGCTCACCGATGTGACCGAAATGCGCCGTTTGCAGGATCGCCTGAGTCAGCACCAGCGCCTGGCGGCCATGGGCGAAATGGCGGCGTCACTGGCGCACCAGATCCGCACGCCTTTGTCGTCGGCCCTGCTCTATGCCTCCAACCTGAAACGTCCCCACCTGGACGATGAACAGCGCGAACGCTTCGCCACCAAAATCCGTTCCCGGCTGGGACACCTGGAGCAGGTCGTCAACGACATGCTGCTCTATGCCCGCGGCGGTCTGAGCGGTGTGGAAAAATTTACCCTTGCCGAGTTGCTGCAGGACCTGGAACACTTTCTCGAAGCGCAGATTCAAAGCAGTAAAACCCGTTTTATTATTGACAATCACCTGGGCACCGCGCGTCTCTGTGGTAATCGACAGATGCTGCTTAGCGCCATGATCAATCTGTGCATGAACGCGATTCAGGCCATGGGGCGAGGCGGCAGTCTGTGTATTGACGTGCGGCGCACAACCGCCAGCAGTTTGCAATTGCGCATTATGGACAATGGCCCAGGCATCGACAAAGCCCTGCAGGGCAAGATCTTTAATCCCTTTTATACCACGAGGCAGGAAGGCACCGGTCTGGGACTGGCGGTGGTGGCCGCGGTTGTGCGGGCGCATGAGGGCGATATTGCGTTGCACTCGCAGCCTGGCGAGGGCAGCAACTTTATTCTGGACCTGCCGATTCTGGAGCGGGTGGCGGACGTTAAAGCCTCGGTGGGCGAAACGGCGAGCGCTCCGCATCCAGCCAGCCACAACAAATTAATGAGCGCATAACAGCAAGAGGTGTTTATGAGTACATCAACGATTATGGTTGTCGAAGATGACAGCGAACTGGCCGAGGCCCTGACAGACACCCTGCAACTTGCAGGTTATGAAGTCATTGCCCAAAGTGATGGTGAAGAGGCCTTACAGGCATTAGAGGCGCACAGAGTGGATCTCGTGATCAGCGATATTCATATGCCGAAAATGGATGGGCATAAATTACTGAAACGCATCAAGGCCAGGCATACCGATCTGCCGGTGATGTTGATGACGGCCTACGGCAGTATTCAGCAGGCGGTGGATGCCATGCGCGATGGCGCCATTGACTATCTGGTCAAGCCCTTTGAGGCCGAGGTGCTGGTCAATATGGTCAGCCGTTATGTCGGTGACCCGTCCGCCGCGAATAATGAAGTCGTGGCAGAGGATGCCAAGTCGATCGCCCTGATGCAAATGGCCAAGCGCGTGGCGGCCAGTGATGCCACGGTGATGATCACGGGCGAGAGCGGTTCCGGCAAAGAGGTGCTGGCGCGTTATATCCATGCCCAGTCATCGCGTGCCACAGCCCCGTTCGTGGCGATTAACTGCGCCGCCATTCCGGAGAATATGCTGGAGGCCACCCTGTTTGGCTATGAGAAGGGTGCCTATACGGGCGCCTATAAGGCCTGCCCCGGCAAGTTTGAACAGGCCCAGGGTGGCACCCTGCTACTGGATGAGATCACTGAAATGGATCTGGGTTTGCAGGCCAAGTTGCTGCGTGTCCTGCAGGAACGTGAGGTGGAACGCCTTGGCGGCACCAATGTCATTGCCCTTGATGTCCGGGTGCTGGCGACCTCCAATCGGGATCTGAAGCAGGCGGTGGCGGAAAACCAATTTCGCGAAGACCTGTATTATCGACTCAATGTCTTTCCTCTGAATGTCGCGGCCCTGCGGGATCGCCCCGATGATATTGTGCCGCTGGCGGAAAACCTGTTGCAGCGGCATGCCGTCGCCAGTGGGCGCTCTATCCCGACCTTGTCGGCGGCGGCGAAAAAGTTGCTGGCCAATCACCCCTGGGAAGGCAATGTCCGTGAACTGGACAATGTGGTGCAGCGTTGCCTGATTCTGCAAGCCGGTGACGCCATTGACGTGGACGATATTCACTTTGAAACGGACACCGCGTCGCGCAGTCGCCCGGTGGCGATGGTGATGGAGTCTGCGGCCGGCGAGGACGACGATGATGCCAGTCTGAATAATGACCTGAAGCGACGCGAGTGGGACATTATCCTCAACACCATTGCGGCCGAGCGTGGCAGCCGCAAGGCCACGGCGGAGCGCCTGGGCATTAGCCAGCGCACCCTGCGTTACAAACTGGCGCGCATGCGCGATGCGGGTATTTCGGTCCCCGGCGGTTATGCCGAGGCGATGTAAACAACACTGAGTCAGGTGGCGAACATGAGTGCAAATACAATCAATCCGGAAACCTTGTTGGTACAGATGCGTGCCATGGCCGCACAGGCTCAGGCCAGGGCGATTAACCCGACGACGGAAACGAGTGGTCCGGATTTTGCTACGCTGCTCAAGAACTCGGTGAACAGTGTTAATTCGACGCAGCAGGAAAGCGCCAAGCTGTCCGAGGCCTTCACCCGGGGTGACCCCAATGTGCAGATGTCGGAAGTGATGGTGGCGTTGGAAAAATCCAGTGTCTCCTTCCAGGCGATGCTGGAAGTCAGAAACAAACTGGTACAGGCGTACCAGGAAATCATGAACATGCAAGTCTAGACTTGGTTGCAGATAAAACAAATATAAAACAGGTTAATGCACAATGGCTGAACTCGTAAAAGCAGATACCATTACCGCGCCCTGGCAGGGCATGATTACCCTGCCGATGGCGCGCCAGTTAGGACTTCTGGTCGGGCTGGCGGTCAGTATTGCCCTCGGTGTGACGGTCGCCCTCTGGATGAAGACGCCAACCTACACCGTACTGTATTCGCAACTGACGGCGCGTGATGCCAAAGAGGTGATACAGGTGCTGAACACCGCCGGTGTTGAGCACACCGTGGACACCAATACCGGTGCCCTGATGGTGGCCTCATCAAAGATTCATACCGCCCGCCTGGCCCTGGCGGAACAAGGTCTACCACGACAGGCGGGTGCGGGATTTGAGTTGCTGGAAAAGGAAGACGGTTTTGGCACCAGCAACTTCTTGCAGACAGCGCGTTACCAGCACGCCATGGAAGGGGAGTTGGCCAGGACCATTGTCTCCATGGCCTCGGTTGAGACCGCTCGCGTGCATCTGGCGCTGCCCAAGGAGTCTGCTTTTATACGTGATCGGCGCAAGGCCAGTGCCTCGGTCATGGTCAAGCTTGCCTCGGGTCGTCGTCTGGCCGAAGAACAGGTCGCCGCAATCTTGCATCTGGTCGCCTCCAGTGTGCCGAATATGGAAGTCGATGAGGTGACCATTGTCGATCACAAGGGGCGACTGCTGACCGGCAATACCAATTCCAAAGGCATGGCCCTGACGGCGAGTCAGTTTGAACACACCAGCCGGGTCGAAGAGGCCTATGTCAATCGTGTCGAACATATCTTGACGCCGGTGCTGGGTAATGAACACTTTCGCGCCCAGGTCGTTGCCGATATTGATTTTTCGCAAACCGAATTGACGCAGGAGCGCTTCAACCCTGATCTGCCGGCAATGCGCAGTGAGCAGCGTGTCGAGGAACGCATGGACGCCGCGGAAACCGGCGGTATCCCTGGGGCCCTCACCAATCAACCCCCCGGTGCCGGTAATGCGCCGGAACAGGCGGCGACGGCGCCAGCGGCGCAGCAGCAGGGCTCGAGCAAGACGTCGCTACGCTCGACCAAGAACTTTGAGCTGGATCGCACCATCAGTCATACGCGTCGCAGCCCAACCCAATTGCGTCGCCTCTCTGTCGCGGTGGTCGTGGACGACAAGCTCGTCAGAGATGACGAGGGCAATGCCCAGCGCGTGCCGTATACGCCGGAAGAGCTGACGCGAATTACCAACCTGGTGCAGGAGGCCGTGGGCTACAATCCACTGCGGGGTGATTCCGTCAATGTAATTAACACCGCCTTTACCCCGCCCGCGGTGGTCGAGCCGCTGCCGGTAGAACCCCTCTGGAAGCAAAAGTGGGTACACGACATAGCCCTGAAGGTGCTTGGCGGACTGTTTGGCTTCCTGCTAATGTTATTCACCTACAGGATTATGCGTAGCCTGGCGTCGCGGCCCGTCATCAAGGCGGGGGCGGACTCCGAGGATGAGCTGGAACAGCTTGGCGAGAAAAAACCCAGCATGCAACAACTGACCTATGAGAATAACCTGGAAAAGACCAAGGCCATGGCGGTGCAGGAACCCAAAATGGTCGCTCAGGTCGTCAAGGGTTGGGTCGCCGGCGAAGGTCATTAATTACAGGAATCTGGCGTGGCCGATAATAAAAAAGCAAATAAAGAACTCAGTGGGGTTGAGCGTGCGGCGGTATTGCTGCTGACCATTGGCGAGGCGGATGCCGCGCAAATACTCAAGCACATGAATCCCAAGGAAGTCCAGGCCGTGGGCGAGGCCATGGCGGGCATGAAATCGTTGAACAAGGAAACGGTCAATCAGGTCCTGGATGAATTCTGTAATGTGGTGGACGAGCAGACGTCCCTGGGGATTGGCAGCGAGGACTACTTACGCAATGTCCTGGTCGGCGCCCTGGGTGAGGACAAGGCCAATAACATTATTGACCGCATCCTGTTTGGCCGCAATTCCAAGGGGCTTGAGGCACTCAAGTGGATGGACGCCCGCGCCGTGGCGGAAATCATCCGTCTGGAACACCCGCAGATTATCGCGATTGTCCTGTCCTATCTGGACCCGGACCATGCCGCGGAAATCCTCATCGCCTTACCGGAGAATATGCGTGTCGATATTATGATGCGTATCGCTGCGCTGGACGGTATTCAACCCAATGCCATTACCGAACTCGATGACATGCTGGAAAAACAGTTTTCGGGTAGCGCCAATTCCCTCAAGACATCGCTGGTCGGGGGCCTGAAGACGGCCGCGAATATCCTCAACTTTGTCGAGACCTCGGTCGAGTCGGAGATCCTGGACAAGGTCAAGGAATCCGATGAGGAAATGGGTCAGGGCATTCAGGACCTGATGTTTGTCTTTGACAACCTGGTCGATATGGAAGACCGTGGCATCCAAGCCCTGTTGCGTGAGATCTCTTCGGACAATCTCATTGTGGCCCTCAAGGGCGCCGATGCCGCCGTGAAGGAAAAGATTCTGAAAAACATGTCCAAACGTGCCGGTGAAATGTTGCGTGACGACCTCGAGTCCAAGGGGCCCGTGCGTGTCAGCGAAGTGGAGGCGGCGCAAAAGGAAATTCTCTCTGTGGCGCGACGCATGGCCGATTCCGGCGAGATCTCACTAGGCGGTTCGGGAGACGACTTTGTCTAAAATTATTCAACGCGATTCAACGGAGGAATACGCATCCTTTGAATTGCCCGAGGTCGGTGAGGTCAGACAAAAACGCGGCCTGCCCACGGCGGATGAGATCGAAAGCATTCAACAGCAGGCCTATGATGAAGGTTTTGCCCAGGGGCAAAAGGCCGGTATGGCCACGGGTAAGGCCCAGGTGGACAAACAGATTACGCGTCTGCATTCGATACTCAATGTCCTGGCGCAACCCCTCGATGAACTGGATGAGCAGGTAGTCCAGCAAATTACCGACCTGTCCATTATTGTGGCGCGGCAATTGATTCGCCGTGAACTGCGCACCGACCCGGGGCAGGTGATCGCGGTGGTGCGCGAATGCGCCAAGGCGATTCCGGTGGCCAGCCAGCAGGTCAATCTCTATCTGCACCCCGACGATGCCGAACTGGTGCGGAGCGCCTTTTCCCTGGACCACGAGGCCGAGTCACGCTGGAAAATTATCGAAGAGCCGGTGTTGACGCGCGGTGGTTGTCGCATCGAGGCGGAGCATTCAAAAATAGATGCCACGGTGGAGAATCGTCTCAACCAGATTATTACCAATTTCCTCGGCGGCGAGCGCGAAGATGACCGTGTCGACTCCTGAACAGCATATTCGCCAGTCACACAGTCAACGCTGGGTGGATGAACTCAAGATCATTGAACGTCGCCTGGATGACGTGCCACAGCTCATTGTCGAGGGCAAGTTAAAGCGCATGGTGGGCCTGACCCTGGAGGCCATTGGTTGTCAGGCGGCCATTGGCACACGCTGTCTGGTCGACAGTGTCGAAGGTGAACCCGTAGAAGCAGAGGTGGTCGGCTTTGCCGATGAACGCCTGTTCCTGATGCCTACCGGTGACCTGCGCGGCGTGCGTCCCAATGCCCGCGTCATTCCTACCGATCGCGTCTATGCCGCCATGGTCGGCGATGGCCTGCTGGGGCGCGTCCTCGACGGGGCGGGACGACCCCTGGATAGCAAGGGGCCGTTGCGCGTGCATGACCGTGTACCGCTCAGCGGCCGACCGATCAACCCCCTCAAGCGCAGCCCCATTCGTGAGCCGCTGGATGTCGGGGTGCGTGCCATCAATGCACTCTTCAGCGTCGGCCGTGGCCAGCGTATGGGGTTGTTTGCCGGCAGTGGTGTGGGTAAGAGTGTACTGCTGGGAATGATGACCAAGTTTACGACCGCCGATGTCATTGTGGTGGGTCTCATTGGTGAGCGTGGCCGTGAGGTAAAGGAGTTTATCGATAACATTCTCGGTGAGGAGGGCATGTCACGCTCGGTCGTGGTGGCGGTGCCGGCCGACCATACCCCGGTCATGCGTCTGCACGGCGCCTATCTTGCCACCAGCATTGCCGAGTATTTTCGTGATGAGGGCAAGCAGGTGCTGTTGCTCATGGACTCCCTGACCCGTTTTGCCCAGGCGCAGCGTGAGATTGCCCTCGCCATTGGTGAGCCGCCGGCGACCAAGGGTTATCCGCCCTCGGTGTTTGCGCGCATGCCACAGCTGGTGGAACGGGCGGGTAATGGCGATAACGGTGGCTCCATCACCGCCTTTTATACCGTACTCACCGAAGGCGACGATCAGCAGGACCCGATTGCCGACGCGGCGCGTGCGATCCTCGACGGTCACATCGTGCTGTCGCGCGAACTGGCGGAATCGGGTCACTACCCGGCCATCGATGTTGAGGCCTCGATCAGTCGCACCATGAATGAAATTGTCGAGCCACAACAGCGTAAAAATACGCAGCGCTTCAGACAGTTGTATGCAACGTATCGTCATAACCAGGACTTGATCAACGTCGGCGCCTATACTCGGGGTGCCGATAGCCGTATTGACGAGGCCATTATGATGCATCCCCAGTTGAACGAATTTTTGTGTCAGGATATGAATGAGGCCACGCCCTGGCACAAGAGTGTCGCCGAGCTGGAGGCGCTGATCGATCCGCAGGACCGGGACGCGCCGCCGGCGCTATCGCAGTCCATCCCCTTGTGAGGTAGTGCATGAATAAACGTTCCAAACGCTTCCAGCCCATTCAGCGCCTTGCCCGCCACAGCGAGGATCAGGCCGCGCAACGCCTGGGCAAGGCTCAGCAACAGCTGAGCGCGCAGGAACAACGTTTACGGGAACTAACGGCCTACCGAGACGAGTACGCGCAACAGTTTCATCTCAATGGTCAGGCCGGCCTGGATGGTCGCCAGTTGCAATCGTATCAGTCGTTCCTGAATCAGTTAAACGCCGCCATTGAACAGCAAAAGCAGCAAATCCTGCAGGCCCAGGAACAGCGCGATGCGCGTCGTACTGACTGGCATCAGCAGCATACGCACAGTGAAGTGCTGGCATCGGCCGTCAAGCGTATCAAGACGCAGGAACAGCACAGCGAGCGTCGTCAGGAACAACGCAATGCCGATGAGCAGGCCCTGCGCCGGCGCGAGCCTTCCCCTTCACGTTAACCCCCTCGTGCAGCTATTACGGCCGCCCTACTCAGTTTCGCGCACGCCATTTAGTTTTACTTGGCATACAGATTGCATTTTCAGTTCCAGAAAACATTACCTGGAGCAACTACGACAATGTCTACGAGTCTTCCCCTGTTAGTGCCAGGCCCGGCGGGTGGCGGTGGTGAAAGCACCGCCTTACCGGTTAATACGGCCGTTGGCGACTCCTCCCAGGCCTTTGCCAATGTGCTGAGCAGTCACTTTCAGCCGGAAACGGCCCCCATAAATCTGGTGGCAGATCCGCTGGCGGGATTACCGGGTTCAGCTCTGTTACCGCTGCTGTCCATGACGCCGGCGGACGGCGCGCCAGTGCCGCTGGATCTCAGTCAGGCCGATGCCGACGGCAAGCTCTTGCCGCTGTCACCGGAACTGATGTGGTCCGGCATGCTGATTGTCAACAATTCTGACGATGCCGGGCCGAAGCTTTATCAACTCTCCGACGACGGCAAGACCCTGAGTGCACAGGTGGATCCAAACCTGCGCGTACAGCTTAACCGGGCCATGAATCGCTTCGCGCCGTTGGCGTCTGCCGATATGCCGGACATGATGTTTCTGGCCGAGCAGGTACCGGGGCAAAAGACGCCTGGCATGAACGAGCAGAGTCTGTTCTTTGCCGCGACCGCCAGCACTCAGGGCGCGGAGGCCCTGGCATCTGCGAAGCTCAATCCGGCGCAGCCAGGCGCCTTGCTGACGGGTGGTGCGGAGGCCCTGGCGGCCCTCGCGGAAGCCGAAGGTGGTCCGGGGCAACACAATATCGCTATGCACACCGCGACCGATCGGGGTCTGGATCGCCTACCGGAGCTGGTGCAATTACAAATGACGGGTTCACCCAAGAACCCCGCGTGGGCGCAGGGTATCGGTGAGCGCGTTCAGTGGCTGATACAACAGAATCTACAGGGCGCCGAAATCCGCCTGAATCCGCCTGAACTGGGCCTGCTCGAAGTCAAGCTCAGACTCAATGCCGAACAGGGCACACAAATTCAGTTTAGCTCGCCCAATGGCAGTGTTCGTGAGGCGCTCGAAGCCGCCATCCCGCGTCTGCGGGAAATGTTTGCCGAGAATGGTCTCAGCCTTGGCGACGTCAATGTCTCGCACCAGTCCCTGGCCGAGCAGCAAAATGGCAATACCGAGGGTGGTGAAGAGGGGCATGCCTCCACCGGATTGGAGCGTGGCGCCGCGCAGCCGGAGGCCGAGGAGCGTGGCGTGAAACGTCTGGTGTCGGAAGGCCTGGTCGATATGTATGTCTAGGAAAATAGACGCATTTTTTGTGTGCCCTGAGGCGCGTGGAAGATTAAAGCTATCCGGGAAATAGCCGATGTAACCCCTTATATGAAGGGTGAATTAGCGAAAGTCCCGGATGTTGGGCAATAAGGCGGCGAATGTGAGCGAAATCAGTTTTGAGTGTGGAGTGGTAGTAGATATCGCCCGAGTTGGGGAAGTGTACCAGCAACTGTCGTTGCTGCTGGCACAGGATGATGCGATCAGCCTGAACGCGGCGGCCATTGAACGTATCGACGCCGCGGCCTTGCAGATGTTTGCCAGTTTTATTCAGGAAGTCAGCAAACGTCAGCGGTCTATTCACTGGCATGAACCCAGCGAGGCCCTGCGACGCGCGGCGGGACTGGTGGGCATGAAAAAGGCCCTGTTGCTCGACACTTAGACTAAATAAATCGGGTTTAATAAATTCAGATTAATAAATTAAATAAAGTACCGACCATTAAAAATATACCACTGGGAAAATCAATATGGCGACAATTCTTGCAGTAGACGATTCGGCTTCCATGCGGCAAATGGTGGCGTTTACCCTGAAGTCGGCGGGTCATGAGGTCACCGAGGCCTGTGATGGCCAGGATGCACTCAACAAGGCAAAGGCAAATAAATTCAGTCTGGTCCTGTCCGACGTCAACATGCCGGTCATGGACGGGATTACCCTCATCAAGGAACTCAGGGCTCTGGCGGGGTATCGTTTTACTCCGATCCTGATGTTGACCACTGAAAGCACCGGAGAAAAAAAACAGGAAGGCAAGGCCGCTGGGGCTACGGGCTGGATCGTCAAGCCGTTTAACCCGGAGCAGTTGCTCGCAACCATCAACAAGGTCCTTGGCTAGGACTCGTCAGGAACGTCACCATGAGCATTGATGTCTCACAATTTCTCGCCACCTTCTACGAAGAAAGTTTTGAAGGTCTGGAGATTATGGAAGCCGAACTGCTGAACCTCGATGTGGGGGCCGCGGATAGTGAGACAATCAACACGATATTTCGTGCCGCCCATTCTATCAAGGGCGGCAGTGGCACCTTTGGTCTGAATGCCGTGGCGGATTTTACCCACGTCATGGAGACCCTGCTGGATGAGATGCGCGACGGTCGTCGTCAGGTCACCCAGGAGGCGGTCAATATTCTGCTCTCGTCCGTCGATGTCCTGCGGGAAATGCTGACGGCATTGCGCGATGGTGCCCAAGTCGATGCCCAACGTGTCGTCGACACCAAGGCACAGCTGGATGCCTTGCTCGGCGATGCGCCGTGTGCCGCAAGTACGCAGAGCCCGGAGGCCGAGGAGTTTGTCGAAAGCAGCTTTCAGCTCTGGTCCATCGAATTTAAACCCCACCTGGACATGTTGCGCACCGGTAATGACCCGGTACGTATGTTTCGTGAATTGAGCACCCTGGGCGAACTGTCGGCTGACGTCGATTTGTCGCAACTGCCTCAGTGGGAAGAGCTGGACCCGGAAGAAGCGCACCTGAGCTGGAAACTGACTCTGGATACCGATAAGGGCGAAGATGCCATACGAGAAGTCTTTGAATGGGTGGATGATGAATGTGAGTTGAGTATTGCTCAGGTTGCCGGTCTGTTCAGCAAACCCCGGGCTGGTTCTGTTGCACTTGAAGCCCAGCCAGCAGCCAGTAGCGCAGCGGCCGCGACAACATCCGAACAGGCAAAACCGTCAGCACGCAAACCAACAGGCGGTGGCGATACCTCGATCCGTGTCTCCATCGATAAGGTAGACGAACTCATTAATATGGTCGGTGAATTGGTCATTACCCAGTCCATGCTAAGCCAGTATGGTGAGGCCGATGCCATTGATGCCGCCGGTATCGAAAAGCTGCGCGATGGCCTCGGGCAACTGGAGCGTAATACGCGGGAGCTTCAGGAAAGTGTCATGCGTATACGCATGTTGCCCATCAGCTTTGCCTTTCAACGCTTTCCACGCCTGGTGCATGATCTGAGCGGCAAGCTAGGCAAGAATATTCAACTGAAAATGTCCGGTGAACAGACTGAGCTGGACAAGACTGTCATGGAAAAGATCGGTGACCCTTTGGTACACCTGGTCAGAAACTCATTGGACCACGGCATCGAACAACCGGCCGTGCGCAGAGCCAAGGGCAAGCCGGAACAGGGTACGGTGCACCTCAATGCCTTTCACCAGGGCGGGAATATTGTCATTGAAATTATTGACGACGGCGCCGGCCTGAACAAGGACAAGATTGTCAGTAAGGCCATCGAGCGTGGCTTGCTCGCGGCAGGGGAAACCATTACCGATGAACAGGCACACGATCTGATCTTTCACGCGGGTTTTTCCACTGCCGATACAGTCAGCGATGTGTCCGGCCGTGGTGTCGGTATGGACGTGGTGCGCAAAAATATTCGCTCTCTCGGTGGTACGGTCGAAGTGCGATCTATTCCGGATGTCGGCAGTACCTTTACTATTCGGTTGCCGTTGACCCTGGCCATTCTCGACGGTCAGCTGGTCAAGGTGGGCGATGAGACCTACATCGTTCCCCTGATCTCAATTATTGAGTCCGTGCAGGTAAAAATGGACAAGGTCAACACCGTCTCGGGTAAGGGCGAGGTCTATCGCCTGCGTGACGAATATATTCCCATTGTCAGACTCTACCACATGTTTGGTATCAGGCCGGATAATGTCGATCTGACCGCGGGCCTGCTAGTGGTGGTCGAGGCCGAGGGTGAGAAGCTGGCCTTGTTTGTCGATGACCTGTTTGGCCAGCAACAGGTGGTGATAAAAAGTCTGGAAACAAATTTCAAGAAAGTCGACGGTGTTTCCGGGGCCACCATCCTGGGTGATGGCACGGTTGCCCTGATTCTGGATGTCAAGGGCATGGTGGGTCTCTATCAGACTCAACCGCCGGCACCTGATTTATATCTTGTAAAAGATAATACCGAAGCCGCCTAGGAGCGAAGCATGGCAGATACAATTCAAACATTCGATGTCGGGGATATGATGTCAGCAGGTAATGAAGGTCAGCAATACTTAACATTCGTGTTGGCGGGTGAAGAATATGGAGTCGATATTCTGCGTGTGCAGGAGATCAAGGGCTGGGACAGCGTAACGCATATACCGAATACACCGGAATATGTGCGCGGGGTGATTAATCTGCGTGGCACTATTGTCCCCATTATTGATATGCGTATTCGCTTTCATCTGGAACGCCTGTCCTACGGGCGTTCCAGATGAAAGCGAATACGCATATCAATAATGGGGACAATAGT
>JAWOIE010000023.1:0-3015 GCA_046484825.1 Gammaproteobacteria bacterium | reverse complement strand
ATGCTGAAGGTCTCCTGGCCGGTGAGGCCAAGACTGGCGGCGGTCTCGCCGTCGTTAAACTGCAACGGCAGGATGCCCATGCACACCAGATTGGTGCGATGGATGCGCTCATAGCTCTCGGCAATCACGGCACGCACGCCGAGCAGGCGTGGCCCCTTGGCGGCCCAGTCACGGGAGGAACCGGAACCATACTCCTTACCGGCGATGACCACGCAGGGTACCTTGTCGGCCTTGTACTTCATGGCCGCGGCGTAAATGCTCATCGGCTCGCCGGAGGGCTGGTGCAGGGTGACGCCACCTTCGGTACCCGGCGCCAGCAGGTTACGCAGACGAATGTTGGCAAAGGTGCCGCGCATCATGACCTCGTGATTACCGCGGCGGGAACCCAGGGAGTTGAAGTCTGCGGGCTGCACGCCTTTGGACAGCAGATACTCACCGGCGGGGCTGTCCGGCTTGATGGCACCGGCGGGGGAGATGTGATCCGTGGTCACCGAGTCCCCCAGGAGCGCCAGGACGCGGGCGCCCTTGATATCCTCGACGGGCACGATGTCTTTGCTCATGCCTTCAAAATAGGGCGGGTGCTGGATATAGGTGGAGTCGGCCCAGGCAAACAGTTGCCCCTCCGGTGACGCCAGCGTGCTCCAGCGATTTTCACCGCGATAGACCTCGGCATAGGCCTGGCGGAACTCCTTGCGGTTGACGCTGCTGTGAATAATGTCCTGAATCTCCTGCAGGCTCGGCCAGAGGTCTTTGAGAAAGACATCCTTACCGTCACTGTCCTGGCCAATGGGGTCGTTATAGAGATCGATATTCATGGTCCCGGCCAGGGCATAGGCCACCACCAGGGGCGGCGAGGCCAGATAGTTCATGCGCACCTCGGCGTGTACCCGGCCCTCGAAATTGCGGTTACCCGACAGGACCGAGCAGGCCGACAGGTTGCCCTCGGCGATGGCCCTGGAGACGGGCTCGGGCAGGGGTCCGGAGTTACCGATACAGGTGGCACAGCCGTAGCCGACCACGTGAAAGCCTAGCTGCTCCAGGCTCTCCAGGACATTGGCCTGTTTGAGATACTCGGTTACCACACGCGAGCCGGGGGCTAGCGAGGTCTTGACCCAGGGCTTGACCTTGAGCCCCCTGGCCGCGGCCTTATGCGCCACCAGCCCGGCCCCCAGCATCACCGCCGGATTAGAGGTGTTGGTACAGGAGGTGATGGAGGCAATCACCACGGCGCCATCGTCCAGGGTCACGTCCTGACCGTTGATGCTGGTACGCGTGGCCTTGCTTTGCAGGTTGCGCTCGGCCTTCAGGGCCGTCAGGGCGTCATTAAACATGGTCTTTGACCGGGTTAGTGGCACTCGGTCCTGGGGCCGCTTGGGACCGGCCAGGCTGGCCACGACATTGCCCATATCGAGTTCAACGCTGCTGCTGTAGTGCGCCTCGGGGCTGTCTGCGTCGCGGAACAGCCCCTGCTCTTTGGCATAGGCCTCGACCAGGGCCAGCTGTTCCTCGGAACGGCCGGTCAGGCGCAGGTAATTGAGCGTCTCATGATCAACCGGAAAAATGCCACAGGTGGCGCCGTATTCCGGGGCCATGTTGGCCAGGGTGGCGCGATCCGCCAGCGACAGCTGATCCAGGCCGGGGCCATAAAATTCGACCAGTTTGCCGACGACGCCGTGTTGACGCAGCATCTCGACCACGGTTAGCACCAGGTCGGTGGCGGTGGTGCCTTCCGGCAACTGCCCGGTGAGTTTGAAGCCCACGACCTGGGGAATCAGCATGGAGACCGGTTGACCCAGCAGGGCGGCCTCGGCCTCGATGCCGCCCACCCCCCAGCCCAGCACGCCCAGGCCATTGACCATGGTGGTGTGCGAATCGGTGCCTACCAGGGTGTCGGGATAGGCCTGCAACACACCGTTGTTTTCCTGGCCGAAGACCACGCGGGCCAGATATTCGATATTGACCTGGTGAACAATGCCGGTATCCGGCGGTACGACCTTGAAGTTGGTGAAGGCCTTTTGCCCCCACTTGAGAAAACTGTAGCGCTCCTGATTACGCTGGTATTCCAGTGTGGCGTTGAGATCAGGCGAGTCTTTGCTGCCAAATGAGTCGATTTGCACCGAATGGTCAATAACCAGTTCCGCCGGTGACAGGGGGTTGATCTTCGCCGGGTCACCACCGAGGGCCTTCATGGCGTCGCGCATGGCCGCCAGGTCCACCACCGCCGGTACCCCGGTAAAGTCCTGCATGAGGACGCGGGCCGGGGTATAGGCGATCTCCTGGCTGGGCTCGGCACTGGGATCCCAGGCAGCCATGGCCTGAATATCGTCGGCGGTGACACTGACCCCGTCTTCATGGCGCAACAGGTTTTCCAGCAGAATTTTCAGCGAATAGGGCAGGCGGGCGCTGCCGGCCACGGCATCCAGACGGTAGATTTCGTAATTTTTTTGATTGACCGTCAGGGTGGCGCGGGCATTGAAACTGTTACTCATGAAAACTCCTTAAGATTGCCTTACTCGTCAATGGAAACGGTGCATTATACGCGAAACCAGCCAAAGTCGTGTTGAATCGCGCTGTCTCAATTCCGCCTAGTCGTCAAACTGCTTTTGTGCGCCATCGAGCAGAGCACGTGCGGCCTGCACAAACTGGCGGCGCTTGAACAGCACCTGCCAGCGACCCCCACCGATCTGAGTCCAGAGGACGGCGGCACGCACCCCGGCCAGCAACAGGGCGCGAATCTTATTGGTGTTGGCGGGATTGTTGAGATAGTGACTCTCACCAGAGACCATGATCTTGGGCGGGATCTGGCTAATGGTGTTGCTGTAGATGTCGGCCAGATTGGCAATGACATTGTCGTGCAGGGGCGAAAATATTTTTGCCTGCTCCTGGGCGCGGGCGATGCCCTTGTCGAGCACTTCCAGCAAGTCCTGGCGCTTCATCAGTTTGCGTTGTAAATGCAGCAGGGTGATGACATAGCGGGCAACGTCGAGCTGTTTCTGGCGGCTGTTGTTTTCCAGG
>JAWOIE010000148.1:0-5737 GCA_046484825.1 Gammaproteobacteria bacterium | reverse complement strand
CGAAGACCCCAATACCGTCAATGACGAAAACGGCAAGACCTGGCCCAAGGAACTGCTCTATTCACACCGTATGGCCGACATGCTGCACCGCTTTAAGCCCGATGCCGATGAGGTGCAGCAGCTCGCCATACGTGGTCAGCACATCCAGCGCTGGAAATCCCCGCGCGATGCCTACCCCATGGATCGCATCGGTTATCTGAAATGGCGTACCGACCTGTATAAATTCCATGCCGACACCACCGGTGCGCTGATGACACAGGCGGGCTATGGCGAGGCTGAGGTTGAACGCGCCAAACTGATGGTGGGAAAAAAGGGCATCAAGACCAACCCCGATACCCAGTTGCTTGAAGACGTCACCGACCTGGTGTTTATCGAGCACTATATGCTGGAGTTTGCCGATAAGCATCCGGAGTACAGCGAAGAAAAGTGGATCGAGATTATCCAGAAGACCTGGAAGAAGATGTCAGAAGAAGGCCAGCAGTTTGCCCTCTCAGGAAAAATCACCCTGCCGGAGGCACTGCTGCCGTTGATTCAGAAGGCCCTGGCTTAAGCCGCAGGGTTCACCACGGGCGCGCGGGTTGGCGTTGGCCTGCAGCACTGAGTTCCTGTGCTCACCTGATGAGTGTCCGCAAGGCGGCGCGGCCTACTCCTGACCCTGTGGTGCCCGGTCGTGTTCCAGAATGCGCTGACCGACATCCACATAATCCTGACAACGGGATTCAGCCAGTTGCCGGCTACAGTCTTGTCGCTCCCGACGGCTGTAGGGTGCGCGACAGGTCTCTTCTGCCAACAATTGCGCGCAGTGTTCTCGTGCCGCCGCGATGGCGGCGTCTTGCTGCTGCGCCTCCAGGGCTTGCTGATGGAACTTTGAGCCAAAGAAATAGGAGGTAATGGCAATGCCGAGAAACACCAGCAGTGTGAAGCGAACCAGTAGATACATCGCACGACCTCGTTGTTTGGGCGGTGCTAAAGCATAAGCCAGTCCCGCGCGTCTGTCCCGCAGGCCACTGGGGGACTCGCGACCACGTGAAAATAGCTGGATAATTCCCTTTAAATTCAACAAGTAATGCCTAAAAAAATGGTGTATCATGCGGCCTTCCCTGCATACCCGGAGGCACCATGGAACTCAGCAGTCTGACCGCAATCTCCCCCATCGATGGCCGCTATGGCAGCAAAACCATTGATTTACGGGCCATTTTTAGCGAGTTTGGGCTGATTCGCCAGCGCGTCACCATCGAGGTACGCTGGTTACAACACCTGTCGGCCTGTGCCGAGGTCACGGAAGTCCCGGCCTTTAGTGAGCATGCACAAAAGCTGCTCAATGAGATCGTCAGCCACTTTTCTGTGGAAGACGCCCAGCGGGTCAAGAACATCGAGCGCACCACCAATCATGACGTCAAGGCGGTGGAGTATTTTCTCAAGGAAAAGATCGCTGGTAATGCCGAGCTGGCGGCGGTGAGTGAGTTTGTACACTTTGGCTGCACCTCGGAGGATATCAATAATCTCTCCCATGCCCTGATGCTCAACGAGGCACGTGGCCAGGTAGTGTTGCCACTGATGGATGAGCTGATCGACAGCCTGCGTAGACTGGCGCATGACTATGCCGCCGTGCCCATGTTGTCACACACCCATGGCCAGCCGGCCACCCCGACCACGGTCGGCAAGGAATTCGCCAACGTGGTCCACCGCCTCAAGCGTCAGCGGGCGCAACTGGTGGCGGTGGAGGTCCTCGGCAAAATGAATGGCGCCGTGGGCAATTACAACGCGCACCTCTCGGCCTATCCCGACATTGACTGGGCCAAAGAGGCGGAAGGTTTTGTCCAGCACCTGGGCATCGGCTTTAATCCCTTCACCACCCAGATTGAACCGCACGATTATATGGCGGAGTATTTTGACGCCCTGGCCCGCTTTAACACTATTCTTCTGGACCTGGATCGCGACATCTGGACGTATATCTCCTTTGCCATGTTCAAGCAAAAGACCATTGCCGGTGAAGTGGGCTCCTCGACAATGCCGCACAAGGTCAATCCCATCGATTTTGAAAACTCCGAAGGCAATATCGGTATCGCCAATGCCGTGTTTGCGCACCTGGCCGCCAAGCTGCCGGTTTCGCGCATGCAACGTGACCTGACCGATTCCACCGTACTGCGTAACATGGGGGTCGGTATTGCCCATAGTGTCATTGCCTATCAGTCCACACTCAAGGGCCTGAGCAAACTGGAGATCAATGCGCCACGCCTGGAGGCGATCCTCGATCACAACTGGGAAGTCCTCGCCGAACCCATTCAGACCGTTATGCGGCGCTATGGCATTGAGGAGCCCTATGAAAAACTCAAGGCCCTGACGCGCGGCAAGACCGTTAACGCCGAGACCCTGCAGGCCTTTATCGATACCCTGGACCTGCCCGCCGAGGCCAGGCGGGCACTCAAGGCAATGACCCCGGCCAATTACACGGGAATTGCGGAAACGCTGGCAAAACGGGTCTAAACCTTCTATGGTTAGCCCATAATCTTGGACAGTCCAATGGGGAGTGGAGATGTCGAAGGAAAACGTGTTGTTTGACAAGGACTGTCCGCTGGAGGCAGTCATACAACTGGCAGAACAGCGTGACCTCGGCGCCCTGGATCATACCCTCTTCGATATTCTCACCCGCCATCTCCCCGACCTGCGCATTCGCCTTTACCACCTCCGCGGTCAGAACGCCGACGATGGAGGTAAGGCCTCTTTAGACAAGGTCCTGGATAGTGACCCCACGATGATTGAAAAAGAGCTGCGCCTCAACGATGAGGACGTGCAGCTTTGCATTGCCGATGGCAACCCGGTCCTCGCCAGTGGGGGTGCCCGCAAGCCCCGGAGTATTTTCCCCATCCTCGCCAAGACCGAGGTCAGCGCCATGGTCGTTTTGTCCACGGCCTGTAGTGAACAACATGTCAATTTTATTGAACCCCTGCTGCGGATTTACGCCAGTCATGCCTTTTTGCTCAATCGCAATGAACACGACAGCCTCACCGGCCTGTATAACCGCTTTGCGCTGGAGCAAAAAATCGCCCAGGTATATAAGAGTGCCCAGGCCGGCAAGCGGCGTTGCCGGGAACACCAGGAGGATATCTGTCTGGCCCTGATCGATATTGACCTGTTTAAATCCATAAACGATCGCTTTGGCCACATCAATGGTGATGAGGTCCTGGTGCACTTTGCCCGCGAGATGCGCCGCTGCTTCCGCGATGTTGACCTGCTGTTTCGTTTTGGCGGTGAGGAGTTCGTGATTATTTTCCGCGACCTGAGTCTGCATACGGCGGAATTTGTCCTGCAACGTTTTCGTAAGCGCATTGAACGCTATAAGTTTCCCCAGGTCGGCAAAGTCACCGCCAGCATCGGCTATACGCATCTCGACACCCGCCGGGCGCCCGGCGATATTATTGCGCAGGCCGACCGCGCCCTGTATTACGCCAAGAACAACGGCCGCAACGCCGCCTGTTGTTATGAAACCCTGCAAAAATCCGCTAAACTGGCCACACATGCGGACCTCGAATCAAATATCGGTAACTTCGCCCGCGCCAGCAGTCGTTCCTAACACCACACAACACCGTCGCTATGTCGCTATTGGGTAAGCTCACCGCCAGGCAATTCCTGCGTGGCCACTGGCAGAAAAAACCGTTACTCATCCGTCAGGCCCTGCCGGGCTTTGTCTGTCCGCTCAGTCCTGAAGAATTGGCGGGGCTGGCCTGCGAAGATGGCGTTGAATCACGCCTGGTCACCACCGCACAGGGACAGGCCTGTCCCTGGCAGCTCCGGCACGGCCCCTTTACCGACACGGATTTTACCTCACTGCCGGACCAGGACTGGACCCTGCTGGTGCAGGATTGCCAGCGTTATGATGAACAGGTCGCCGCCCTGCTACAGCACTTTGATTTCATTCCTCAATGGCGCCTCGACGATATCATGATCAGCTACGCCACCCCGGGGGGCAGCGTTGGCCCGCATATCGATCAGTACGATGTGTTTTTAATCCAGGGAAGCGGTGAGCGGCGCTGGCAGATCGATTACCAGGCACAGGCGGATGACAATCTCATGGGCGACTGTGACATGGATATCCTGCGTGAATTCAACGCCGATGAAACATGGGTGCTCTACCCCGGCGACATGCTCTATCTGCCCCCAAGGCTGGCGCATTACGGTGTCGCCCTGAACGATTGTATGACCCTGTCCGTGGGGTTTCGTGCCCCCAGCCATCAGGAGATGCTCGCCGCCTATCTTGAAACCCTGTTACAGCAGCAGCACGAGCAGCAACGCTTTACCGATCCCCATCGGGGTCTGCCAGAACATCCCGCCGAGATTGAGGCCGAGGATATTGAACAGTTCGCCGAACTGTTACAACAGCAACTGAGTGATCGAAAAATGCTTGCCGATGTCTTTGGTCGTCTGGTCACCGAAGCCAAACACGTAGAAGCCTTTACGCCCAGCCATCGGGACCGGGGCGACATCCTCCTCCACGGAATTACGTTAGACCCTGATGTGCGTCTGGCCTTTAGCCGCGAACACTATTACCACAATCGGCTGTTTGCCAATGGCGTCAGTCTGGAAGTCAGCCCGCCCGCCGCGCGTCTGGTGCCGCAACTCTGTGCCGACGGCCGGCTCGACGCCGATGCCTATGCGGATATTGTCGATACCGACGAGTTTGGCCAGCTCGTCGACTTTCTCATGGAGCACGGCCTGCTGGCCCATGAAGCGGTCGATGCCACAAACCCTGAATAACCTTGATGCCTGAAAACGTCGTTATTCGCGAGGCCGATTTCAACCGCGACTTTTCTGCGCTCCGCCACATTCGCGAGACGGTGTTTGTCCGGGAACAATCGGTACCCCTGGAACTCGAATGGGATGCGTATGATCAGGAGGCCTGTCACCTGCTCGCCTGGGTCGGAGACCAGGCGGTCGCCACGGCGCGCCTGCTCCGCGATGGCAAGATCGGCCGTATGGCCGTGCTGCCCGAATGGCGTCATCAGGGGATTGGCACCGCCCTGTTACGTCGTCTACTCGACCGCGCCGCTGAACGCGGTCTGACACACGTCTGGCTCTCGGCACAGGTCAAGGCCATCCCGTTTTACCAGCGCCTTGGGTTTAGGGTGCGCGGCCCGGTTTACGAGGACGCCGGTATCGCGCACCAGGATATGACCCGACCGCTGCCGACCGCAACGGCCTAAGCTGGCGCCAGTCCCCCTACGGCAACACCCCTGGCCGCCTCAGCGAAATTACCCGCGCTATCGAAAAAGCCGTTGTTCGGCCGTATACTCATAGGCATGGACCACACGGAAAAACAGAACCTCCCCGCAGATCTAAGTGCCTGTGTGCTGGGGGAGGATACCAGGCTCTATAGCGTGTCACAGTTGAGTGAGAATCAGTCCGCCCTTGAGCACCTGCTATCACAGTCGACACGCAGTGTGGATATTTTTACGCACACCCTGGACCACCGCATTTTTGATCAGCCGGCGGTACTCGATGCCCTGCGCCAGCTGGTCGTGAACAATACCCGTGCAAAAATTCGGATACTGGTGCGCCAGCCACAGGTGTTAATCCAGCAGGGACATCGCATCCTGGAACTCATGCGTCGCGCAGTTCCATAGGTCAGGTAACGCATCAAATTGATCACACCCGCAGTTCCTGGATTGATGGTTGGATCAACCATGATCACACTGCCATCCGACAAAATCCACACACTGATCGCATTGATCTTCCAAAG
>JAWOIE010000087.1:0-8567 GCA_046484825.1 Gammaproteobacteria bacterium | reverse complement strand
TGGTGAGGATGATACGTTTCTTGTTCGCCGTATCATACGTTAGAACAAGGAGATTTAGGTATGCGTATCAACAAATGCAGTTCACTCATCGGGTTATCGGCCGCGCTGGCGCTTGGTTCTATGACCGCAGCACAGGCACAAACCCCCGAGATTTATCTGGGCGGTTCCTGGGGCGCCTATAGTATTAATAGAAGCGCACTTGACGACAATGACGATGTGTTAAAGATCTTCGTTGGCGGACAGTTCAACGAATGGTTCGGCCTTGAAGGTTCGTGGGTTGATTTCAATCGCGTCACCAGTGGTGGTGACCGGTTCGAATCCGATGGCAAGGGCCTGGCGGCAGTGTTTTCCATGCCGGTAGGGGCAAGTTGGTTGGGTTTCGCAAAAATCGGGAAGTTCTGGTGGGAGTCGGATTCAATCCTGGGTGGTTCGCTGGGTGCCAGTAGTGGCAACGACCCGTTCTGGGGAGGAGGCTTCAAATACGGTTTTACCGATAGCTTGGCACTGCGCCTGGAAGGTGAACGCTATGAAGTGTCGGATACCAATCTTAATGCCTACACGGTGGGTATCGAGTACAAGTTCTGAGATGTGAGGAAAGGCGTGGTGGTGCAGTACGCTATGGAAAATCATCTATTCAGTTTTATGGCGGCCTCTTTAAAAAGAGAATACACATCCTGCTAACCGGGCGACAGGAGCGCATTCATAGATTTTAATGATGCGGATGAGGTAAAGAGGGTAAGACTCAGTGGAAGGTGTGTCTGATGTCGATGAAAAGTATCAACCACGGGACTCGAATGCACGAGTCCGGTCTGGCGAATCTGATACTTTTAATCTCTTAAATTTCAGATAGATTGATACTGTTTAGACCGACACACAAACGCATGCACCTGGCATTGTCCGTGGCGCGTCCAACCGATTGATATCGTTAGTATCGAGTTAACGAGCAATACCCTTGTTTTTTGCTTACCAGGCAATGGAAATATAATTCACCTATTTCCATTTTTTAAGCGCATGATGGAGTTCTTCCCTCCCACCTGAGGCCCGGTACCAGGTGGCAAAGATCTCTCTATAAATACCCTGCATACTTTTCGATTCAGTGAGCGTGGACGCACTGGCTCGATATATATACCTGTATAGAAAACGAAACCCCTTTGGTAAAAAGGGATCCCTTGTTAGCAAACTGTCGCGGTTAGTGCCTATGCCGCGATGACATGAATTTTACGGAGTATACCAATGAATATTATGAAAAAATATTGCAGTCTACCTTTAGGGTTTACTGTATTACTACTTGCCGCCTTTATCAACGGGTGCAGTAGTGATAGCGGCACAAGCACGGCCGTCACGACCAATCCGGCGGCACTCACGGTTACTTCAACGAACCCCGCAGATGATGCAACCACTGTGGCAACAAACCAGAAAATTACAGCGACGTTCAGTGAGTCAATGGAATCTACTTCCCTTGATGGCGTCAGCTTTACCGTAAAGGGTGCAGGCGAAGCCGCCATCGTTGGCACCGTGAGTCTGGATGCCGCCAGTAATACAGCGATCTTTACACCGGGCAGCACTCTGACGCCCAGCATTGTCTACACTGCCACTATTACTACGGCGGCAGAGAGCTCAACCGGTAAATCCATGGCCAGTAACAATGTCTGGAGCTTTACCAGTGGGGCCGCCACAGACAGTGTTGCCCCAACGGTAAGCAGTACAGCTCCGGCGAACACGGCCACTGATTTTTACTTAAACAGAAACATTACTGCTGCCTTTGATGAGTCGTTAAATCCCGCTACCGTTAGTGCAACCAGTTTCACGCTAATTGAGACGGTCAGCACAAATGCCGTTTCAGGCGATGTGAGCTATAGCGATACTGGCAAACTGGTAAGCTTCAATCCGGATGCAAATCTCACCGCTGGCCTGAATTATACAGCCACACTCACCACAGCAATTCAGGACCTGGCCGGCAATGCGCTGGCATCAGCTGTCACCTGGAGCTTTTCCGGTACCGTGGTATCAACCCCACAGGCGCAGGTGAATCTTGGCACCGCTGAAGATTTCGTGATTCTGGCCAAGACCGCGATTTCAAAGACAGGCACTGCTGGCACCTCGATTACGGGTGATATCGGTGTTAGCCCGATCGCACAGACGGCCATAACAGGATTTTCAGAAACGCTGGATGCATCCAATACCTTTGCCACATCAAGCTATGTGACCGGGAGTATTTATGCAGCTGATATGACAGCCCCTACGCCGACGAAAATGTCTACCGCCGTCAGTGATATGGAGCTGGCCTTCACCGATGCAGCGGGCAGGACATTACCTGACTTCACTGAACTGGGTGCAGGCAATATTAGTGGCATGACACTGGCGCCAGGACTCTACAAGTGGGGCACCAATGTCTTAATCACAAATGCCGGCGTAACGATTTCTGGCAGTGCAACGGATGTCTGGATCTTTCAGATTGCACAGGACTTGATCGTGGATAACGCCGCGATTGTGACTCTGGCGGGCGGCGCACTGCCTGAAAATATCTTCTGGCAGGTCGAGGGTGGTACTGGTGTCTCCATTGGTACTACGGCCCAGTTTAAAGGGGTTGTCCTGGCGCAAAAGGCGATTACGGTCAATACTGGCGCAACGGTTAACGGCAGGTTGTTAGCACAGACTGCGGTGACTCTGGATGGCAACGCCGTTGCCCAGCCATAGCAGGGTGAGCTGTTCGTTGCGAGAGTACAGCAACCAACAGCATTAACAGGGCTGCTGAAGCCCGACAAAAAAGGACCTTAACGGGTCCTTTATTTTCTCGAAAAAATAGAGTGCTCAGTATTTAGAGAATCTCAGATGCCGCCAGGTGAATCACCGGTCAAAATCCGATGTGGCAGAGGAGTCAGTCTCGGCCGAACGGGGGTTGATAGGCAGTATGCTAATCACATGGCCCGATGCTAGATAAGTGGTGTTTGCTATGCTAATGTCCGGACCGTTGTGTTTTCATTCTGAACTCAGCCGCACGGGGACGGCCCTGGTGCGCTTACTAACCAGTAGTGGGGACGACCCCTTCATCAGGGAGTTGACATGAGCTGGTTAATCCTCTTTTTTGCAGGGTTGCTCGAAATAGTCTGGGCGATTGGACTTAAGTTTACTGCAGGCTTTACAAGGCCAATACCTTCTCTGCTTACTCTGCTAGCCATGTCGGGCAGTTTCTACTTGCTCAGCCTCGCGATGCGCTCATTACCTTTGAGCACGGCCTATGCTGCTTGGGTGGGTATCGGAGTGGTGGGTGCCGCAATTGCAGGTATAGTGATTTTTCAGGAATCTGTAACTTTTCTGAAAGTGGTTAGTTTGCTCTTCATAGTTTCAGGTATCATTGGACTTAAGTTATCGAACCCTGCCTGACAATGCGCCGACGTTACTAAGCTAATTGCGCTGTGCGTGGTGTTAGGTATTCCTTGCGCATGATGAACAGAAATACGGGATGATAGAGATGCAAACAAAACCGAAGGTGATAATCTCGTCAGTAGATATAGAACGTCTGGAAAAGTTGCTTGAATCATTGCCGCGAAAATCTTTTCCTGGCAGGGATGACCTTGAGACCGAATTGGCCCGCGCGGAAATAGTAGATCCGAAAGATGTCCCTCCCACTCTGGTAACGATGAATTCCACCGTGAGGTTTGAAGTCGAGTCCTCACTCGAAGAGTTTTGTCTAACACTCGTGTATCCCAAGGACGCGGATGACTCTGGCGAGAAAATTTCAATTCTTGCGCCGGTGGGTAGTGCACTGCTCGGTCTTTCTCAAGGGGATGAAATTGAATGGCCCAAGCCCGGTGGCGGGGTATTGCGTGTGCACATCAAAGAGGTCACTTACCAGCCCGAACGTTCTGGCGAGTATCACCGGTGAGACGCCCACCATTTGCAGAATACACCAAACGAAAGGTAATGCGGCCAACTGTAATATTGACGCAGTATACTTAAGGCCTGGAGGAGGGACAGGGCCACATAATGCTCTTATGGCAAAGAGCACCCTGGCGCTTTGTGCTATCCCGCACCTTACGCATCGAATCCGTGCGCAAAGGCCTTCAATACAGGGGACAGATCACCCCCGAAGACATACGATTCCATCGACAACACACCCTTGATCATCT
Source organism: Gammaproteobacteria bacterium (assembly GCA_046484825.1). GTDB lineage: Bacteria > Pseudomonadota > Gammaproteobacteria > UBA6429 > Thiohalophilaceae > CAJYAN01. The sequence continues at coordinate 4,437 of JAWOIE010000087.1, read as the reverse complement.
CACCGGGTAGTACCGTGACCGGCAGTGTTGTTTGCGCCGCGCCACAGGCCACTAACAAGGGCAGGAAGTGCTCGGGTGTCGGGTGCGCACGTTGCGCATGCGGCGCCTGTGTCAGCGCATTGACCAGGCGTGTGCGATCACCGGCCTCGACGGCATCGCGGATCCAGGCGACAAACTCGCTGGCATAGGCCGCATCCTTGCCATGTGCCTGAAAGAATTCATACAGGTTGTGGGTCAGGCTGCCCGAGCCGACGATCAACACGCCCTCGTCGCGCAGTGGTGCCAGCGCCGCGCCGTATTCCAGCGCCTGCTGCGCATCGAGCGCGGCGGGCAGCGAGACCTGGAACACCGGTACATCGGCCTTGGGATATAAATGCAGCAACGGCACCCACGCGCCGTGATCGAAACCCTGATACGCATCGGCCTGGGCCGGCCAGCCCGCGGCGGTCAAGAGTTCGCAGGCGCGTTGCGCCAGGTGCGGGTGGCCGGAGGCCGGGTACTGCAAGGCGTTCAAGGCCTTGCCGAAACCGGCGAAATCGTGAATGGTCGCAGGCTGTGGCGCCGTGGTCACACACGGTTGGGCCGTCATCCAGTGCGGCGAGACTACCAGCACCGCATTCGGGCGTGGCAGTGCGCGGCCCACTGTCGCCAGCACGGCCCCGGCAACGCCGGGTTCCAGTGCATAGCTCGGTGCGCCGTGTGAGACAAACAGGGTGGGAAATCTTTCCATGCGTTAACTCCTTCGGGATAAGACAGGGCGTTTCACCGCCCTGCCATGGTTGATGGAGCCTGGGTCTTCGGTGCAGCGGTTTACTTTGCCAACATGGCGTCCAGCGAGGCGCGACCTGCGCCGGTGAAGGCCAGCGACACCGAGGCGGCCAGCAGGGCCAGGCCGAATTCATAACCATTGTTGCTCATGAACAGGCCGTTGCCGATGTGCACCGCAAGGATAGCGACGACCATGGTGAAGGCCAGTGCGACCGCGGCCGGGCGGGTCAACAGGCCGAGTACCAGGGCCAGGCCGCCGAAGAACTCCGCGGCGCCGGCGAGCAGGGCCATGAGGTAGCCGGGTTCCAGGCCGATGGAGGCCATCCACTGGCCGGTGCCGTCCAGGCCGTGGCCACCGAACCAGCCGAACAGCTTCTGCGAACCGTGGGCGGCAAAGATGATGCCCACCGGCACCCGCAGGGCGAGCGCGCCCCAGCCGGCATTTGTGCTTACAAGTCGTTGAATCAGTGTGTTATTCATGGTTTTTCTCCTTTGGTATGTATGTAATCCGGGACCGGGGCAGGATTGTGTGCCTGCGGCCATGGTGTCACTTTATTAATTCCTTTTGCAGAGATAAACTCTCTTTATATTAATTTACTGTTACATAAATCGGAACAATGGACAAATACCAGGAAATGCGTACCTTTGCGGCCGTGGTCGATGCGGGCAGTTTTGTCGGCGCGGCGGATGCGCTGGGGATGTCCAAACCGGCCGTGTCGCGTCACATCGCTGAGCTCGAGGCGCGCCTGGGCGTGCGCCTGCTGCACCGCACCACGCGCCGGCTGTCACTCACCGACGAGGGCGAGGTGTTCTACGCGCGCTGCCAGGAACTGCTCGGCGGCATCGACGAGGCGGAGGCGGAGATCACCTCGCGTTCGAGCGAGGCCAGCGGTGTGCTCAGGATCAATGCCCCGGTGAGCTTCGGTATCCTGCACCTGGCGGAACTGTGGAGTGAATTTGCCGCGCGCCATCCGCGCGTGAAGCTGGACATCACGCTGGCCGATCGCGTGGTCGATCTGATCGAAGAGGGGTATGACCTCGCGATTCGCATCGCCACCCTGCCCAGCTCCACGCTGGTCAGCCGCCGGCTTGCCGGCACGCGCATGGTGTTGTGCGCCGCGCCCGCGTATCTGCAGGGGGCCGGCACACCCGCGCATCCGTCCGAGCTGGCGCAGCACAAGGTGCTGGCCTACAGCTACTGGTCCAGCAATGATGTCTGGCATTTCGACGGGCCTGAGGGTGAGGTCGCGGTGAAGACGCGCCCGGTGCTGGTCACCAACAACGGCGACACCTGCCGCGCCGCGGCCCTGCAGGGTCACGGCATCATCCTGCAACCGAGTTTTATCGTGGGCAACGACCTGGTGTCCGGTGCGCTGGTCGAGATACTGCCGGCGTATCGCAGTCTCGAGCTGGGGATCTACGCGGTGTACCCGACGCGCCAGCATGTCGCGCCGAAGGTGCGATTGATGATCAACTTTCTGCGCGAGGCCTTTCACGCCCCGCGCTGGCCGGCGTGACCCGCTACGGGGTAGCAGCTGGCTGGGTTTGCTTGCGGGGATAGATCAAAGCTGTCAGGGGTGATGACTCGGGGTTTGTGTCGGATACCGGTGCGAGGACTCACTAACAGGCACGATACCCCCACCAGAGTGGACATTTGACTGCTATATGAGAATAAATAGCCATTTTGTTGTATTTAGTAACCACTTATACACAAATTAATAGCATTAATTACATAATTATTACCACAAAATAAAAAAAATAATAATTATGTAAAATTTATAAAATATTTATATTTAATTTTCTCATTACGCCGTATTTTTTGCCATTAGTGGTTTTATTGCGGTCAATATGCTCTTAAATAACGTTTTGTTGTGGGATTCCTCTGCGCGTAGAAGCTGTTTCATGTGCTCACGCTCGGTGGGCATGCCGAAGCAGGCGGGGCAGGAGTCGGGGATCACCGGCAGCAGGGCGTGGTTGGCGTATTCCGCGGTTTGCCGTTCGCGCACGTAGACCAGGGGACGAATAATACGCACGTCGCCAGCCTGATTGGTGTAGTTGGCCTTCATGGTGCGCAACTGGCCGCCGCGAAAGGCGGACATGAGAAAGCTCTCCGCCAGGTCATCCAGGTGCTGGGCCAGGGCCAGGACGTTATAGCCTTCACGACGACAGGTGTTGTACATGATGCCGCGCTTGATACGCGAGCAGTAGGCGCAAAAGGAGTCATTCTTCATTTGCTGTTTGGCGTTTTCGGCAATGGCCTCACGCTCATAGAAATAGGCAATCCCCAGTCCCGCCAGGTAGGCCTTGAGCGTTTCCGGGTGGAAGCCCTCCACCTCCGGGTCGACGGTCATGGCGGCCAGTTCGAACTTGACCGGCGCGTACTGCCGCAAGTGATTGAGGATATGCAGCAGACTCAGGGAGTCCTTGCCCCCCGACAGGCCCAGCAGGATCCGGTCGCCCTCGTGGATCATGTCGAAGTCGGCAATGGCACGACCCACCTGTCGCATCAGGCTCTTGGGTGGCTTGGTGTTGATAACGGGCTGGTCCATGGCGTTATTGTACTGGAGTCGAGGCAGGAGCGCCTGTCTGGCGTGGTGGTGGGCCGGTGTCTCGGGCAAGGGTGATGCGCTATAGTGATGACAATGAAAAAGCCCCCCGAAATCGTCCCCGGTGATCGGGAGCTGCGCTGGAAGGTCCTGCTGGCCGTGGCACTCTATATATTATGGTTGTTATGGCTGGAGCCCCTGATCGACGTGCTGCTCACCGCCTCGATCAGCGACCCCCTCGCGATTGCCCGTCTTGATGCGGCCAAAGTCCGCGTGGCGGGCATGGCTTATAGCCTGACACGCATCTTGCCCATCGCACTGTTTTTATGGATTGGCTATCGCATTGTGGCGTCGGCGCGTCTGCCGCCGGCGCGCATGCGTTTCCCCTTTACTGTAGTGCGCATCGAGGGACGTAATGCCCGTATGTTCGGCCTGCTGTGTATCGTTATCAGCCTGCTGGTGTTGGCCAATGAGGCCTATATTGTTGCCAGACTCTTTATTTAAGGTCGGCGACACAGCGGGCTCGGCGGCGGACAGTGTCGGTGGGCGGCGATTTTTGTTAGGATAGGGCCACAGTCTACATCGCATTACCATAATCGAACCGCCTGTCTGGCGGTTTTTCATGCGAATGGCGCTCGGCGCCGGTCTCAGCAAAACACGATTGGCATGATAAACTGATGATGCTACTGAATTCTTTACACTATCCGGATGGTCCCTAATAACACATGAATATTTTCGAACAGCAGCTAAAAGAACGTATCCTGGTCCTCGACGGCGCCATGGGCAGTCTCATTCAGACCTATAAACTGGGCGAGGCCGAGTATCGTGGCGAACGCTTCAAGGACTGGCCCAGCGACGTCAAAGGTAACAATGACCTGCTGGTGCTGACCCAGCCGGAGATTATCAAGGATATTCACAAGGCCTATCTGGAGGCCGGTGCTGATATTCTTGAGACCAATACCTTTAACGCCACCTCGATTTCCATGGCCGACTATGGCATGGAGGAGCTGGTCTACGAGATCAATGTGGCCGCGGCGAACATCGCCCGCGAGGCCTGTGCCGAGTTTGCCACCGACAGCAAGCCGCGCTTTGTGGCCGGGGTCCTCGGCCCCACCAATCGCAC
>JAWOIE010000205.1:0-3580 GCA_046484825.1 Gammaproteobacteria bacterium | reverse complement strand
TTACGGAGGGCTGAACATGGGGCACCGCTTATCAAAAATTTACACCCGCACCGGCGATGAAGGCACCACCGGCCTGGGCGATGGCTCGCGCGTCAGCAAGACGCATCCCCGGGTCGGAACCTTCGGCACGGTGGATGAACTCAACAGCCTGATCGGCATGATTCTGGCCCACGATCTCCCGCAGGAAGTCCATGACTGTCTGGTGGCGATCCAGCACGATCTGTTCGATCTCGGTGGCGAGCTGAGTGTCCCCGGTTACGAAGCCGTCGATACCTCCTATACGGAGCGGCTGGAACGCGAACTGGATGCATTTAACGACAAACTGCCGGACCTGAAGGAGTTCATCCTGCCCGCCGGCGGTATTGCCACCTCCACCTGCCATCTGGCCCGCGCGGTCTGTCGCCGCGCCGAGCGCGATGCCGTGGCCCTGGCCGCCTCCGAGGCGATCAACCCGGCCGGGCTGATCTATCTCAACCGGCTCTCCGATCTGCTGTTTGTCATTGCCCGGGTACTGGCCCGCTTTGAAAACGGCGAGGAAGTGCTGTGGCAACCCGGCAAAAACCGGTGATCCGCATGTCCCAACTCTTACGTTACAGCCTGCTGGCCGGCCTGTTATTCCTGACCCTGCCAGCCAACGCCTCGGCGGACTGCCCCCGGATCATCAGCCAGTCGCCCTACATCACCCACACCCTGGAGTGGTTGGGACTGAAACAGTGCATCGTCGGTGCCAGTCGTTACGATCAGCTGGAAGTGCCCGACACCGGCGGCGTCATGGATCCGGACGGCGAAATCATCGCCAGCCTGGAGCCGGCTATCCTGTTCACCTCCGACTGGACTGATCCACAGGAGCAGGCCGCGATCACACCGGAAAATGCCCGGTCTTACCGGCTGCAGGGCTTTCAAAGCATGGCGCAGATCGAGCAGAACCTGCGGACCATCATTGAGGCAACCGGCCGAACGGACCTTGAACCCCGGACAGAACAGTTTGCCCGGCAATGGCGTGAGGCGGCCAACCGGGTGGAGGCGGCAGGTACGCGTGCTCTGCTGCTCTCCTCCTGCAGCGGCAAGCCCTACTCCTTCGGCCGGGAAACCTGGCTCTACGATCTGTTTACCACGGCCGGGTTCGAGATGGTCGAGACTCACCGCCGCATCCGCCACCTGCAGCCGGGCAAGGAGATCGAGGATCTGACCGCGTTGCTGAACCGTTTTGAACCGGAAGTCCTGTTCATCTTCGAGCGCCATATCGCCAAGAACTGCAACATGCTGATGCCCGAAGTCCCGGTGCGCATCGTCACGCTCGACGGTGAGCTGTTTTTGCACCCGGCCCCGGTATTGTTGAAGGGAATTGCTCGATTACAAAGCCGACAGAACGAATGGAAATGAATGAGGAAAAGCCATGACTGATAAACAAGACGAACAAGCCGATCGCAATACCCGTCACCAGGAACGCATGGAACGCAAAAAAAACGTGGTGGACGAAAAGATCGCCCGGGCCGAACAGGACAAGGGGCTGATCCTGGTTCACACCGGCAACGGCAAGGGCAAGAGCAGTGCCGGTTTCGGCATGGTGGCACGCGCGCTCGGTCACAACATGCAGGTCGGAGTGGTACAATTTATAAAAGGAAGTTATTCCACCGGCGAGGAAGCCTTTTTCCGCCGTTTTCCCGAAGTGCAATATCATGTCATGGGCGAAGGATTTACCTGGGAGACACAGGATCGCAACCGTGATACCGAAATGGCACTTCATGCCTGGCAAAAAGCCCAGGCCATGCTGCAGGACCCGACTATCAATCTGGTTCTGCTGGATGAAATCAATATAGCTCTGAAATACAAATACATCCCGATAGACGAAGTAATACACGCACTGGCCAACAAACCCTTCATGCAGCATGTAATCCTCACCGGTCGCGGAGCCAGAACGGAACTTATCGAGATCGCCGATACTGTGACGGAAATGAAAGAAATCAAGCACGCTTTTAAGGCCGGCATCCGCGCCCAGCAGGGCGTTGAGCTGTAATGGACAGTCCGCATCGCTATTCACAAGAGGCTATCGAAACAGTCTATCGGGTAATCGAACAGCGCCGGGATATGCGCCATTTTCTGCCGGATCCGATCGACCCGGCCTTGCTGCAACGGCTGTTGCGCGCCGCCCATCACGCGCCCAGCGTCGGTTATATGCAACCGTGGCGCTTCATTCGCATTACCGACCACGACCTCCGTCAACGCGTTCATCAACTGGTCGAGCAGGAGCGGATCGCCACCGCCGAAGCGCTCGGCAAGCGCCAGGAAGAGTTCATGCGCCTCAAGGTCGAGGGGATCCTCGAATGTGGCGAATTGCTGGTGGTATCGTTAATGAACCAGCGAGAAAAACATATCTTTGGCCGGCGCACCCTGCCGCAGATGGATCTCGCCTCGGCCGCCTGCGCCATCCAGAACCTGTGGCTGGCCGCACGGTCGGAGGGAATCGGCCTGGGCTGGGTCTCATTGTTCGAACCTGATGAACTGGCTTCTCTGTTACAGATGCCCGAAGATGCCGAACCAATTGCCATCCTCTGCCTTGGATATGTAAAAGAATTTTATGACAAACCCATGCTGGAGAAGGAAAACTGGGCAACACGGGCGCCGCTCGAAGAGCTGGTCTTCGAAAACCGGTGGGTTGTTAAATAACAGTATTATAAACCAAAGAGGTTATAGAGAATTCATACCCTTGGGGTATGCAGATACTTCAAACATTCCTGGTCGTGCAGGCTCCCTGTAAACTGTATTGACTATTTGCATCGGGAGTCCTTAAATGATCACCACAAAGAACACATGAGAGTTAAACATTTTTCTCTGTGTCCTCTGTGGTGAGTAACCATTTTAAATCAACGGCACGATCAACAACGCCACAATGTTGATGATCTTGATCAGCGGGTTGATCGCCGGACCGGCGGTATCCTTGTAGGGATCGCCGACCGTATCGCCGGTCACCGAGGCCTTATGCGCTTCGGAACCCTTGCCGCCATGATGATCATCCTCAATATACTTTTTGGCGTTGTCCCAGGCGCCACCCCCGGTGGTCATGGAGATGGCGACGAACAGGCCGGTGACAATCGAACCGACCAGTAGTCCACCCAGAGCCTGCGGCCCGAGCAGGAAGCCAACCACGATCGGCACCAGCACCGGCAACAGGGAGGGTAACACCATCTCCTTGATCGCCGCGGTGGTCAGCATATCCACGGTCAGCGAGTAATCCGGCTTCTGGGTGCCGTCCATGATCCCCGGCATCTCCTTGAACTGGCGACGCACGTCCACGACCACCGCGCTGGCGGCACGGCCGACGGCTTCCATGGCCAGCGCACCGAACAGATACGGGATCAGCCCGCCGATGAACAGCCCGATGATCACCTTGTGACTGGAGAGATCAAACGTCATGTCCGCCCCGCCAACGTGGGACAATTCGCGCGTGAAGTCGGCAAACAGCACCAGCGCGGCCAGACCGGCGGAGCCGATGGCATAGCCCTTGGTGACCGCCTTGGTGGTGTTACCGACTGCATCCAGCTCATCGGTCACCTTGCGGACTTCCGGATCCATATTGGAC
>JAWOIE010000195.1:0-3375 GCA_046484825.1 Gammaproteobacteria bacterium | reverse complement strand
CTCGCCGACCTGGCGATGGGTCACGGCATCGATACAGTCGCGTAGCTTGCCCATGTCCAGTGGCCGGTGAAAATAACGGGCGGCCCCGGCGCGCTGCGCCGCCAGGCGCGTGCGCATGTCATTACGTTCTGAGTAAAAAATCAGTGGCGGGCTGGCCACCGGCCCGTTGTTGATGTGGTGCAGGGCCTCCGCCCCGCCGACGGCCGATTCCATGAAGGCCACATCCACCAGTATCAGGGACGGGCGCTGCTGCGCGTAAGCCTGTTGCAGGCCAGGGCCATCACTAAAGTGCTGTACTTCGTATGGGCCGGTCTCCAGCGCCGAGCGTAGCTGCCGGGTCATCAGATCGTCGGCGTCGGCCAGATAGAGGAGCTGCTTGTCGGGCTGCTCGAGTCCGCCTGGGTCGTGGCCGGCGGACGGGGTGCGATGTTCCTGGGACCATGCGTAGGCAAGCCGATGCAGGCAGGCGAGCTGTTCGCCCAGCGGCTCGAGCTGCTGGGGCTCGGCGGGGGTGGGTTGGTCCAGCAGGGGCTTGAGCAGACGTTCCAGTTGCAGGGCCTGGTCACTGACCTGCGTGGCGCCAAAGGTGCCGGCGGTGCCCGCCAGATTGTGTACCAGCCGATACAGCAGATTGAGCCTGGCCGGGTCTGCAGGCGTCGCCTGGTAGGCGTGCAGGGCCTGTTCCAGGTCGTGCAGCTTGTCTGGCAGCTGCTGCTGGAAGAGCTGCTGCAAGAGTCGCAGCCTTTCCTGCGTGGCCTGTTTCATGTCGGCTTTCATGTACGGGGCTCGGTTGAGTGGTCATCGCATGTAACGTCCAGCGCCGAAAAAGCTTTAGGGAAGTTCTGCATAAGGATGCAGAGCTTCCGTGCGGGGCAGGACGCCCCGCCGCGCCAATCCCGCAAGTGATTGAAGCGCGTGAGGAAAGCGCGGCTCGTGTCCGCGCTTTCCGACTCTGCAAAAGTCCAGGGAGGGACTTTTGCAGAGTTTCCTTAGGGAAATGCCGCTTAACTTGGCGTTTTCGCGGCATCCGAGCTGGCGGCGTGAAATACACCCTGCCCGGGGAAATACGGGCCGGAAAATGCCCTGCCAAAAGCGAGGGCTAAAGGCTAAAAGCGCCGCAGCATAAACTCTGTTCGTACCGGGGCAAGGGATAATGTAACGGTGTAATCCTGGGTTAGCTGCGGGTAACAGAAGACGGCCCCGGGATGACGGGGCCGCTGCTGTTGAGGTGGATGGGAAAGGCCTGCGGGCTATTGCAGATACAGGAACAGCGCGCCGTTGCCGCGGCGGATATTCAGTAGTAAGGCCTGACTGCTGTTAATGGCCTGCACCAGTTCCTGCAGGTGGCGCACCGGGCGGCGGTTGGCCGAGGTAATCACATCTCCCTTGCGCAAGCCGGCGCGCCAGGCGGGGCTGCCCTGGGCCACGTCGGTGATGAGCACACCGCTGACCTTGCCGTAGAGCGGCTGGCCCTCTTCGATATTGCTGAGTTGGGCGCCGCTAAAGTGGGGGTGGATCTTGTCGCCACTGGTCTCACTGCTTTGGGTCTCTTCCACATGGGCGGTCAGGGTCATGGGTTTGCCTTCGCGCAGGATCTCCAGCGTCACGGTCTCGCCGACACGCAACAGACCTACGGTATTGCGCAGGGTGGAGGCATCCCGCACCAGCCGGCCATTGATGCGCGTCACAATGTCACCGGCCTTGAGCCCGGCGCGATCCGCGGCCGAAGCCTTTTCGACCTGGGTAATCACGGCCGCGTGCTGGTTCTGGATGGCAAAGGCCTGTGCCAGTTCCGGGGTCAGGTCCTGTGCCTGGGCGCCGAGGGAGCCGCGTTTGACCTCACCGTGACTGATCAGCTGCTGCATGACATCACGGGCCATGTTGATGGGGATGGCAAAGCCAATGCCGATGTTGCCGCCGCTGCGCGAAAAAATGGCGGTGTTGATGCCGATCAGCTCACCGTTGAGGTTGACCAGGGCGCCACCGGAATTGCCGGGATTGATGGAGGCGTCGGTCTGGATAAAGTCTTCATAGCCCTCGATACCGAGGCCGCTGCGGCCCACGGCGCTGATAATCCCCGAGGTCACCGTCTGGCCAAGGCCAAAGGGATTGCCAATGGCGACGACAAAGTCACCCACCCGTTCCCGATCCGAGTCGGCCAGCGGCACGGCGGTGAGATTCTCCGCCGGCACCTGGATCACCGCCACATCGGTGTCCGGATCGGCGCCGATGAGCTGGGCCGACAGGGTGCGGCCATCGCGCAGGGTGACGCGGATCTCGTCGGCCTTGTCGATGACATGGTTGTTGGTGAGGATGTAGCCCTTGTCGGCATCGACCACCACCCCGGAACCCAGGCTCTGGGTCTTGCGGGTGCGGGGTTGATTGGGGATATCAAAAAAGTGACGAAAAAACGGGTCTTCAAACAGGGGATTGTTGCGGATCTGCACCGTGCCGCTGGTGGCGATATTGACGACGGCGGGAGTGACCCGTTCCAGCATGGGGGCCAGTGAGGGCAGCCTCTGGCCCTGGCTGTCGCTGACGGGTAAGGCGGCCGGTAGCGCCGGCGACAAGAGCAGCACAACAACAATGAGCAGGCTGCGGGCAAACAAATTTTTCATGATGATATTTTATCCTGTCTGAATATCGATGCGCCGGCGTTGACTGCCGGGTCGCTTGGGCAGGGTCACCGTGAGCACGCCCTTTCGGTAGCTGGCGCGGGTGGCGTCTTCATCCACACTCGCCGGTAGCGGCACGGCACGCTCAAACTGACCATAGGCGCATTCCATTATATGATAACGACCATGCTTGTGTTCACGCCGGGCATGCTTCTCACCGCGTACGACCAGGTATGTGTCCTGTACCGACAGGGTAAAATCATCGGCCTCCATACCGGGGGCCTCCAGGCGTACCACCACCTCGGTGTCTCGTTCCTCCACCTCGGCGGTTAGCAGGCCCCAGCGGGAACCGCGGGCGATGATCTGTGACTCGGCGGTTTCCACCGCCGCCTGTGGCGGCGTCAGGGGATTAAAACGGGTCATGGCCTGACCGGCGCGCTGGCGCAACTGTTGCCAGCCTTCGGCCAAGCCTTCCCAGAAGTGATTCAGACCTTCGCGAAAATGCTCCAGTGTGCTCATCGGTAGCTCCTCCCAAAAAATCCGTTTATAACTTGCGGGTTTAGCAGAGACTGTCGCCGCGGCAGGAAAGTTCCCCGCACTCGCGCCGCGACGGGGAGCGTGTCGGACTTAGGGAAACTCTGCAAAAGTCCCTTCCTGGACTTTTGCAGAGTCGGAAAGCGCGGCTCGTGTCCGCGCTTTCCTCACGCGCTTCAATCACTTGCGTGATTGGCGCGGCGGGGCGTCCTGCCCCGCACGGAAG
>JAWOIE010000194.1:0-13650 GCA_046484825.1 Gammaproteobacteria bacterium | reverse complement strand
CACGGCCATATCGCGCAGGGCGTCGCTGCCAAAATTGGCGCCGACGTCTTCGAAGCGTTCCGCCAGTTGCTGCGCGTCCCAGTCACCGGCACCCTGTGACAGCAGGGCATTACTCAGGCGGGCCACACCATGTTGTGTACCATCACGAGCACTGCCGGCATCAAACACCACACGGACATCCACCATGGGCAGACTGGTGGCCGGCACAAAATAGACCCGCGCACCGTTTTTGGTTGTCCAGGTCTGAATGGCCAGGCCCTCGGATTCTGTCGGCTGGCTGATGTCGTCGCTCCACCAGGCATAGGCCGCGACCAGCACCACGCCTATCAGAAGAATTATTAAGGGGCGATATGTTGTCGGGATCTTCATCATGGACTGCTCTTAGTGTCTGCCCGGTGCGGTCGCCGCCGGGGCCGTGTCGGGATCGAGGGGGAGGGGCTTGAGAATGGCGACGGTCAGGCGCGTATCCACCAGATATTTTCTGGCCACGTCACGCACCTGTTCGGCGGTGACCGCCTTGATCTTTTCCACATACTCTTCCTGGCGTTGCCAGCCCAGGCCAACGGTCTCGAGTATGCCCAGCGCCATACCCTGATAGAACAGTGAATCCTTTTCATAGACCTCAGCGGCAATCACCTGCGCCTTGATACGTTTTAATTCCCGCGCATCGACCAGCTCGGTGCTGACCCTGTCGATGTGCTCACGCAGGGCCGCCTCCAGTTCCGCGATACTGTGGCCATTGGCCGGGATGGCCTGCAGGCTGAACAGATCATCGCTGCGCGCATGCATGCCATAGGATGCGCCCGCCGACGCCGCCAGTTGGCGACCACGAATGAGGTCGCGGGAAAAGCGGGCGCTGTCACCGCCGTCGAGGACCCCGGCCAGCACGTCCAGGGCATAGACCTCGTTTTCATCTTCGGCGGTCGCCAGTACCGGGACCTTGTAGCCCATAAGGATAAACGGCAGTTTGGCCGGGGCCTCGACCACCACGCGGCGCTGCCCCTGTTGTGGCGCCTCCATGCGGGGTTTGAGTGTCGCCACCTGAGCTTTGGGGATGACACCATAATGACGCTGCGCCAGGGCATAGACTTGCTCCGGCACCACGTCACCCACGACCACCAGGGTGGCGTTGTTGGGCGCATACCATTGTCGATACCAGTCTTGCAGGTCCTGCACCTGCAGATGCTCCAGGTCATTCATCCAGCCAATAGTGGGGTGGTGATAACCACTGTGATTAAAGGCGGTGGCATACAGCTGTTCGTAGGTCAGGGCGCGGGGCTGGTCATCGGTGCGGGTGCGGCGTTCCTCCATGACCACTTTGATTTCCTTGGCAAATTCCTCTTCCTGCAGCACCAGGTTGTGCATGCGGTCGGCCTCCATTTCCATGCTCACTGGCAAGCGGCTCTTTTCCAGGGTCTGAAAATAGGCGGTGTAGTCACGGCTGGTAAAGGCGTTTTCGCGGCCGCCCTGTGCGGCGATAATGCGGGAGAATTCCCCGGCGGCGTGCTTCTTGGTGCCCTTGAACATCATGTGTTCCAGCACATGGGAGACGCCGGTAATCCCACTCCACTCATAGCTGGCGCCCACCCGGTACCAGACCTGGGCCACCACGACCGGCGCCCGACGGTCGGTCTTGATCAGGACCTTCATGCCATTATCCAGCTCGTATTCATGTACCCCGGTGGCGGCCGCGAGCGGGACCGCGAGCAGGCCCATGAGTAAGACGGCAACAAATTGCTTTGTGAAGTTCAAGGTTTCCTCCGCACTACTACTGACCCACCGATTTGCGACATGGTAGGATAGCCTAATCATACGGGTGTGCAAACGACCCGCGCTGTGCGCTCATGCGCGAATTCAGATTAACCACAGATGATTGGTCTCGATGATGTTTGGTTTCAAGAAAAAAACTTCTGCCGATACTCCAGGCTCAGACAACCCGAAGGCAGGTTTGTTCACTCGCCTCAGGCAGGGCCTGCAACGCACCCGTGCCGGTCTCAGTGATGGCCTCAGCGAGCTGGTGCTGGGCAAAAAGACCATTGATGACGCGCTCCTCGAAGAAATCGAGACCCTGCTGCTCTCTGCCGATGTCGGTATCGAGGCCACCACCACCCTCATTAACGAGCTCACCCGGCAGGTCTCGCGTCAGGAATTAAAAGATGCCGAGGCCCTGTTGCAGAGCCTGCAGGCGCACATGACCGCCATGCTCGCCCCCAGCGAACAGCCCCTGCACATCGCTGGCGACAAAAAACCCTATGTGATTCTCATGGTCGGCATCAACGGCGCCGGCAAGACCACCACCATCGGCAAACTGGCCCGGCGTTTTCAGCAGGCCGGCCACAGTGTCATGCTGGCGGCAGGCGATACCTTTCGGGCCGCGGCCGTGGAGCAACTGCAAACCTGGGGCGAACGCAACCATATCCCGGTCATTGCCCAGCACAGCGGCGCCGATAGCGCCTCGGTGATCTTTGATGCCCTGCAATCTGCCAGGGCCAGGGGCATTGATATCCTGCTGGCCGATACCGCCGGCCGCCTGCATACGCAGGACAATCTCATGGAAGAACTCAAGAAGGTCAAACGCGTCATACAAAAACTCGATGGCGAGGCCCCCCATGAGGTCATGCTGGTGCTCGACGCCGGCACCGGGCAGAATGCTCTCGTCCAGGCCAAACAGTTTCATGCCGCGGTGGGCGTCAGTGGCATTACCCTGACCAAACTGGATGGCACGGCCAAGGGCGGGATTATTTTTGCCATCGCTCATCAACTGGGCCTGCCCATACGCTTTATCGGTGTGGGGGAGAGTATCGACGACCTGAGGCCCTTCGAGGCCGAGGCCTTTGTCAAAGCCTTATTCGAAAAATAACCACAAGGTCAGGAACGCTTGGCAGATATGAATATCAGGATTCTCCCTGACACCTCGAACCTAGTACCTCGGACCTGGATTCCATGATTCGTTTCTCCGATGTCAGCAAGCGTTATCCCGGTGGCCAGGACGCCCTGAGCAATGTCAGCTTTCATCTGCCCCCGGGGGAAATGGCCTTTCTCACCGGTCACTCCGGCGCGGGCAAGAGCACCCTGCTCAAACTCATCACCCTGATCGAGCGCAGCACCCGTGGCCAGGTGATCATCAACGGCCAGAATATGAGCAAGCTCAGCCGTCGCCGCATCCCCTACCACCGGCGCAACATCGGCATTATTTTTCAGGACCACCAGCTGCTGTTCGACCGTACCGTGTTCGACAACGTGGCCCTGCCGCTGGTCATTGCCGGGGTCCCGGCCAACGAGATTGGCCGCCGGGTGCGCGGCGCCCTGGATAAGGTCGGTCTGCTGCACAAGGAAAAGAGCCTGCCCATTACCCTTTCCGGCGGGGAACAACAACGCGTCGGTATTGCCCGCGCCGTGGTCAACAAACCGCCCCTGCTGCTGGCGGACGAACCGACCGGTAACCTGGACCCGGACCTGTCCTGGGAGATCATGCAAATCTTTGCACAGTTCAGTCAGGTGGGCGTGACCGTGCTGGTGGCCACCCACGACCTCGACCTGATCAAACGCATGCCCAGCCGCCGACTGATCCTCGAGCAGGGCCGCCTTATCCAGGGGGGTGATGCCTAGAATGTTGCGCCGTGCCCCCACCCCTCGACGCGAGGCCGTTAGCGGCCGACGCCATGGCCTGTCGACCGCAGTCAAGACCTACCTGCTGCGACATGCGCAGGTCCTGGTTTACAGTCTGGGACAACTGTGGCGCACGCCGGTGGCCAGCCTGATGACCGCTGCCGTCATCGGCATCGCCCTGGCCCTGCCCACCGGCCTGCACGTCCTGCTGGACAATGCGCAAAAACTCAGTGGTGGCTGGCAGGGGGCGACGCAGATATCTCTGTTCCTGAAACACGACACCACTGATTTTCAGGCCCGCAAACTGATCAATCGCCTGCGCAAGCAAGCGGAGATCAAGGCGGTCCGCTACATCAGCAGGGAGCAGGCCCTGGAGGAATTCAAGGCCCTGTCGGGCTTTGGCGATGCCCTGGCGTCCCTGCAGGAAAATCCCCTGCCCGCGGTGCTGGTGATTCAGCCCGCCACGGCGCAACAGACCAGCGGCAGCGCCGAGGCCCTGCTGGCGAAACTCAAGACCCATCCCGAGGTGGACGTGGCGCAACTGGACATGCAGTGGATCAAGCGTCTCTACGCCATCATGGAGATCGTCCGTCAGGGTGTGGTGATCCTGGCCGCCTTGCTGGCCCTGGCGGTACTGCTGGTGGTGGGCAATACCATTCGCCTGGCCATTCAAAACCGCCGTGACGAGATCCTGGTCATCAAGCTCATTGGCGGTACCGATGCCTTTATCCGCCGCCCCTTTCTCTACAGCGGCGTCTGGTATGGCCTGCTGGGCGGCATCATCGCCGTGGTCCTGATCAGTAGCGCCTTGCTGATTCTGAGCGGGCCGGTGGAACGCCTGACCGGGCTGTATCAAAGCCAGTTCGAGTTAAGTTTTCTGGGCTTCGGGTCGATACTTAATCTGCTCATGGCCAGTACCCTGCTGGGCTTGCTGGGGTCCTGGCTGGCGGTGGGGCGTCACCTGCGGGAGATCGAACCCACTTAGCCCCGAATTTGCTACCACCGGGCAGATAAATCCTAACGACACGCCGGCAACGGTATTTTTTATATATAGTATGACGCATGTTCAATAAGCATATTACCCGCATCCTCATTGTCGACGGCTCCTCCGTGACCCGCTCCCTGCTGGCCCGCACCCTGCGCGAAGAGATCCACGACGTAGAGGTGGTCGGCTGCGAAAACGGCAAACAGGCGCTACCCCTGATTGAAAGCGACAAATTTGACCTGATTACCACTTCGCTCATGCTGCCGGACATGGACGGCCTGGAAATCAGCCGCACGGTACGCAACTCCAAACGCCACCACTACACCCCGGTGATTGTGGTCTCCGGTGATGCCGATGCCCGCCTGCTGCGCGAGGGCTTTGCCGCCGGGGTCACCGACTACTTTGACAAATCTCAGGGCTACAAGGCCTTTGGCAGCTTTATCAAGGCCTTTATCCAGCGCAATTCCGGCCTCTCCGGGCACATCCTGTTTGTTGAAGACAGCGCCACCGCGGCCGCCGTGACCTGCAAGATCCTTGAAAAACACGGCCTCAAGGTCACCCACAAGACCAATGCCGAGGACGCCTACAAACTGTTGCTGCAGAATAATCGCGAGGCCAACAGCCTCGACAGCATCGACCTGGTGATTACCGACTTTTATCTCCTTGGTGACATGACCGGGGGCGACCTGCTACACGCCATGCGCGCCAAGCTGCATTACACCCAGCAGGAGCTGCCAGTGCTGGTGCTGACCAGCTCCGAGGACCAGAAGACCCAGATCGAGGTCTTTCATGCCGGCGCCAATGACTTTGTCACCAAGCCGATTGTCGAAGAGGTCATGATGGCGCGGGTACGCGCCCTGATGCTGATCAAGCACCAGTACGATGCCCTCAAGCAACAGACCGAGACCATGCGCTGGATTGCCGCCACCGACAGTCTCACCGGGGTGCGCAGCAAGCGCTACCTGGTCGACAATGGCGAGGACTACCTCAGGGACAGTGAGCACCAGCCGGTCTGGGCGATGCTGATCGACATCGACCACTTCAAGCGCATCAATGACACCCTGGGACACATCACCGGTGACCATGTGCTGGCGGAAATGGGCGATAAACTCAACAGCAGCTTTGCCGACGCCATGGTAGTACGCTTTGGCGGCGAGGAATTTTGCATCCTGTTATCCAACTGTAACGCCGAAACGGCCCTGCAACGGGCCGAGACCCTGCGTCACGAAATGCAGCACCTGCGCCCGGCCAACGTGGACGTCACCATCAGCATCGGCGTGGTGGGCAGTCTGGATTACCCCAAGGCTACCCTGACCCGCTTTCTCGCCCTGGCCGACAAGGCCCTGTATGCCGCCAAGGACAACGGCCGCAACCGGGTCTATATCAATACCAGCGAAGGCCCCACGGAGTCCCCCTGGCACGGCAGCGAGGCCCAGGCCCCCACCAGCGCCACTTCGTAAGCATATGTTTCTTAAGTATTTAGCAATTATTTACTGACGGAACTTCTGCCCCGATTGGCACTCAAAAGGTTCGAGTGCTAATATGGCAGCACAAGACAAGTTAACGAGGTACCCATCCATGAGCAAAGGCTTTGATCTGCAACTCAGCATACCGACCGGGAGTCTGGAGAGCTACACCCAGGCCGTTAGCCGTATCCCCATGCTTAGCGCAGAAGAAGAATTTGAACTGGC
Source organism: Gammaproteobacteria bacterium (assembly GCA_046484825.1). Taxonomy (GTDB): domain Bacteria; phylum Pseudomonadota; class Gammaproteobacteria; order UBA6429; family Thiohalophilaceae; genus CAJYAN01. The sequence goes on along the minus strand of JAWOIE010000194.1, from coordinate 7,365 downwards.
GACCCGCTTACAGCAAAACAATGACCTGGAGGCGGCACGTCGCCTGATCCTCTCCCACCTGCGCTTTGTCGCCCATGTGGCACGCAGCTACAGTGGCTATGGTCTGCCGCAGGCTGACCTGATCCAGGAAGGCAGCATCGGTCTCATGAAGGCCGTCAAGCGCTTTGACCCCAGCATGGGCGTCCGTCTGGTCTCGTTTGCGGTGTACTGGATCCGCGCCGAGATTCATGAATTTGTCCTGCGCAACTGGCGCATTGTCAAAGTCGCCACTACCAAGGCGCAGCGCAAACTGTTTTTTAACCTGCGCAGCTCCAAGGAGCGCCTCGGCTGGTTTACCCATGATGAGACCCAGGCCGTGGCCAGGGACCTCGGTGTCACCGAGGCGGACGTGCGCGAAATGGAATCGCGGCTCACTGGTCAGGACGTTGCCTTTGAGGCGCGTGACAGTGATGATGATGAAGTCGCACCGTCACCGGCCGCCTATTTACAGGACAGTCGCTACGAACCCTCGCAACTGCTTGAGGCGGATGACTGGAGCCACTCGCAAAGCGATCGCCTGCATGCCGCGATGGAGACCCTGGATGAACGCAGTCGTGACATCATGGAACAACGCTGGCTGAGCAACAACAAGAGCACCCTGCAGGACCTGGCGGTGCAGTATCAGGTATCGGCCGAGCGCATTCGCCAGCTGGAGAGCAATGCGATGAAGCGACTCAAGCAGGCACTGGCGTAGGCCCGTCGGCAGAGGCAATACATCAACGCCCCGTTTGGGGCGTTTTTTTTCGCGTTAAAAGGCCGCAGGACAACAGGCAGCGCCGTAGCAACGAGTGAGGGCGATCCCGACACTACCAGCCAAAAATAACGCCTTCCAGCAGATTGTTGTAACCTTCGTACTCAGCCCTGCTGGCTGGCACAAACGCTTTAACGCCCTTGCCGCCAAAGCGTCGGGTGATCTCTGCCGTCGCCTGCACACCTTCACCGATAGTAAGAGACTCCATCATCCTGACCCTGGCGGCCGGGCTCAGGCGGCGACTCACCGAAATACCCTGGTTGGGAATGGGCTTGCTATGCAACAACACCTTCAGAGCGGCACGGTCTGTCTCGGTCAGTTTTTTCTTGTAGTAAGTGTCACGAAACACCGCCGCCTTGCACTGGCCTGCATCGAAGGCCTTTGCGACACCCACCATACCCCCTTTGACACCTTTGATCACCGGCTGGCGCACGGGGTTTCTGAATTTATCCAGCACCGTCAAAGTAGAGAGATTGGGCGGGGAGATACCACAGATCTTTTGGCCAATGAGATCGTCCAGGGTATTTACGCTGCTATCATCGGCGCGAGCCACCAGAAAAAATTCCAGGGTGCCCGGCAGCTTCGCCACGACTTCATGCTTGAGATGTTCCTGACGCCACGAAATAAAATGGGGACCGTCAAAGACAATGTCATAGGCATCATGACGCATTTCATTCTGGTAGTGCAGCCAGCTTCTCGGGTGCTTATACGTCACCGGGACACCTAACAGTTCTGTCAGATGCGCCGCCAGAGGCCCATACACTTTCTGACCGTCCTCCGCCTTTTCCCGGGGTGGCGCCGTCAGAATCAGCCCCTGAGCCAATACGATGCTCGGCAGCAGGGTGGCTCCGACAAGGACCGCGGTGACAAATGATTTGAAAATACGCCTGGATATCATGGGCTGTACCCCTATTATTATTAGAATATGATTATTATCTGTTTATTAAAACAACACTGAATTGTATTTTATATAAATATAGTTTTCACTATCTCCATTACTCCGTAGCGAGTTGACCACCAGCCTACCCTACGCGTTTTCCAGCGCCACAAGATTACATGGTGATAACAGCTTGTTCTTTGCTAGGATAGCGCCATGCCATTACCTTCTTTGAGAATTCCGGGCGAGCAGGCGACGAAACAGCTGCGGCCTTTTAGTCGCGTGAAGCAGGTGCGCGACTGGATCGCCAGACTGCCCATGGCCAATCGTCTGGCGGCGGCCAACCAGTTGCTGTTGCAGCTGCGCGCCATGAACAATGCCCAGTACGCCGTCAAGGATCGCCACCAGTTCCTGCACGAGCTACAACCCCTGGGGAAACAACTCTATACCGAGCTGCGCCACAGTCTGCACAATGCCGCCATTCCTCTGAGTAAGCAACAGTTACAGACGTCACAGACCCTGCACCAGTTACTCGAGGCGCAGGCGACCGGCTACAAGATCATTGTCAACGACCTGGCGCTGGAGGCGGTGGGCAAGAAGGCCTCTGCCTGGATGTTGCAGGAATCCCTCTATCTGGCGATCAAATATCTCTCGCGGCAACTCGTCATCACTTATGCCCTCTATCAACCGGAAGCCGAGAATGTCTGGCACGAATTGCATCAGCTCTATTGCTTTGCCGAAGACCGTAACCTGCATAGCGAAAGCATCGACGACACCGACCCCGACAGCGTCATGCCTGTGCCGCATACCATCGAGTTTGCCTACAAAAGAATTGTCCTGCTGCGCCTGACCGAACCCTATCATCTGTTGGAGACAGAGGCGGAGCATACCTACCAGCTGCTTTCCCTATGGGCCGCGAGTTGTACGTTTCATCGCCTCGGCACACTGCCACCCCAGGGTGAGTATATTATCGATCAGGCCTCGGACCTGCCCCCCCGCTACATCCCACCGGAGGTGGACTACCAACCACAACAGGGCATACTCATTGATATTACCGAGACCCGGGCACTTCTGAACCAGCATCTGCAACGCATGCTGCGGGCCACCCTGCAGGAGGTCTCGCTCGATGGTGCCAGTCTCATCGAACGCCGTGACCGCGACATGCTCTTGCGCCTCAGCGATGCCCTCAGCACCCGGCCGTTACGACACAGCAAGCGCTTTCCCCTCGAGGGCAAGGTGCAGGTGACGCTGGGCCTCAACGCCTGTCATTATCACCTGACCCAGCGCGCGGGGTTTACGCCGCAGATGGATGAACTCAAGCTACGCCAGTACAGCAAGGAAAAACTCCATCCGGATGATTCCCTGACCCCCTTTGCCAGCGCCTATCGTGCCGCCCTGGAAAAGGACCGTGGCTATAGCCTGCAGGAGTTTTCCATTGAACCCTGGTGGCAACAAAATATCAGTCCCCTGGGGATCTCCCTGTCCTGTACCGAGCAGTGCGCGCCGCGGCATGCCAAGGTGGGGCAGATCGCCGCCTATCGCGTCCATGGCAAACAAAGCGCGCGCTGGCAACTGGGTGTCATACGCTGGCTGCGCACCCGGCCCGCGCTGGAGGGCGATGGTACCCTGGAGTTGGGGATGATGAATCTGGCCAATGGCGCCGTAGCCGTCGGCATCAAGGCGATTCGTGGCACCGGCGCGGGCACAGATTACTATCGCAGTCTCATGATCCCAAGACAGACCTCGGTGCGGCAGTCGCGCAGTCTGATCGTTCCGGCCCTGATCTTTGATGTCAACACCGTCATGGCCGTCAACATGAAACAACGCATGTTTTATCTCAGGCTCAGCAACATGCTTCTGGCGACGCGTGACTTCGCCCAGTTTGAATTTGAGATTATGGAAAGGCCACCGGAGTTTTTATTTTGAGGCACTGAGTTCCTGCTGGGTATACAGGGCATCCAGATAACTCGCATGCCAGAAGGTCTCTGCACGCAACACCTCATGCCCCCGGCCTAGTGCCGTTAAGGCCTGCGCCTGCAGGTCGCGATGCTGGCGCCGGCTGGCCAACTCCAGCGTGGTCTTGAGCAACACCGCCGCCGCCGATGGCATGGGGCCATCACTGGTGAGGGGCTGCACCTCGCGATACTTTAACAGGCTGTCTTCCGCCAGCTTCCAGCCCTGTGGGCCATAAAACTTCTGCCAGGCCTGTGTCACCAGCGTCTCCAGTAGAGTCCAGTCCGCCGCCGTGTTCTGCCACATGGCCCAGGCCAGCAGGGCCTGACTCACATAGGCATAGTCTTCGAGGTCGCCGGGGATCGCATACCCCGCCGCTGACTTCATACGATACAGGCGCTTGCCATCCCAGAGCTGGGTCTGAATAAAGTTTTTCAGTTCCTCAACCGCCTGACGCTCCAGCAGACCCTCCCTGCCCGCGGCCACATAGGCCGACAGGGCCAGCCCATTCCAGGCGGCGAGCGCCTTCGGGTCTCTGGGCAACTGTCGTTGCTGACGTTGCGTCAGGAGTTTGGTGGTAGCGCTTTGCAGTTGCTGCTGAATAGACTTTTCACTCCAGCCCCGTTGCTGCACCAGCGCGCCAATGCCCATGCGCTCCAGCAGATGATGACCCGCGTCCAGTTCGGGAGCGCCGCGCAGGCCCCAGTAGGCCTCGGCAATCTGCCATTCCTCTGCGCTGAGCAGATTTTTGACCTCCGCCGCCGACCAGAGGTAGTAGCCTCCTTCCACACCGCGTTCGTCAATGGCGGAAAAGCTTGCCAACAGGCCACCGCCGGGCAGACGCATTTGTGTCTGCATAAAGTTCAGGGTCTCCGCCGCCACTTTCCGGTACTGCGGACGCTGGAGTACTTTGGCGGCCTCAAGATATAGCCCGACCAGCAGGGCATTATCGTAAAGCATTTTTTCGAAGTGCGGCAGTTGCCAGCCGGGGTCCACGACGTATCGATAAAACCCACCTCCCAGGTGATCGCGCAGGCCCTGACTGGCCATCTGTTCCAGGGTCAGGTTTAAAAAATCGTAGAGCCGTCGCTCTTGGGTTCTGGCATAGACACGCAGCAGGGTCTGCAGCTGTGGCACCGAGGGAAATTTGCTTTCCTCACCAAAGCCACCCTGCAGTTCATCGGCGTTGGCAAAGCTCTGTTTAATCATTAAAGCCTGATAGTCCGCCAGCAATGCCGGGGTCAGCGTTGTGCCGGCATCAGGCACTGCGGGCTGGAGTTCGTGACTGACATCCCGCGCCAGTTGGCTGAGTGCGATGCGGCTGTTTTGCCATTCTGTTTTGAGTTTTTCGATCACTTGCAAGAAATTGTCCGGCGGAACATACACCATACCCACCAGGGGATAACCCTCCGGTGTGATAAAAACATTCAGTGGCCAGCCGGCAATACCCTGGGTCTTTTCCACAAAGTCGATGAGCTTGCCATCCAGTGCGGCATTCAGCTCCCGGTCGACCTTGACGGGAATAAAATGTGCGTTGAGTAGCCGGGCGATATCGGTATGCTGATAACTTTCCTGCTGCATGACGTGACACCAGTGACAGGAAAAATAACCGCTGGAGACGAATAACAGTTTGCCCTGTTTTCTCGCCTGCGCCACGCTGGCCGCATTCCATTCCTGCCAGTGCACCGGGTCCTGGCCGTGCATGGCCAGATAGGGCGAGGCATGCCCGGCCAGTCGGTTGTGCAGCGGCGCGGCCAGGACCGTGGTGCAGGACAAGCCGAACAGGAGGAGACAAATAAGAATGTGCATATGGGCGCCTGTACCGTTTACTTTAGTGACAACCCTTGTGACCATTGCCAACGGCAAACATCCCCCCGCTTGCGGCGAACCTTAGGGCTTGCGCGCGATGACCTGTACCACGGCACCCTGGCCGGTGTGATACTTGCCCTCGACAACCTGGCGCACCTTTTCTTCCGCGTGCAACAGCTCCAGCCCCTGCAGCTCGATTTTCAAACTGTCCAGGTCCATCATCAGTTCCGCATTGGGCGGCCCCCCGGTGCCCAATTCCAGCTGTTTGGGAAAATAGGCCTCGAGGATCAGCACACCCTGTTGCTTCAGACCGTGAATCACCTGCTCATGAACGCGTTCGCGCAGGTCTTTGGGGACGTGACAAAAAATGGAGACCACGGCATCGAAGTGATTTTGTGGAATAACAAAGTCCGCCAGGTCGGCCACAATGGTTTCGATACTGACACCGCGCTCTGCCGCGAGACGTTGCGCCTTGGCCATACCCACCGCCGAGGCATCGACAGCGGTGACGCTGTAACCCTGTTCCGCCAGATAAACGGCGTTGCGCCCTTCACCTTCACAGAGACACAGCACCCTGCCTTTGGGGACCTGGGCGATGGCCTCGACCAGAAAATCATTGGGCGCGGTGCCGTAGGCGAAACCATCCTCGCCATAACGCGCATCCCAGTTCATACCACTCATTGCGCCTTAGCCATGCGTCTTTCTGGTTTTACAGGTATTGATACCCAGCAGGGCATAGGGCGGGCACCAGCCCAGCAGGGCGGTCGCCAGCGGCAGCAGACCGAGGGCGCCCCACCAGCTCTGGTAAAATACGCCCAGCGCGATAATCACTAAACCCACAATAATTCGAATTGTTTTATCTGCACCACCAACATTCTTTTCCATGATGATTCTCCTTTTCGTTATGGACGACTGCGCTTGCTTCTCAGCCATTTGATCAGTGGCTCCCACTGTTCCATATCCTGCCAGACTTTGGAAGGGGCCATTTCGAAAATGCCAATGCCACGCTCTTCTGCATGGATATAGTTTTGCGTATCGCGCAGGGTGGTCACAAAGGGGATCTTGAGGCTTTTCACAAACGACTGCAGGGATTGATAGATGAGGGTGTTTTCACGCACCCGGTTGGCGACGATGGCGAGCTTGGTCTGCTGCCGGGAGACCTTGCCCACGGTCAGCAGGTCGTGAATAAAGTGTGCCGCGGCCCGGATATCGATCGGGGATGGCAGGACCGGGATGATTACGGTCTCGGCACGGCGTACCAGTTCCGTCATTTCGGTCGCGCTAACCCGCGCTGGGGCGTCATAAATCACTACATCGATATTGGTCGGGATGCGCACACCGCCACGAAAGGCCGCAAAACCGCGGATCTCCGGCCAGGCCTCATCCCGCGCCTGCAACCACTCCATGCTGGAGGCCTGCGGGTCGAAGTCGACCAGCGCAACGGACTTCTCTTCTTCCCAGGCATAATAACTGGCGAGATTGGTGGCAATGGTGCTTTTGCCACAGCCACCCTTCGCATTTAGAACCAGTATCGAGCGCATAATGACATCCCCTTTGCCGTTACGATTCGCCAAAGACTATACGGCATCTGCTGTGGCAAATCACGGCCGGCCCAGTGAAATACCGGCACAGGCCACAGGCTATTCGGCCGCGAAGGAATGGACTACACTGCGACAATGCCCGCTAGCACCACCAAAGCCCTGTTACTCTCCGCCCTGGTCATCCCCGGCGCTGGCCAGCTTTATTTAAGGCGTGTCAAGACGGGGCTGGTATTGCTGGCCGTGACGCTTGGCGGGGTGCTGGTGATGGTCACCTCGGTGCTGAGCACCGCCCGGGCGGCGCTGGCGCAGCTTCAGGCCGAGGGTGGTATTGTGGATATGTCACGCATTAGCGGGATCGCTACCGAGGCCACCGCCAACGCGGATCAGGGCGGTTT
>JAWOIE010000283.1:0-17878 GCA_046484825.1 Gammaproteobacteria bacterium | reverse complement strand
CGCAAGGGCAAGGTCGGCGCCATCCAGGGCATTATTGATATTACCAATAACAATACCCGGACCCTGGAGAAGAATCTGCGTGAGCTGCAGCAAAAGGCCGCCGAGTCCGAGCGCAGTGGCGAGAAGCCGCCGGCATCACTCATCGAAGAAATGGCGGGGCTTAAGGGGCAGATTAAGGACAATGAAAGTTTTGTCGCCAAAAAACAGGAGGCCATTATTGAGCTGGAAAAGAAGTATGACCGCGATCTGCAGCGCTATCGTGAACTGAAAAAGGTCAAGCCCCGCTAACCCCTTGTCAGGCCTCCGGCCTGGCCAGCAATATCTGTACTTCCTGCCATTGCGCCTCCCAGTGTTGCAGCGGTTCGCGCTTAAAACCACTGCGCACAAACTGATTCATTCTGCCTTCGGCGATGGACATTAATAAATTCGCCATGACCTGTACGCTGCAATGCAATTGCAGGTCACGATTCAATTCGCCTTCACGCAACACCTGCTTTAACTGGGTCTCAAGCCGTTCGTAGAACTGGTTGATGCGGGTCCGCAGGCGCTCGGTCTCACCGGTGAGGGCGTCGCCGGTGAGCAGCCGGCTAATGCCCGGGTTGCGCGTGGCGAAGCCCAGCAGCAAGGTCAGAATGTGCTGACTGCGGGCGGCGCCGCCTTTGTGGTCCTGCAGGATACGATTGATTAAACCAAAGACAGACTCTTCGATAAATTCAATCAGCGCCTCAAACATCTTGGCCTTGCTGGGGAAATGCCGATACAGCGCCGCCTCCGAGACCCCGACGGCGCGTGCCAGGGCCGCCGTGGTAATGCGTTCGCCGGGACAGTTTTCCAGTTCCTGCGCCAGCGTTTCAAGGATCTGCTGGCGTCGTGAGGGTTTGTTCTCGCTGCTGGCCATGGGCTTAACCGTGGATCAAGGTGCCGACACCTTCATGGGTGAAGACTTCCAGTAGGACGGCGTGTTCGACGCGGCCATCGATAATCTGTGCGGTATTCACCCCCGATTGCACGGCATCGAGTGCGCAGCGAATCTTCGGCAGCATACCGCCATGAATGGTGCCGTCGTCGATGAGCCTTTTGACCTCGGTGGCATCCAGGCCGGTAAGCAGTTTGCCTTCCTTGTCGAGGACGCCCGTGGTATTGGTCAGCAACATGAGTTTTTCGGCATTGAGGCTGGTGGCCAGTCTGCCGGCGACCAGATCGGCGTTGATGTTATAGGACTGGCCATCCTCGCCGACGCCGATGGGGGCGATGACCGGAATAAAGTCGCCGTGCACCAGCATATCGACCACGCTGTTATCAATGCTCTCCACTTCGCCAACGTGACCGATGTCGATGATCTCGGGGGCATTCATTTCCGGTGACTGTTGGGTAAAGGTGAGTTTCTTTGCCTTGATGAGGCCGCCGTCCTTGCCGGTAAGACCCACCGCATGACCGCCCTGCTGATTGATCAGGCTGACAATCTCCTTATTGACCAGCCCCCCCAGGACCATTTCGACGACATTCATGGTCTCGCTGTCGGTGACGCGCATGCCATTGATGAAGCTGGACTCCTTGCCGATCTGTTCGAGCATTTTGCCGATCTGTGGCCCCCCGCCATGCACGACAATGGGATTCATGCCGACCAGTTTCATCAAGACCACGTCACGGGCAAAACCCCGTTTGAGATTTTCGTCGACCATGGCGTTGCCGCCGTATTTAATCACGATGGTCTTGCCCTGGAAACGCTTGATATAGGGCAGCGCCTCGGTGAGGACGCGGGCGATATTCATCGCGGATTTGGAATCGATACTCATGGTTTTCCTGTAAAAGTCTGGGTAATTAATTCGAGCCCGTTGTTAGAACGGAAAGTTCAGGTTCGGCTCGACCTGTTGCATGGCGGTCTTGAACTTGTCCTGAATACGTTGCAGCGCCTCCGGGGTCTTGCCTTCAAAACGCAACACCAGTACCGGGGTGGTGTTGGAGGCGCGCACCAGCCCCCAGCCATCTTCAAAGTCGGCGCGCACGCCGTCGATCATCATGACATTGGCGCTGCCGAAGTCGGCCTGCTGCATAAACTTCTCCATGAAATGATGGTGCTCGCCTTCCGCCATGCTGATATTGAGCTCGGGGGTGTTAAAGGCATTGGGCAGGGTCGCAAACAGGGCGGCCGAGGTGCCCGCTTGCGCGGCGAGTATTTCCAGCAGACGCGCGGCGGAATAAATGCCGTCATCAAAACCATACCAGCGTTCCTTAAAGAAAATATGGCCGCTCATTTCACCGGCCAGCAGGGCGCCGGTGTCTTTCATCTTGGCCTTGATCAGGGAATGGCCGGTCTTCCACATAAGCGGTTCGCCACCCTTCTCCCAGATCACCTTGGTGAGATTGTTGCTGCACTTGATGTCGAAAATGATCTTGGCGCCGGGATTGCGCGACAGGACATCCGCGGCGAACAGCATCATCAGCCGATCCGGCCACATCACCTTGCCATCGGAGTCGATGACACCTACCCGGTCACCGTCGCCGTCAAAGGCAAGGCCCAGATCCGCACGGTGTAGTTTGACCGCTTCGATGACATCGCGCAGGTTTTCCGGCTTGCTGGGGTCGGGATGGTGGTTGGGAAACTTGCCATCCACATCGCAATACAGCTCAATCACTTCACAGCCCATGGCCTTGAACAGTTTTGGCGCCACGACACTGGCCACGCCGTTGCCGCAATCGATCACGACCTTCAGCGGTCGCTTGAGGCGCACATCGCCACCGATACGCTCCATATAGGGTTTGGTCACGGGCAGGGTTTTGTACTGGCCCTCGCCGCTAGTGAAGTCGTTGTTTTCAATACGTTGGCGCAGCCCCTGAATGGCGTCGCCGGAAAGGCTGTCGCCCCCCAGGACCATCTTGAAACCGTTGTAGTCGGGCGGGTTGTGACTGCCGGTGAGCATGACCCCGGTGCCCTGGGTGTGCTCGGCGGCGGCATAGTAGAGTACCGGGGTCGGCACCATGCCGACATCGATCACATTGATACCACTCTGCTGCAGGCCCTTTACCAGGGCCTGGCCCAGCTCGGGGCCGGACAGACGGCCATCGCGGGCAAAGGCGATGGATGTCAGACCGCGCGCTCTTGCCTCTGAACCCAGGGCCTGGCCAATGAGGTGGGCGTACTCGGCGGTCAGGGTGGAACCGACAATGCCGCGAATATCATAGGCCTTGAAAATGACGGCCGGTGGCAGCGCCGTTGTTGCCCCGAAGGTGGCCGCCGGCGCCTGCGGTTGCGGTGCCGGTGCAGCACTCGTGTTGGTCATGGCCGAGAGGGCCTCATCGGAGAGCTCCTCCACCGACATATTATCCTGGCTCATGAACATGGGGTTGAGCTCCGGGGCAATGGCAGTGCTGGCCATTTTCAGTGCCTCCGGGTCATCGTCGCGCTCACGCTCCATGGTGGCGCCCATGTCGAGATTGGCGGTCATGCGCGCGGCCTCGGCGAATTCGGGCAGATAAAAACTGTAGTCGTGTTTCTTCGCCCCTTTGGCGTGCTCGAAGATCATGCGCATAAAACTGTCGAGGTCAGCGCGCAAGGTCGCGCTCACCGAACGCTTGAGCAGCAGGACCACCAGACCGCTCATGACAATGGCGAGCAGGGCGACAATGTACATCCACTTGGTCCATTCGGTGGTAACGACCGAGGCCGGCAGCCAGATGCGCGCCTGCCAGGCGGTACCGGGGATATGGATGGTCTCCGCCGCACTGTGTTGCCGGCCGCTGCCGCCGCTGGCCAGTTGCAGGGGGGGCTTGCCCCCCGCCGCCTGAGTAACTTCTATATAGGCCTCGCCGGCGACCCGGTTGACCCAGGCATTGATCTCGCTGGTCGCCAGTGCCAGTTGCACATGGCCCAGTACCTGGCCGGTAGCATCGGTAATGGGCTGGACGATATCGACATGCTGCTGCGGGGTGGCAAAGACGTGGGCTTCGGCCGGTGGGGCCTGGCGGTGTTCCGTGGCACGGTGCAACAGGTCGAGACAGGCGTAACCCACATGTGGTGTCTGCGACGTGTCCAGACGGGCCATGCCCTGCTTGAAAATACGCAGGCTGAGGGCGCCGGGAAAATAGGCCTGGTGCTGTCGGGCATAGTCCTGCAAGGCCTGGGTGTTGTGATCCTGGAGCAGGGCGTGCAGGCGCGAGTTCATGGATATACCCCAGAGGGCATGGCTATAGCGCTGAACTTCATCACCGAGTCTCTGGGCATAGAGCTCGGCGGCGGTGCGTTTCATGTTGATTTGCTGGCTCTGGATCTGGCTGCGGGATTCCCAGTGCGCGACAAAGACAATGACCACGATAATGGCGCAGAATAACAGGGTGGCAAGTAGACTGACCGCCCCCAGTGTCAGACCACCCGATTTGTTTCCTGCAGCGCGTTTGCGTCGACTGCGACGACTCCCCCTTAATCCCATGCTTCCGTCAGTGCCTCCCCTGAAAAAAAATAATCATTGTTGCGCGCCGGCCTAGTTTTTACCTGTGTGGCCAAAGCCCCCGGCGGCGCGGGTTGAGGCGGTAAAATCATCGACGATCTCAAAGCGCGCCTGTACCACCGGGACCACTACCAGTTGAGCAATGCGGTCACCGATTTCTATAGTAAAAGAATCATGGCCCCGGTTCCAACAGGAGACAAACAACTGTCCCTGATAGTCCGAGTCGATCAGGCCCACCAGGTTGCCGAGCACGATGCCGTGTTTGTGGCCCAGGCCGGAACGCGGCAGGATCACTGCCGCCAGCCCGGGGTCATCGACGTGAATGGCAATGCCGGTGGGGATGAGTTGCGTCTCGCCGGGGTGCAGGGTGAGTGCCTCGTCCAGACAGGCGCGCAGGTCCATACCGGCGGAGCCGCTGGTGGCATATTCAGGCAGGGGGATCTCGTTGCCCACGCGGGGGTCGAGGACTTTCATCTTAACGACTTGCATTAAGGCTCCTTAGGATTTTATGCGGGTGGTAGTGAGGTGCATTCGTATCAGGTTGTCTGGCGTTGCGTCGGCATTTTTGCTTCGGGGTGACCCGGTGGTGGCCGGTGACACGCTTGTTGTGTAAACCCGGACGGTAAACTTACGCCGGAGGCTGCCTAGTCCCGGGCGCCGGGCTGGCGCAGGGTCACAACCTTATCTGTTGTGCGGCTATCTTCCTGCAGTTCGCGGCGTTGTGCAATAAGGGTGATCAATTCCCGGGCAAGGCGATTTTTACTGGCCTGGGCCAGTGCCACCTCGCCACCGGGCCAGAAGACCTGCAGGGCGTTCTCATCACTGCCGAAGGTGCCGGCGGTGTCCTCGGCGGCGGGTCCGACCAGATTCGCCGCCACCATGTCGAGCTTCTTTTGCAGCAGTTTGGCCCTGGCGTAGTGGGCCAGTTTTTCGGTCTCGGCGGCAAAGCCGACACAAAAGAGCGCCGGCCGTTGGGACTTGATGGTCCTGACAATATCGGTGGTGGGCTCCAGCTGCAGGCTCAGGTGCTGGTCGTCCTTTTTCAGCTTCTGTGTCATGGGGGCGACCGGGCGGTAGTCGGCAACGGCGGCGGCGGCGATAAAGATGTCCGCCGAGGTCACGGCCTGCAGACAGGCCTCGAGCATTTCGGCCGCACTGGTGACGGCAATCACCTCGGTTCGGTCCGGCGCCGCCAGGGCGACCGGTCCGCTGATCAGGGTCACGCGGGCGCCGGCCTCGACCGCCGCCGCCGCCAGGGCATAACCCATTTTGCCCGAGCTGTGGTTAGAGAGATAACGCACCGGGTCGATGGCCTCCCGGGTGGGGCCGGCGGTAATCACCACATGCTGTCCGGCGAGGCAGCCGACCGCGAAGAGCGAGGCCAGCGCGCGGATCAGGTCTTCCGGCAGCAGCATGCGGCCGGGGCCAACGTCACCACAGGCCTGCACGCCGTTGTCGGGGCCAAACAGCAGCACACCACGTTGTTGCAGGGTCCTGATGTTGTCCTGGGTAGCGGCATCGGCCCACATTTGCTGGTTCATGGCGGGTGCCAGGGCCAGGGGCACTTTGCTGGCCAGGCAAATGGCGCCGAGCAGGTCACTGGCGCGGCCGCCGGTAAGGCGGGCGATAAAATCGGCGCCGGCCGGGGCGACCAGGATGACGTCGGCCCAGCGGGAAAGCTCGATATGACCCATGCCGGCCTCGGCGGCCTCATCGATCAGCTCATGGTGTACCGGGTGACCGCTGACGGCCTGAAAGGTCAGCGGGGTGACAAAGGCAGTGGCCGAGCGGGTCATCACCACACGGACCTCGGCGCCGGCATCGCGCAGGCGCCGCACCAGATCCGCCGCTTTATAGGCGGCAACGGAACCGGTAATACCGAGCAGGATGCGTTTGTTGGTTAGTGCTTGCATACCCGACATATTCTAGCAGACTTGCATTGGGATCCAGCCTTGCGGTAAATTTTTTGCAGCGCCATTCACATCCAACGACAGGGAGGTCGTATGTCCATTAGCCACTGGCCCGTGGCAGAACGCCCACGGGAAAAACTGCTGCTCCAGGGGGCGGCGGCCCTCTCCGATGCCGAGCTGCTGGCAATCTTCCTGCGCACCGGTGTGCCCGGGCGAACCGCGGTGGACCTGGCGCGCGACCTGCTGACGCGTTTTGGCAGTCTGCGCCAGCTGCTGGGGGCGGATAAAAACAGCTTTTGCCAGACCCCCGGCCTGGGGCCGGCCAAATTCACCCAGCTCCAGGCCGTGGTGGAAATGGCGCGCCGCCACCTGCTCGAAGAGTTACAGCGCGGCGAGGCCCTGAGCGACCCACTCCAGTCCAAGCGCTACTTGCAGGCCCGTCTGCGCGACCTGCCCCACGAGGTCTTCGCCTGCCTGTTTCTCGACAACCGCCACCGGGTCATCGCCTTCGAGGAGCTGTTTCGCGGCACCATTAATGGCGCCAGCGTCCACCCCCGCGAGGTGGTCAAGCGTGCCCTGGGCCTGAATGCGGCGGCGGTCATTCTGGCGCACAATCACCCCTCCGGCGTGGCCGAGCCCAGTCAGGCGGACCGGGACCTGACCCGTCGCCTGCAGCAGGCCCTGGAGCTGGTCGAGGTGCGGGTGCTGGACCATATCGTGGTCGGTGACGGCGAGCCGGTGGCTTTTGCCGAAAGAGGCTGGATTTGACCTTGTGCCGGCGGGCGCTTTTGCGTAGAATTCGCGGTCTTTCGGCACGAGCCGTATTATTTTTTAAACAGGATTTTGGAGTTGAGCCATGTCTCGAGTCTGTCAAGTAACCGGTAAACGACCCATGACGGGGAACAATGTGTCCCACGCCAAGAACAGGACCCGGCGTCGTTTTTTGCCCAATCTGCATGTACACCGTATCTGGGTGGCCTCGGAAAATCGCTGGATCAAACTGCGCACCAGCGCCAAGGGTCTGCGCATTATCGACAAGAAGGGTATTGATGCTGTCCTGACAGACATCCGCGCCCGTGGCGAGAAGGTCTAAGGAGACGCATCATGGCCAAGAAAGGTATTCGTGAAAAGATTCGTCTGGTATCCAGTGCCGGTACCGGGCATTTCTATACCACCTCAAAGAACAAGCGCAACATGCCGGAAAAAATGGAAATCAAAAAGTTTGATCCCGTTGTCCGTCAGCATGTGATGTATAAGGAAGCCAAGATTAAATAGGTTTGCTTTTGCATTGACCGATCGAAGAACCCGCCCCTGGCGGGTTTTTTTATGGGCGGGGGATTCTAACAGCATGAAATTCGTCTGCGGTTGTCTGTTTTGGCGCGGCCCGGTGGTAGACTCACTGACTATTATATTTGTTGCTGATGTCCGCCGATGCCTGAACTCCCCGAAGTCGAAACCACGCGCCGTGGTATAGAGCACCACCTGGTGGGTCAGACTGTGGCCGCGGTCATTGTGCGACAACGCCAGCTGCGCTGGCCCATCCCGACAGCGCTGTCGCGCCAGATCAAGGGTCGGTCGATCCATGGCGTCGGGCGGCGCGGCAAGTACCTGTTGATCCAGTTTGACAACGGCACCCTCATCATCCACCTCGGTATGTCCGGTAGCCTGCGGATACTGGACAGGGAAACGCCGGCGCAAAAACATGATCACTTCGACCTGGTATTGAACAACGGACAATGTCTGCGCCTGCGCGACCCGCGACGTTTTGGTTGCGTGTTGTGGTCAGTGGACTGGCGCCAGGACAAGCTCATCAAGGACCTGGGACCGGAGCCGTTGAGTGCAGACTTCAATGCCGAGGCTCTCTATGCGCAATCCAGAACGCGTAAGGTGGCGGTCAAGAATTTTATTATGAACAGCCACATTGTCGTTGGCGTTGGTAACATCTATGCCAGCGAGGCCCTGTTTCGCGCCGGGGTGCGCCCTACGCGCATAGCGGGAAAATTGACGCGGGCAGAGACAGTGCAACTGGTAACCGTCATTAAGGCGGTGCTGCAGGAGGCGATCAAACAGGGTGGCACCACGCTACGGGATTTTACCGCCAGCGATGGCAGGCCAGGATATTTTAAACAACGTCTGGCGGTCTATGGTCGGGCGGGCGAACCCTGTCCACGTTGCCAGTCAATCATCAAGCAGGTGACCCTCGGGCAGCGGGCCAGTTATTACTGTCCGGCGTGTCAGAAATAAGAAGGCCCGTTCGCTCGGCTTGCAGATTCTGTCTGGCTTAGGCGCTAAGTATACGCGGCTCGGCGTCAGGGGGAGATGCGCCGTGCGCCCGCGGCCAGACATCATGCGTATGTTCACCCACGATTCACGATGCAGACTGGCGGCAACGCCGCCACAGAATTTAGCCGGCTGCATCCTTGTCGCCAGACCCTGAAAAAGACTCGGGCATACTGCGTATATGAATATCCCGTTGCGGAAAAGGGATCTCGATGTTGTTTTCGCGGAATATTTTGTCAATGGCAAAATTGAGATCGCTGATGACACTGAGGCGATCGTCAATATTCTGCACAAAGACACGCAACTGAAAGTCCAGCGAGCTTTCACCAAACCCCATGAACAGGACCTTGGGCTGGTATTTGTCGGTGTCCTGGATAATGTGCGCATTTTCGCTGGCGCAGTGCAACAATAGCGCCTTCACCTTTTCGGTGTCCGTGCCGTAGGCGACACCGACGCGTACGGTAACTCTGCCCTCGTTATCGTGCAGCATCCAGTTGGTAACCTGGCCGGAAATGAGTTCCGAGTTGGGCACAATGACGTCGGCACGGTCAAAGGTCTGAATCTGGGTCGAGCGTATGCGGATACGTTTGACGTAGCCCTCGGTGGTGCCGACGATAATCCAGTCACCCGTCTTGATGGGGCGCTCGAACAGCAGGATCAGCCCCGAGACAAAGTTGTTGACAATGTTTTGCAGACCGAAACCGATACCGACCGAGAGCGCCCCGGCGATGATGGCAAGATGGGTAAAGTCGGCGCCGGCAATGCTCAGACTGACAATCACTGTCAGCGCAAAACCGAGATAGCCGCTGATCGTTTCCGCGGCCTCGCGCGCACCGCGTTCAAGTCGGGATTTATTGCGCCAGTAGGCGCTCAGACGGTTCTTGATCCAGCCCGTAATAATGGTGAGCAGGGCAAAGCTGCCAATGGCCAGCATGATCCGTGCGGGCACAATATTAAGGGAACCGACCTGAAATCCACTTAGGGCGGCGGTCAGCAACTGTTGGCGGTTGGCCTCGGAAAAATCCCATACCTGCATCAGTACCCAGGCCAGCGACAACCAGAGCAGGAGATTGACAATCACGCCCAACAGGGTCAGCCCGGGGATGGCCTCCCCGTCCGGTACGGAGAGCCAGCGTCGCACGGCGTGATGCCAGCGGTTGCGGTTGTGGGCGAGTCCGTTAAAGGTTTCGCTAACAAGTCGTTTGCTGACGGAAAAAAGCCCGAGCGTGAGCATGGTGCCCAGCAGGGCGCGGAGGATATAAAAAGACAAGTTGCGGTAGCCGGCCCATTCAATGAACAGGGTCAGGCCGATCAGGGTAACCAGTAGCAGGCGCGAAAGCCGTGCCTGGGAAAAGCGCGGCACCTGACCCAGCAGTAGCACCAGCCAGATAAGATTGAGGACAAAGAGTGTCGCAAAAATGGCGCGCGCCAGTAACAGTGCCGGTTCGGGCAGGCTTTGCGAGAGTATGGTCTGAAACAGCAGATAGGCAATCAGCAGTAGCGCCAGCAGGTACTTGATGCGTTGCTTGAACTGGTGGGCCAGGGGCTCGTAGAGATTGATAAAGTTGACGGCCGGAGGTGGTGGAATCAGAAAAATGCGCAGGGTGGTAATGAGCAGGTAAAACACCGGCAACACCTGCATGATGGTTTGCAGAAACTCGGGAATATCACGGTAGTACAGGGCAATAAAAATGACAAACAGGAGTGTGCCCAGGGTCGGGATCGCATAGTGATGAATACTGGTAAGACAGGCGCAGAGAAAACGACTGGTATAGTCGGCAGTCCAGCGGCCGTTATTAATCAACCTCTTGAGCAGGAGACGAAAACCCCAGGCCAACACGAAGGAGAGCAGTAACCCGAGTAGCAGCGATGGCCAGTGCTTCTTGAAAAACACGCCCAGACCACTGTCGGTAAAGATAAATTGTTTGCTGGCTTCAATCCACAAACCGGGTTGTTGCCAGTTTTCCTGCAGCAGGCGTAGCAGGTCCGGTCCCTTGTGGAGCAGCTGTTGTTTGGTACGCAGCTTCTGGTAGTTCAGCAGGGACTGATAAATTTCATCACTACGTAGCTTTAACAGGCGACACTGGCCCAGGGTACGCTCAATCTGTTCCATGGCATTTTTCAGGGACTGGCGTTTCTGCCCGACCTGACGGTCCTCGGCGCGGACCTTTTCGCCCAGGCCTTCAAGATCCTGGGCATGGCGCTGGAGTTCGCTCTCACTGTCGGCAATACACTTTGTCGCCATTTGCTGCAAGTTCAGCAGGAGTTGGCTACTGGCCTCCAGCTGGTCTTCCGGCAAGCGTTGCCGTTTGATTTGTTGTTCAAGATTGGCCAGCGTCTTGTCGACATCCTTCGGAATCGGCGTGGCGTCCTCGGCCTGCACCGCAGGTAGCAGCAGCAAACCGCTAAGCAGGAGCCACAGGGTCAGGGCGAGTGTTGTCCGAAGCGATATTGTGATCATGGTGTGTCTTGGATGCATAGTGAGTGACGCGTTAACTATACAACACAGGGTACACGAAAGTTCAGGAACCTGTTCATGTGGGGCTAAAAAGGCATATCTCATCAGCCGCGATCGAGGGTGACAAACCCCGGGTCGCACCGCCTGAAAAGCAAGCCCCCTGCATTGTCGGATGATTAATCCTGCCCCAGTCACTCCCTGTCCGCTGAGGTACTGTTCACTGCCCATTGTGTTCAGCGGACGAGTGTTTGAATTTGCGCGGTCTCGCGCCGCAAAAAAAGTCAGCGATCCTGATCCGTTCGGCACTTAAATGTGGCGTTACTATATAGTAGCGACCGCGTCCTTTGCCGGGGTCACTGGCTGGCCAGCCAGGCCGCCAGTGAGGGGTGCATTAAGGTAATGTCCAGTTCCGTGCGCATTTTTGTCGTGTCCAGGCGGCGTGACTCGCGCAAATAGGACAACATGCCCGCGCTCATGACCCGCTCGGCCTCCGCCCAGTCCACCGCCGGGGGCCGCGGCAGGTGAAAGTGGTCTGCCAGCAAATAAAAATATTCGGTCATATCGCTGTCTTCGCCATCACTGACGTTATAGATCTGGTCGGCCCGGCCACGCAGGGCGGCGGCGACACAGACCTGCGCCAGGTCATCCACATGGATGCGATTGGTGCTGGGCGACAGCGCCGGGTGCAGTACCGGTATGCCCTGGCGGATGCGCTCCAGGGGCAGACGCCCCGGGCCATAGATGCCACCGACCCGCAGGACCATGACCGGCACCTGCCCGCGGCCCCAGTCGCGCAGCAGGGACTCACCCTGCAGGCGTCGGCGCGCGCGGGCGGACTGGGGATTGGGGGCATCGTCTTCCCGCACGCGCTCGCCATGGCGATCGCCATACACCCCGGTGGTACTGATGTGCACCACCGCTGCCGGCCGGTTGTCGCTGAGGGCCGCGAGCAGGTGCTGCATACGGCTGTCGACCTCGCCCTGCGCCGGTGGCGGGAACAGGGTATAGAGCAGCGCCCCGGCCAGCGGCGGCAGCGTGAGTGGCGCCGCATCGAGATCCAGCGCCCGCGCCGCCAGCCCGGCGGCGGTGATTTTGTCCAGGCTGTCCGCGGTGCGCGCCAGCCCCGTGACGGGCAGGCCCTGCTGTCGCAACAGCCGCCCGACACGGCAGCCCACATCGCCACAACCGACGATGACCACGTGCTCAAAGGGTGTTCTTTCCGTGTCCATTAAGAGATAATGCCGCGCTTTTCACCAATACCCAAGTATTTTAATGAGTTATCAGGTCACCCTAAAACCCAGCAATCACCAGTTCAGCGTTGAGGCTGATGAGACGGTGCTCGATGCAGCCCTGCGCCAGGGATTTAACCTCAATTACGGCTGCCGCAATGGCGCCTGTGGAGCCTGCATGGGCAAGGTGCTGGCCGGCAGTGTGACCTACGGCGACCACCCGCGTGAAGCGCTGGATGCCGAAGACGAGGCCGCCGGGCAGGCGCTGTTCTGCCAGGCCATGCCCACCTCAGACCTGACCATCGAGGCCCACGAAGTGGGCGCCGTAAAGGATATCCCCATCAAGACCCTGCCCTGTAAAGTCGCGGCGCTGGAACGCCTCAATCACGATGTCATGCGCGTCAAGCTCAAGCTGCCCATGACCGAACGCATGCAGTTTCTCGCCGGCCAGTACGTGGACTTTCTGCTCAAGGACGGTCGCCGCCGCAGCTTTTCCATTGCCAATCCGCCACACCAGGATGAATTTATCGAACTGCATGTGCGCCACATCGAAGGTGGCCGCTTCACCTCCGAGGTCTTTGACAACATGCACGAAAAGGACCTGGTGCGCATCCAGGGTCCCCTCGGCGGTTTTTTTCTACGGGAAGACTCGACGCGGCCGATTATTTTTATGGTCGGCGGCACGGGCTTCGGTCCGGTCAAGGGCATGATCGAACATGCCCTCGCCATGAAACTGGAACGCCCCATGCATTTGTACTGGGGCGCCCGCGCCAGGGCGGATTTGTATATGGACGAGCAGGTCAAGGCGTGGACGCGCCAGAATCCCCTCATCCGTTACACGCCGGTGTTGTCCGAACCCAGGGCGGAAGACCACTGGGAAGGGCGCACCGGTTATGTGCACGAGGCCATTGCCGCCGACTACGCCGATCTCACCCCATACGAAATCTACGCCTCCGGCCCGCCCGCCATGGTCTATGCCGGCCAGGACGTGTTTGAAAAACAGGGCCTGGATCTGCAGTACTATTATTCTGATGCGTTTGAATATGCCCAGGACTAGCGTGCTGGGTTGAATCACGCGGGGCGGGGAAAGCAAACGTGTATGTTTGGGCGCAACAGAACAATTCGTCATCTTTTACCTTGCCCGAAAACAACAACCTACTAAGCTAATAATTTTCACCGCAGAGGCGCAGAGGACGCAAAGTTTTTATTTTGTTTTTCTCTGTGCACTCTGCGTTTTCGCGGTGGATGTTTGATTATCCAGTGTTGCGAGGCGAGTTATTGGGTTTCGTTGGAGTTCATTCTTCGGTAACTGCTCCTGCGTTACTCTACCTCCTCCATCCATGGAGTCGTCACCCCAACCTACAGAGCTGGGTTGAATCACGCGGGGCGGGGAAAGCAAACGTGTATGTTTGGGCGCAACAGAACAATTCGTCATCTTTTACCTTGCCCGAAAACAACAACCTACTAAGCTAATAATTTTCACCGCAGAGGCGCAAAGGACGCAAAGTTTTTATTTTGTTTTTCTCTGCGCCCTTTGCGCCTTTGCGGTGAACGTTTCAGCCTTGTAGCTTGCGCAACAGGTACCAATTTCGCCATAGAGTCGGATTAAAGAATATTCTCTCCATTCTCTTGGGGCGTGCTACGAGCGAAAATAGCTTCCTGGCGGGAATGACGGTGCACATTTGATCGTTCATTCTCGTGCCGCTATTGGCGTCACCTGACTATTCCGGTAAGCCGGCTTTGCGTAAATCGTCAAGCAACTGCATTTTGAGCCTGGGTTCGGTCAAGGGGGTTGCCTTGGCGGTGTGGGACACGGTGGTGGTCGGATTCAAAACGCGAATTTGTTCAATCGCCCATGCAGCATCATCCAGCCGGTCTGCCCGAACATAGCTGGCGGCGAGGATAATTTTGATAGGTATGGCATTCTCATTACGCTCCTGCGCACGTTCCAATGATTCAATAGCCTGTACATAATTGCCAAGCAGATACTGTGCAAAACCCACGTTAAAAAGATAGTCCCAGGTGTAATAAGGATTGAGCTGCATTCCGCGCGTGGCATAGTCCAGAGCGGTCTTTGCCTGACCCAGACTGTTATTGATTAACGCCAGTAAGCCATAACCATCCGCATAGTTGGGGGCGACGCGAATGGAGTCCATGGCAGCCTGTTGCGCCTTTTCGTATTCTTTGCGCCGCAAATGCACATAGCCGAGCGACCAGTATGTTTGCGGAATCGAGCCATCCAGCGCCACCGCTTGTTCGGCCAGGCTCAGGGCGCGCTCCAGATTTTCAACCGGCGTATCCGTCCAGTCATGACGATAGTCCAACGCCAGGGTATAGGCCAGCGCACCATAGGCGCGACCATAGGTTGGGTCGGCGTCAATTGCCTGCTTATAGGCGTCACGCGCATGAGCGTTAGCCTGACGTGTCTGGTCTTTTGATAATCGCTGTCCATCCAGAAAATATTCGTAAGCGGCCAGGTTATTGGTTGCGCGTTGCGCCAGCCGCTGTTTTTCCTGCGAAGTAAGTTTTATAGATAGCGCATCGATAATACTGGCAGTCACTTCATCCTGTACAGTAAATATTTCTGCAAGATTCCTGTCGTAGCGTTGTGCCCAGATATTAAAACCAGTTTCCGCGTTGACCAGTTGCATATTGATCCGAATCTGATCGTCATGGCGTCTGATAGTACCTTTCAATACAAAACTTACATTGAGATCTTGTCGTAGTTCTTCTGGAGTAACGCTGCGGCCTTTGTATTTGAACGTGGTATTGCTGGCGAATACCATCAGGTTCGACATGCGGGATAGGTCAGTAATAATGTCTTCAGTAATTCCGTCAACAAACACATCGTGCGCCGAATCTTGACCAAGATTTTCGACCGGCATGACAATAATGGAGGGTATGGATCCGTCAGTTTTTAGTGAAAGCCCCAGCCAGCCAAGTAACAGTATCCCAACCAGGATCGCCAGGGCGACACCCATGTTTAGAAATGATGTTGGCTTGCTCGTGCTGCCCAGTTTTGAAGTCATCAGAACAGAGGGCGTTGTGCCCGCTTTGATGCCGTCATCCAGCAATGCAACCGCGGCGATCAATTGATAACCCTTTTTGGGAATGGTCGCAATAATGCGCGGTTGTTTGGCATTGTCCTGCAACGCCTTGCGTAATTTAATCACGGTCGCGGTGACGGCATCATAGCCGATCAGGGCGCCATGCCAGACCTTATGTTCCAATTCATCACGGCTGATCACCTCTCCGGGATGGGAAGCAAAGTAGACCAGAACGTCCATGACCTTCGGCTCAAGGTGTTCGACCACGCTACCACGTGTGAGTACCCCCTCGGCAGGTGAGACCCGCCAGCCGTCAATGATAAATCCTTTGCCGCTCAGATTTTCCATACCTTGCCTCGTTCCACCACGCAGATCGTCATCGACGCATTGGCTTGCGGACGACCAGCGAGTCTTTTAACTCACTGTTTATTATGCAGAAAAGTTGTGTTCGTTTTTTCTTCGTTTTCCCATCGCGTTTCGTCCGGGATTTTTACTGTCCGGCGGACCATATTCCTGCCTGGAGCGCAACGAACGGCTTTGTGCACATACACACAGTGACAGGACAGCAGTTTAACAGCGAGGACAAAACAATGAACATATTAAAACAGGGCACTGGGGCGGTTTTATTGGCGGTGGTAGTCGTCTTTTCCGTATACGCGTCGGATAGCGCCAAGGAACAACGCTGGGCCAACCAGATTGTCGAATTTCTAATCGATGGTGAGCCACGGTGGCTTGAAGCCGGAGAGCAGAAATTCCTGGGCATATACACACCTGCAAGAGGGCCATACACGAAAGGGGCCGTCATCCTATTGCACGGTGGCGGTGCACACCCTGACTGGCCGCAGGTGATACAGCCACTACGCACACAACTGCCGGACACAGGCTGGGCAACACTTGCCTTGCAGATGCCAGTACTGCACAGCGGCGCCAGCAACGCAGCGTATGTGCCCTTGTTTAAGGAAGTACCGGCGCGAATTGAAGCCGGTCTCACTTTTCTCAGTCAACAGGGGGTGAGCAATGTCATCCTGCTTGGTCACAGCCTCGGCAGTAACATGGCCAGCGACTATCTTGCCCGGAATCGAGACCCACGCGTTAAAGGTTTTGTCGGTATCGGCATGGTGGGTAACCCACAGCCGGACGAGCATCAGGTGCTGGACAATGTTGCCGCCCTGTTACGCATGAAAGTACCGGTGCTGGATGTCTACGGCTCGCAAACTGTCCCGGAAATTCTGCAGTCAGTCGACCGCCGCGCATTTGCCGTTTATCAAACCGGCAATGATCATTCCCGACAAATTGAAATTAGTGGTGCAAATCATTTCTTTCAGGGATATGAAGCTGAACTGCTGCAATCGGTCGCGAGCTGGATAACCATGCTGGTCAATCCACAACAGGCAAGCAAGTTTGAACGTACCGATAACGTGTCGCAACTCAAATAAAGGAGAAACTCACATGTTTAACATACAAAAAGTCATCTTCACCTCGTTCTGCATATTCAGCATTTTGGTAACACAAGCCGTCGCTGCAGAGCAGAAACGCCACTTAGTGGGTGGCGCTCAATACCTCCAGTTAAAAACGTCAAAGGGTCAGCCATTTGCTGCTTATGTGGCCGGACCGGAGCACGCGAAACAGGGCCTTTTACTGATTCATGGGTGGTGGGGTCTGAATGAAGAAATGGAGGCATGGGCAAATCAGTTCGCCGTCGCAGGATATCTCGTCATGGCAGTTGACCTGTTCAACCAGGAAGTAACAACCGTCCCGAAGAAGGCAAGAGCGCTAATGAATGGCGTTAAGCAATCTGTTGCGAATGACAAGTATATGGCAGTAATCAAGGCCTTGTCAGCGCCTGGGCGAAAACTGGCAATTCTAGGCAGAAGTTATGGCGCCAATCAGGCGTTACATGCGGCGATAGTTGCGCAGGAAAAAGTGTCTGCAACAATAGTCTATTATCCTTTCGGTGAAGTGATTACGGATAAAAAGATACTAAATGCAATAAAGACGCCCATCCTGGGGCACTTTGCCCAGCACGATAATTTTTTCACCCCTGATATGCTTGCACGGTTCACGGCTGCAATAAAAAATTCGGGAGTAACAATGACCGTTAACATGTACGACGCGCAGCATGCGTTTACAAATCCGGCAGGAAAAAACTTCAATATGTCTGCATTCAGGCTGTCGCAGCAACGGACATTTGAATTTCTGGAAAAAAACCTGAATTAAAATACACCCTTTTATATCTGAGCAGGAGACAATTATGAAACGTCAACTAATCACATACTGCCTTGGCATTATGTCTATATTTATCACTCCAGGCCTGTTGTCCGCCGACGAATTGCAACCTGAAGTAAATGTCATGCGTGTAAATAATTATGAAATGTCCTATGTGGAACACGGTAGCGGAGCGCCCCTGGTGCTCGTGCATGGCGCATTGAGCGACTACCGTACCTGGTTGCCGTTACTCAAAGAGTTTGGTGAGGGCAACCGTACGATTGCGGTAAGTTTACGGCATTAT
>JAWOIE010000247.1:0-3396 GCA_046484825.1 Gammaproteobacteria bacterium | reverse complement strand
ATGTGATCGAGGCCGGTAGCGATGCCGGTGAAACATTACTGTCACCACTCAGGCTGGAGGCCACCAGTGACGCCATGCTGCAATGCGCCGCGCAGCAAACCGAGCAGGCCGCGCAGCAACAGCAACGACGCCTGCCGAGTCGTGACCTGCGTGATGCGCTGTTTCAACAGCTGGACCATGCACGCTGGGATGAGGTGGCCAGGCGCTGTCTCTCCTGTGGTAACTGCACCGCGGTCTGTCCCACCTGTTTCTGTCATAGCGAACAGGAGGTGCCGAGTCTCGACGGCAACCACAGTGAACACGTGCGGCAGTGGGACTCCTGTTTCACGCAGGGTCACAGCTATATTCATGGCATCACGATTCGTGAAGACACCCGCCTGCGCTATCGCCAGTGGCTCACGCACAAACTGGCCGGCTGGCACGACCAGTACGGCCGCAGTGGTTGTGTCGGTTGCGGGCGTTGCATCAGCTGGTGCCCGGTGGGCATCGACCTGACCGAAGAGGTCAGTGCCATCTGCGCGGAGGGGGCATGCTAGACAATCCCTACCTGCCGCAGCCCGCCCAGATCATCGAGCGCATCGAAGAGACGCCCTCGATATTTACCTTGCGCCTGCGTTTTTGCGACCCCGAGCTGCACCGCCAGTACCGCTTTCAGCCGGGCCAGTTCAACATGCTCTATTTATATGGTGTCGGCGAGGTGCCCATTTCCATTGTCTCCGACCCGCAGGACGAACACGCCTATGACCATACCATTCGTGCCGTGGGCCGGGTGACCCATGCGTTGGCGGAGTTGAGGGCCGGTGACGTCATCGGCGTGCGCGGTCCCTTTGGCCGCGGCTGGCCACTGGCGGAGGTGAATGGCAAGGATATTGTCGTCATCACCGGTGGCCTCGGCTGTGCGCCGGTGGTCTCGGTGATCCACTACGTGGTACGAAGGCGCGCCGAGTTTGGCCGCCTGGTGATCATGCAGGGGGTCAAACACTCCGATGACCTCATCTGGCGCCAGCAGTATGAACAGTGGCAGCAGGTGCCCGATACCCAGGTGATCCTGGCGGCCAGTCACGGCGGCCCCAGCTGGCCCTGGGCCACCGGGCATGTCACCGACCTGTTACACGAGGCCCGTTTTGATGCCGATCACTGCAGTGTCATGATGTGCGGCCCCGAGGGCATGATGCAGGTGGGGGTGGAGGAACTGTTAGCCAGGGGCGTAAACGCCTCGGAGCTATGGCTCAGTATGGAGCGCAACATGCAGTGCGCCGTGGGCCATTGTGGCCACTGCCAGCACGGCCCGCACTTCGTCTGTAAGGACGGGCCGATTTTTAACTATACGCAGATCAGGGAGTGGTTCGGTGTCCGCGGATTCTAAACCGCGCGTCGCGGTGCACAAGTTTGCCTCCTGTGACGGCTGCCAGCTGGCGTTTCTCAATGCCGGGGAGGATCTCATTACCCTGTCACAACTGGTGGAGCTGGTGCACTTTGCCGAGGCCGGGCCCATCGACCCGGAGCAGCGCGTCGACATCGCCTTTGTCGAGGGCAGCATCAATACCGAAGAGGACCTGCAGCGCATTCGTCAGGTGCGGGATCACAGCGGCCTGCTGATCACCCTCGGCGCCTGCGCCACCGCCGGCGGTCTGCAGGCGCTGCGCAACCTGGACGCGCAGGGCGACGACTGGGTCGGGGCCATCTATGCACAGCCGCAGTACATTTCCAGTCTCGGCAGCGCCACGCCCATCAAGGACCACGTCAAGGTGGACCTGGAGCTGTGGGGTTGCCCGGTGAACGGCCAGCAGGTGCTGGCGGCGGTGCGCGCCCTGTTGTTCGGCGTGCCGCCGCTCGTGGACAACGACAAGGTCTGCCAGGAGTGCAAACGCCAGCAGACGGTGTGTGTCATGGTCAGCAAAGGCGAACCCTGCATGGGGCCGGTGACGCGTACCGGTTGCGGCGCCCTGTGCCCGCGCTTCGGGCGTGACTGTTACGCCTGTTTCGGTCCAGCGGAGAATATCAATACCGAGGCCATGGGCCGGCGACTGCAAGGGCTGGGCCTCGCGCCCGAGGCCATTACGCGGCGCTTTCACTTTATTAACAGTAACGAACCACGCTTTCAGGCCGCCGGGCTGGCCTGGTCCGGGAAAAAGTCATGAGCGAGCAACGCGACATCACCATCAACGTGCCGGTGCTGGCCCGAGTGGAGGGCGAGGGCGCGCTGTCTTTCACCGCGCGCAAAGGCAGGATCGAAGACCTCAAGCTGACCATTTTTGAACCGCCACGCCTGTTTGAAAAGTTTCTCGAAGGCCGCAGTTACGAAGAGGTGCCGGACATGGTGGCGCGCATCTGCGGCATCTGCCCGGTGGCCTATCAGATGAGCGCGGTGCAGGCCATCGAATCGGTGTTTGGTGTTGAGGTCACGCCCTGGGTACAGGCCATGCGCCGGGTGATGTACTGCGGCGAGTGGATCCAGAGCCACGCCCTGCATATTCACCTGCTGGCGGCGCCGGACTTTCTCGGTTACCACAGTGCCATCGATATGGCGGCGGAGCACGCCGACATCGTACAGCGCGGTCTGCGTCTACAGGGCCTGGGCAACAAGTTGATCGCACTGCTGGGCGCGCGTTCGGTGCATCCCGTCGGCGTCTGTGTCGGGGGCTTTCACCATGCGCCGTCGGCCGATGACGTCGCGGTCCTCCAGGCGGAACTGCAACAGGCCCTCGGTGATGCCGATGACCTCATCGCCTGGACCGCGGCCTTAGCGCTGCCGGAGGATCGGCAGGCGTTTATCAGTGTGGCGTTATCCCATGAGCAGACCTTTGCCATCGAACAGGGCAGGATTATCTCCAGCGCCGGGCTGGATATTGCCAATCATGAGTATGAACAACACTTCGAAGAGTTTCAGGTGCCGCACTCCACCGCATTCCATGCGTTACTAGACGGACAACCCTACCTGGTGGGGCCGCTGGCGCGCCTGAATCTGAATGTGCAACAGCTGCCGCCGGAGATCCAGTCACGGGTCGCACAGACGGCTATCGCCTTTCCCAGCCAGAACATGTTCCACAGCATGGTCGCCCGCGCCATCGAGATCCGCTACGCCCTCGGTGAGGCGCTGCTATTATTAAAAGATTATGAGATTCCCAAGGCGAGCAAACAGACAGTGACACCCAAAGCCGGCATCGGCTACGGCGCCACCGAGGCGCCGCGCGGTATTCTCTGGCACCGTTATGAACTGGACAGCGACGGCAAGGTGGTCAAGGCCAACATCGTGCCACCCACCAGTCAGAACCAGGCGCGGATCGAAGACGACCTCCGGGCCTCGCTGGAGAGTTATGGTCTTGAGCATAGTGACGACGAACTGCGCCTGCGCGGTGAAATGGTCATCCGCAACTACGACCCCTGTATCTCCTG
>JAWOIE010000246.1:0-4804 GCA_046484825.1 Gammaproteobacteria bacterium | reverse complement strand
TTGATGCCCGGCGTCTGCTGTGTCCCCTGCCGGTGATCCGGGTGCAGAACAAGGTCAATGAACTGGCCACGGGCGATGTGCTCGAGGTCGTCTGTACCGATCCGGGCGTGCTCAATGATATCCCCGCCTGGTCGCGCATTCATGGCCACAGGGTGCTGACCACACAACAGGCCGATGACCTGATTACTATTACCATCGAGGTGGGTGAACATGACGCATGATCACCGCCATCAGTATGAAGTGGAAAAGGCCGCCGCCGATGCGGCCTCCAGACAGCGCTATCGCGCCGTGATGCGCGTCACCCTGATTGGTTCCTTTTTTGATCTGCTCCTGGGCGTGGCGAAAATCATCGGCGGCTACATCGGTAGCTCCACCGCGTTGATTGCCGACGGCGTACACTCCCTCTCCGATCTGTTTACCGACTTTATTGTGATCTATGCCGCCAAGCACTCCCACCGTGAGGCGGATGAAGAACACCCCTATGGGCACGGTCGTATCGAAACCCTGGCCACCGTGGCCCTGGGGTTGGCGCTGTTCGGGGTCGCCGTGGGTATCAGCTGGGATGCGGTGACGCGTCTGTTTGAACCGGAAAAGCTCTGGCAACCGGGCGGGATGGTTCTGGTGATTGCCGCGATTTCCATCGTGGTCAAGGAGGCCCTGTACCACTATTCCATGACCATCGCGCGCAAGTATCGCTCCAATATGCTCAAGGCCAATGCCTGGCACTCGCGCAGCGATGCCATTTCCTCGGTGTTGGTGGTGATCGGCGTTGCCGGCAGCATGGCGGGGCTGGAGTATCTGGACGCCATCGCCGCGGTCGGCGTCGCCCTGATGATTGCCAAGATCAGCTGGGACCTGGCCTGGCAGAGCGTGCGCGAGCTCATCGATACCGGCCTGGAACCAGAGCGCATCAAGGCCATTCGCAGGAGCATCCTGGCCGTGGACGGCGTCAAGACACTCCATATATTAAGAACACGCCGCATGGGTGCCGACGCCCTGGTCGATGTCCACATCCAGGTCGCCCCGGAACTGAGCGTCTCCGAGGGTCACCAGATTAGTGAATTTGTGCGCCAGCAGGTGATTCGTGATATTGATGAGGTGGCGGATGTCATGGTGCACATCGACCCCGAGGATGATGAGCTTTATTCGCCCAATGTGAAGCTACCGTTGCGCCAGGACCTGCTGGCCAGACTGACGGCACACTGGGGCGCGATTCCCGAGGCAGGCCAGATCGAAGACATTACTTTGCACTACCTCGAAGGAAAAATTAAGGTAGACTTGCTGCTACCACTGGCCGTACTGGCAGGCGATATCGGCCGCCAGCAGTCGTTACAGGCGGCCTTCGACCAGGTGAAGGATCAGGTGGCGGAAGTCGAAAGCATTAATTTGATTTTTCATTAACGCACATCTTTGGTGCGTCAATGAACAGGACGCACCAAAGATGTGCGACTTACAGCATTCCAGACCAAAGATTTGTAAAAATAGTTAATCATTACAATTAGTTATCTGGTGGCACGGTTCGTGCTAAATCATAGGGACTTAAAACTTTTTTGCCCACAAGCGGGCAGTGAATAAATGACGTTTTGCGGAGGCAGTCATGTCAGATCAAGTACTAAAAATGATGAAAGAGAATAACGCGAAGTTTGTCGACTTCCGTTTTACCGATACCCGCGGTAAGGAACAGCACGTTTCCGTACCGGCCAGCACTGTTGAGGCAGACACCTTCACCGAAGGCAAGATGTTTGACGGCTCTTCAATCTCGGGTTGGAAAGGCATTAACGAATCCGACATGATTTTGATGCCCGATCCGACGACTGCCTTCATGGACCCCTTCACCGATGAGCCCACCCTGATTGTCAGCTGTGACATCGTGGAGCCGGCCACCGGTCAGGGCTATGAGCGTGACCCACGTTCACTGGCCAAGCGTGCCGAGGCCTATTTGCAGAGCACCGGCATTGCCGACACCGCCCTGTTTGGTCCGGAACCGGAATTTTTCATTCTCGATGACGTGCGCTGGGACGCCACCATGAGCGGTTGTTTCGTCAAGATCGACTCGGAAGAAGCCGGCTGGAACTCTGAAAAGGTCTATAGCGACGGCAACATGGGTCACCGCCCCGGCGTCAAGGGTGGTTACTTTCCGGTACCCCCGGTGGATTCGCTGCACGACCTGCGTGCCGCCATGTGTCTGGCCCTGGAAGAAGTGGGCGTCCCTGTCGAGGTGCATCACCACGAGGTGGCCACCGCCGGTCAGTGTGAAATCGGTACCCGTTTCAGCACCCTGGTAGAACGCGCCGACTGGAACCAGCGTATGAAATACGTCATCCAGAACGTGGCCCACGCCTATGGCAAGACCGTCACCTTCATGCCCAAGCCCATCGTCGGCGATAACGGTTCGGGTATGCATGTGCATCAGTCACTGGTCAAAGACGGGCAAAACCTGTTTTCCGGCGACCTGTACGGCGGCCTGTCCGAGACCGCCCTGTTCTACATCGGCGGTATTATCAAGCACGCCCGCTCCCTGAACGCCTTCACCAATGCCTCGACCAACTCCTACAAGCGTCTGGTCCCCGGTTTTGAAGCCCCGGTCATGCTGGCCTACTCGGCACGCAACCGTTCAGCCTCGATTCGTATCCCCTATGTGATGAACCCCAAGGGTCGTCGCATCGAGGTGCGTTTCCCGGACCCGACGGCCAACCCCTACCTGGCCTTCGCAGCCATGATGATGGCCGGTCTGGACGGTATCCAGAACAAGATCCACCCCGGCGATGCCATGGACAAGGACCTGTATGACCTGCCCGCGGAAGAAGCGGCACAGATCCCGACGGTGTGTCACAGCCTGGACATGGCCCTGGACGCCCTGGATGCGGATCGTGACTACCTCAAGGCCGGCGGTGTCTTCACCGACGACGTCATTGATGCCTACATTGACCTGAAAATGGGCGAAGTTACCCGCTTGCGCATGACGACTCACCCGATTGAGTTTGATATGTACTACAGCCTGTAAGGTTTAAGTCGTACCTGGTTAGAAACGCCCCCACTGGGGGCGTTTTTTTTGCCTGGAAAAAAATTGCCAGACTATCAATACACTAAGAGGCATTTATGAGAAACTGGTATATAATGTCTTACTAACTATCGGCATTATTTGGATATTTTAGTAATTATTGCATTGGCCGATACAGGGCTATCGAGCCAACCCGATGACGAACGAAGTGAGGCCCATTCTGTTTCCGTTCAAGAAGCGCAAGGCAAAACAGCAGGAACTGCTCGGCATCAGTCTCCAGTCCGATGGGGTAGCCGTGGCCCGCATCAATGCCGATACCCAGCCACCGCAGCTGCTCGGGTGCAGGTTTGTGCCGCTCACGGCTGGCCTGACACCGGTCCAGGCCCTGGAGCGTCTCATGAAGCAGCAGCCCCTGGGCAATACCGACGCCGTGCTGGTGCTGGAAAAGGCGGATTTCGTGTTGCAGACCATGGAGTCACCGCAGGTGGAGGCCGCCGAAAAGGTGCAGGCCATACGCTGGAAGCTCAAGGACACGATCGACTTTGATGTCAGCGAGGCCATTATTGACCTGTTCGATGTGCCCCAACCCGCAGGCAGCAGTCGCCAGGCCATGGTCTATGTGGTGGCGGCGCACCGCCCGGTGTTGCAACAAAAGACCACACCACTGCTGGAACACGATATCCGCCTGAGCGCCATCGATATCCCGGAGCTGGCGCAGCGTAATATCGCCGCACTGTTGCCGGAGGATAAACAGGGTGTCGCCCTGCTGGCGCTGAGTTCCGACAGTGGTCTGTTGACCCTGACCTGCGACGTGACCCTGTATCTGTCACGACAGCTGGAGCTGGGTTACCGACAGTTGACGCCCGCCCCCAGCGTGGCCGATAGCGATATGAGCATGGTGGGCCTGTCACCGGATATGCAGCGAGCCATGGACCAGATTGTCCTTGAGGTGCAGCGGTCACTGGATTACTACGAAAGCCATTTCGGTCTGGCGCCGATTACCAGTCTGGTGATTGCGCCACTGGCCGTTGAAGTCCCGGGTCTGCTCCAGTACATCGCCAGTCAATTGGGTGTGCAGGTTCGCATGCTCGACATCAGTTCTGTCCTCGACACGCGCGAACCCATTGCGCGCGAACAGCAGGCCGCCTGTTGGACCGCGCTGGGTGCCGCCCTGCGTCAGGATGAGGCAGGCCCCGCATGAGACAACAAATCAATTTATTTCAGGAGGGTTTACGCCCAACTCGTGTCCGCTGGTCCGCAAGGCAGTGGCGCAATCTTATGCTTGCCGCGGTGGTGCTGTTGCTGGGGCTGGAGCTGGCCGGCGCCTGGCAAGGTCGCCAGACGCAGCAGGCCATCGCGGCGCTGGAGGCCGCCCTGAAAGAACAGCAGGCACAGATCCAGCTGGCGGAGAGCCGATATCCCGCGCCCCAGGAAGACCCGCGGCTGCGTCAACGCGTCAGCCAGCTGCAGGAGGAGCTGCGCCAGAAGCAGCAGATCCTCGGGGTGCTCAGCGATGGCAACGATGGCAATACCCGTGGTTTCGCCGACCACCTGAGTGGTCTGGCCAATCAACATCTGCAGGGTCTCTGGTTGACCCGCCTGTCCATAGCCCAGGGCGGTCAACAACTGGGCCTGGTCGGCGGCGCACAGCGGCCGGAGCTGGTGCCGCAATTTCTGCAGCGCCTCGGTAATGAGCCGGGCTTTGCCGGCAAGGAATTCAAGACCTTTCGCCTGAGTCGTGTCGACCAGGCGAGCGAGTGGATCCAGTTTGAGATCAACACCGCTGCAACGGAAGAGATGAAA
>JAWOIE010000213.1:0-6986 GCA_046484825.1 Gammaproteobacteria bacterium | reverse complement strand
CAGGTGACAGGCAATACCAAACCGCCGGGGATGGGCAATTCCTTGCCCATCGCAGAGCAAGAGATCGGGGATGTGCTGCAATTGATTCATCGCCGCCAGGACCGCCGGGGCCTCACGAAAGGAAAGATAACCGGGAATATAGGGAAAGGCCGTCGGCAGGCGGCTGATCTGTGCCTCAACCAGCTGCAGTGCCGGAAAACTGAGTACCGCGACCGCCGCGCGCGTTACCGTATTATTTGCCTCAAAACCCACATCGATACCCGCGACCCAGCGGGGGGCGTCAAACTGATCCTGCAGAATGATTTGGGAGCGCAAGCGCTCCTGTATCACCCGCGCCTCGGTGACCGAGAGTGTCCAGGCATGCGGCGCGATAAAGGGCGGTTGCAAAGGCGCCTTTAGTGCAGCAGGATATTGCGCTCAATGTCATCGCGCATGCGCTGGACCGCCGCATACCCCTCGTCAATGGCCTCCCTGGCGCGATCAAACTCCATCATCCCAATCGATTCGAGGTGCGGGTTGAGCAGCACGTTGGCGGGGTCGCCGGCCATGCGGCTCCGGGTAATGCGTTCCTGCATGATATACAGCGAGCTGCTCAGGACATCGACAATGCCGGGACGATCGTCCTCGTCACTACCACTGATACGCGCCTTGATGCCCTCAAACCAGTCACGGACACTACTACCCTCTTCCGGGTCCTTTTGAAGCGCCTCCCTGGCATTTTTAGGCGGATTTTTGTGATTGACCAGATCAAAGTGTTTAGAGATAAGATTGGAGTTGAGGTTAATGGCAATGACCTGATCCGCACCGAGGGCACGACACAGGGAGATGGGGACGGGATTGACCAGGCCCCCATCGGCAAGCCAGCGCTCGCGGTAGTGCCAGGGGGAAAACAGGCCGGGTACGGCGATGGAGGCCCGAATGGCATCCCATAAATTTCCCTCCTGAAACCAGACCTCGTTACCATTGGCAAGGTCCGTAGCTATGGCACCAAAGGGCATGGAGAGGTTCTGGATTTTTTGCGCATCAAAATAGTGTCGGAAGGTGTTCATCAACTTGTCACCTTCAATCAATCCACCGGCGAACAGATTAATGTCGAGTAAGGCGGCGACGTCACGCCGGCGCAATTTCCGTACCCAGTCTTCCAGTTCATCCAGTCGCTCCACGGCATAGACTGCACCGACCAGCGCGCCAATGGAGGTGCCGGCAATGATATCCGGTTTGATCTCCATTTCGGCCAGGGCGCGGATCACGCCAATATGGGCCCAGCCACGCGCCGCGCCGCCACCGAGGGCAAAACCGATTTTGAGTTTAGTCATAGGAAAGATTATTGTTGAAAAAGCCTGCGAATACAAACCCCGGCAGGTCGCCCGCGGACTTAATGGTGGGCCTCGGCCAGATAGTGTTTGCTGGCCATTTCCGCCAGACGACTGACCGCGCGTTCAAAGGCAAAGGCCATATTGGCACCGGTATAGAGTGCCTGCGCAGGGGCCTCGGCGGAGATAAAGACTTTGACCCGATGGTCGTAGAGGGCATCGATGAGATGAAGAAAGCGTCGTGCCACATCGTTTTGTTCGTCATTCATGTGCGTAACATTACTGATAAAAACCGTATCAAAGCATTGGGCGATTTCCAGATAATCCATGGCCGAGCGCGCGCCACCACAGAGCTCGGCAAAATCAAACCAGATAATATCATTGGCCCAGGCCACGTAGTTGATCGCACGGCGATTGATCTCAATCGTTCTGGCATGTTTGGGTTCGACATCGGCAAGGTGATGAAAGTGCTTGTGTAGCGCCAGGCAGTCTCCTGCGTTGTCGATAATGTAATACGTCTGGGCCTGCTCCAGATAGCTCAGACGATAGTCGGCACCCTCCCCCAGCGCGACGGCGAGTGTGTAGCGGTGTAGCAGGTCAATGGCCGGCAAAAAGCTGCTGCGTTGCAGGCCGTCCCGATAAAGGTCGTCGATGGCGATATTCGACGTCGTCACCAGGGTGACACCATTGGAAAACAGGGCGTCCAGCAGACGCGCCAGGATCATGGCGTCGGTAATATCGGTGACATGAAATTCATCCAGACACAGCAGCCGATAGCGTTCGGCCCATTCACGACCAATTACGCTGAGTGGGTCTTCCATGTGTGGATGTTCGCGGATTTGCGCATGGATATCGCGCATAAAGCGATGAAAGTGCAGACGGTGCTTGTCATCAAAGTCGATACAACTATAAAAGCTGTCCATCAGGTGCGTTTTGCCGCGACCGGTACCACCCCACAGATAGAGTCCCGTCTGTGCCGGTCGACGGCAAAAAAAACGACTCCACAGGGATGCTTGCGTGGCCTGCGCGCCGTTCAGTCGCTGATACAAGGCCTCCAATTGATCGACGGCGGTGGCCTGTGCCGTGTCAGCACATAACAGCCCTGTGGTCAGCGCCTGGTGATATTTTTCCTGCGGTGTCATCACGCGCGTCATGCCCTATGGTCATCCACTCTCTGAGATTATAACGTCCAGGGCAGACAAAGCTTAAATGGTGGTCTAGTTCCCATCGGTCAGGGCGCGGAGAAAATCGACATAAACCTTTTCATGCCAGGGTCGACCGCCCAGGGCCTGATACCGAACCTGGCCCGCGGGGTCGACCAGATACGTCGCCGGCAAACCGCGCGGTTGCCAGGCCTCGGTGACCAGGCCATCGCGATCCAGCAGGCTGTGCAGTTCCGGGGCGACACCGCCGAGAAAGGTAAACACCGTATCCTCGGACTCGGCGGTATTAATAATCATAAAGGCGAGCCCCTGGTCTTCCATAATCTGGATCAGGCGCTGAATGTGTGGCATTTCCTTACGACAGGGGCCACACCAGCTGGCCCAGAAATGGACGAACACCCACTGGCCGCGATACTCCTGCAGCGCCTGCACCCGACCATCCATATCCTCCAGCCTGACGGCCGGCGCCTGCACACGCGGGGTCTCGATAATCCCCCGGGGCAGTTCAAGGGCCGCCAGGGGCGACAGGGCGACGAGTACATACAGAATTACGATCGAGAAAAGGGATTTCATTGTGTCGCTCCCGGGGTATCTTCACCACAACGGATATCCGTCAGTACTGCCTTTATGATTGGCCCGGTCTTATCTTCGCCGGTCTGAAATACCGCCTTAATGTCATACACCAGCGGACCACGCGGCAAGGTAATATTGCCGCCCTCCGCTTCCTGCGGGCGAAAATCCAGCTGCTCCGGCATCAGCGTCCAGCGAAAGGTGGACTGACTGGCCAGGGGCGCCTGCAGGCTTTGCCACTTCGCCTTCCAGTACGCACGAGTGAACCGCTGCACGGGTTGACTGGCGGCAGTAAATGTCCACTGGTCGAGGTCATGCCAGAGAATGGTGTTGCTCTTGTTTTTAATGCCTACGGTGAAAAAGCAGGCCTGGCGGGTAGCCTCGATCATCTCGCGGGGGAAACCCCGGCCTTCATAAAAAGCGGCCATTTGCTGTGGTGTGCGGGCGCTAATGCGAATCGTCAGCTGGTCGGTTTCAAAGCGACCCGTGTTGGCCATAACGACGCCGGGGCCGGCGAAGGCCAAAGTGAGTACGATACAAAAGACTTTGCGCATATGGCTATCTGGCTTGTTAGAATAAGGACATTTTTATTATGACGCTGTTTGCTGCCGGATTGAAGTGTGCTTAACCACAATAAGGTAAACGGGTTAATCAGGCTCCATATCCTGCTGAAACGACTCGACCTCCAGCGCCACCTCATTGCCATGTTCAAAACTGGCAATGTGATAGAGGGCATCACCTTCATTGACCAGTGGCAGATTGGTCTTGCCAATAATCACCCCTGACCTGGCCGCCGGCACTGGGTATTCCACCTCACCGAAAATATCCGTGGGATCGAAGATCTTGCCCAGCAACTCACCCTCATCGACGTATTCACCCAGACGCTTTTTACTGCGAAAAATACCACTATAGGGTGACCTGATCCATTGACTGCTCCGGGCAATAAAAGGTTCACTGGCATTATCTCTGCGTTTGGAGGCCTTGATCATTTCCAGTTTGCGCATGACATTCAAAATACCCCGCACCCCGGCATTAATGGACAAGTCATCAAGGCGCAAGGCCTCGCCCGCTTCATACATCAGCATCTTGACACCCAGGTTAGTGGCAGTTTCGCGCAGCGAGCCGTCACGGGTATTGGCATTAATCAGTACCGGTACGCCGAAGGCATGTGCCAGGTCATTGGTCTGTGCATCGTCCAGATCGGCACGTATCTGTGGCAGGTTGTGGCGGTGGATCGCACCGGTATGCAGGTCAATGCCATGGGTACACTGGCTGATAATGGTCTGGGTAAGGATATTCGCCAGGCGTGATGCCAGGGGACCACGCTTGCTGCCGGGAAAAGAACGATTCAAATCCCGCCGGTCCGGCAAATAGCGGGAATGTAAAATCAGGCCAAAGATATTGACCACGGGGATAGCGATGAGACTGCCCCGCAGATTATTGAGCGATTTCTGTTTTAGCAAGCGGCGAATAATTTCCACGCCGTTGAGTTCATCCCCATGCACGGCCGCACAGACAAACAGGCGTGGTCCAGGCTGTTTGCCATTGATGACGTGAATAGGCAGATCCATCTGCCGGTGGGTGTAGAGATTGGCAACCGGCAGTTGAATAATCGTCCGGTTCCCCGGTGGGATCTCGGTGTCGGCAATAGTGATTACGGACATGACATCATCGCCTCGTTTTTATCGTTCGGCAAACCCGCCTGACATTGCGACATCCGCATGCGTGGCGTCACCGGCATAATATACACCGTGGGCCTCACCCTTGGCGACGGCTTGCGGGCGAAACGGAGCCTGACACCCTCGCTGGAAGTAATTACGTCGTAAACGCCGGAGTCGTGGCCGTTGACAGCCGTATGGACAGAGTCGGATAACCACCAGGGGGAACCCGCTGGGGCGAACGTCAGGAAATGGCGCCCGGAGGCTACTACGCTTGAGGGTGCTGCCCGCAAATCACGTCCCTGTGACCTACTGGCAGGAGCGACGGTACTAGACCGACTTTTTAACGGCGCGCTTTTTACGACGCTTCTTCTTGGGCTTATTGAGAACCTTGTCCGCCTTCTCAATAACATTGAGATAGGCCGTGGCCTGTCTGAGCGAGGTCTTTACCGCTTTGAGTTCTTCGTTATTTGCGGCGGCAGCGGCACGCGCCTTGTCACCCGCCTTCTTGACGCTGGCCAGTTCTTTGCTGACCGCGGTCAGGGCCTTGCGATTATCGGCATTCGGCGTCTTCTTTAAGCGACTGGCCGCGGTCTGTTTGCGTTTTGTCAGTGTGGCGCGTTTTTTGGCAAATCGCTTACTTTCCGCGACGAGCTTTTTCCGCTCACTGCCAAGCTGACTGGCTGCGGCTTCACCATCGCTAGCAGCGGCGGCCAGATTCTCGGTTGCATTTTTGATTGTATTTGCAAGGGAGGACGCTTTGACTATTTTTTTTGCATTTGCCATTCTCAACTAACCTTTTGTCATCAATAAAGCAAAGATTCTAGCACATTTTAAACAATTGACCAGAAGCGCACCATTTTTCGCCCATGCACTGCATTTGCACTGCCGACGGCGGTCGTTGATGGGTGAAAGGCACAACGCACATGGCGCGAAAGACGCAAAGAAATCGTTGTCAAATTATGGGCAGAATCAGCCTCATTGGTGCACTGCGCGGCGCGACTTATTGACCCAGAAAACCTTTTAATTTTTCATCCAGCTTTTGCTTTTGCTGATCGAGTTTCTGGTCGCTCTCCTGCCTGAGTTTTGCCTTTTCCGCCTCGATCTTTGACGTCGCCTGGGCCTTGAGCTTGTCCAGCTCGGCATCAATGCCCTGTTGTTTGATTTGCTGACGTGCCTGCTCAATCAGACGCTCGATAATCTCCCTGGCCAGTTGTGGCGGCGTGGCGCCCTGTTCACCCCCGAGGTTGCTCATGGTCAGGCTCGGCAGCTTGAGCTGGTATTCCTTGTTGTCGAGCGGCACAACCCGGGCTTGCATCTGGCCATCGCTAAACACCACACGGCGAACGATGAGACGAGGCAAGTCCTGTCCGGCCGAATCGTCATCGGATTTAGGGCTGCGGGTAGCACTACCGGCGCCACTGAGGTTGTTCTTGAGCTCCACCAGATTGGTCTCTCTGGCACCGTTGACCTCGAAAAAAATCTGCGGTGCACGCACGGTAACCGTGTCGATGATATAGGGGGGTTTAGCCAAAGAACTGAGGTCGATACGGGTGCTGATCTCCCCCAGAGACAAGGCGTAGGGTGCGGAAAACCCCGGCGGATTGGCAACCGTCAGGTCATGAATCGCGCCGCTGCCAGACTGGCCGCTGTCACCCAGTTGCAAACGTACCTTGCCAACCCGCACCGCCGTCTGGGTCGTCTGACTGCCATATTTTTCGATGGCCTTTCTGACCAGCTCATCCAGATTCGTCAACAAATAATAACTGACTGCGGCGATCGCGATCGCCAGAATAACCACCACGCCGAGTATGATTTTTTTCACGGCTGCTTCCTTTCCCTTGTGGGTTGCTGTTGAACATATAGGGTCTGTGTCGGATAGGCAAACTCGATGCCCGCCTCGGCAAACCGGTCGTAGATATAAAGATTAATGGCCTGCTGGATGTCCATATAGCGATTATAGTCCGGTCCCTTGACATAATAGACCGTCTCGAACACCAGGGCGGAGTTTCCGTATTCCTTAAAGTGCGCACGATCAAAGCGGGTATGCTCCTGTTGCTCAACGGCCCCGCGAATTAGCTTGGGGATCTCTTCCAGCTGAGCGCGCGAGGTCTGGTAGGTCACACCAATAGTGAAGGGCACCCTGCGCTCAAACATGCGACCAAAATTTCGAATGCGACTGTTCAGCAGGTCG
Organism: Gammaproteobacteria bacterium; assembly: GCA_046484825.1. Taxonomy (GTDB): domain Bacteria; phylum Pseudomonadota; class Gammaproteobacteria; order UBA6429; family Thiohalophilaceae; genus CAJYAN01. Next base: position 88 of record JAWOIE010000213.1, on the reverse strand, counting down.
GAATTGGAGAATACCAACTGTTCGCCGGAGAGACTGCGCAGACGCGTGGTCTTCATGCCGACGTATTCCACAGAGCCCATAAGGTCGC
>JAWOIE010000208.1:0-8547 GCA_046484825.1 Gammaproteobacteria bacterium | reverse complement strand
CTGAAGGGCATCGATGATGCCATCGCCCGCTTGTGGCGCGCCGCCCATCGTTCGGAATGGCGGCACTACGAAGTCTGGATCTATTCCGATCATGGGCAATCCGATGCCAGGGCCTACTACGAGACACAGGGTTATTCACTGGAATCGGCTGTAATCGCGACGTTTAAGCAATTGAATGACCTTCCATCCGTAATCCACGGCCTACAAAACGGCAGTATTCAGACCCAGCGGGTGCGACTACTGGGTGGCAAACACATTCAGCGCTTGTTTGCAGTGCTCGGTATCAATAACGAGCAAGCAGCGAGGCAGCAGACAATGGTCGTCGGCCTTGGGCCCGTGGGCCACGTCTATGCACCGCGAAAACTGGATCATCAGGAGCGTGATTTTGTTGCCCGCGAACTGGCGCAAACACACAAGGTGCCCGTTGTCCTTACTCGGCAAGCTCCGGGCATCGTCCGGGCTACGACACAGGACGGTATCTTTCAACTACCACGCGACTGTGCCGTGTTATTCGGTGCCCAACATCCGTTTCTCGATTGCCTTGGCGAGGACCTGCAGCGCCTGTGTGAACACGCAGATGCCGGCGACTTTGTGTTACTGGGCTGGCACGAAGGGGCAACCCCGTTAACCTTTGCCACCGAAAACGGCGCGCATGCCGGTGCGACGCCCGAAGAGACCAATGGCTTTGCATTGCTCCCCGGCGATGCCCCGCTGGCGGCACGCAAACATCAGCATTTGCGCCCGACTGATTTACGCAACGCCGTGCTGCATCATCTTGGGCGATCAACTCAAAAACCTGTAGCCAAGCGTAAACGACCGTCTGCCGTGCAGACGGACACCCTGCGCGTCATGAGTTATAACGTGCACAGCTGTGTCGGCATGGACGGCAAGATTGATGCGGAACGCATCGCGCGTGTGATTGCCCGCGCCCGACCCGATGTGGTGTCACTGCAGGAACTGGATGTGGGCCGAGAGCGCAGCTATGGCACAGACCAGGCCCATCTGATCGCGCGATATCTGGAAATGGAATTTCATTTTCATCCGGCCCTGCACCTGGAGGAAGAGCGCTATGGCGATGCCATCCTGACCCACCTGCCGCAGCGCCTGATCAGGGTCGGTTCGCTACCGGGCCTCGTCGACAAACCAGCACTGGAACCGCGCGGGGCACTCTGGGTTGCTATCGACCTGCACGGACAGGAGATTCAGGTCATCAATACGCACCTTGGCCTGTACGCGCGCGAACGCATGGCACAGATCGAGACACTCCTCGGCCACGACTGGCTGGCACACGAACAGTGTCAGGGTCCGGTAATTCTCTGCGGCGACCTCAATGCGCAACCGTCTTCGCCAGTGTGCCGCCGGCTCGAGGGTCGGCTCAAGGATGTCCAGGCCAAGGCACACGACCATCGGCCCAGGGGGACCTTTTCCAGCCGCTTCCCGACCCTGCGCATCGACCATATCTTTGTCAGTCCCGGACTCGAAGTAATCGGCATTGAAATTCCCGATTCGCAACTGGCGCGTATCGCCTCCGACCATCTACCCCTGGTTGCCGAGCTGCGGATCACCGCTGTGAAAGACACCTGAACGCAAACCCCCGACCACCGATGAATCCGGCAACTTATTTAATAAACAACATCATCAGCGCCAGCACCATCAGAAATGTCGCAAAGATCTTTTTCAAACGCGTTGCCGGCAGGCGATGCGCCAGCGCCGCGCCCAACGGGGCGGCAAGGACGCTGGCGAGGACAATACCCAGCCACGCAGGCCAGTAGACAAAACCACTACTCGCCTCGGGCAATGCCGGGTGCCCCCAACCCATAACAATAAAACCGAGACTGCCGCCGAGGGCGATGGGCAGGCCGCAAGCGCTGGCAGTGCCAATGGCACGGTGAATGGCGACACGACACCAGACCAGAAACGGCACCGTGAGCGTGCCGCCGCCGATGCCGACAATACTCGAGAGCATGCCAATGGTCGTGCCGGCCACAGACATGCCCCACCTTCCCGGCAGATCGCGCTGCGCCTGCGGTCGCAGCGAGGCAAACATCTGTATGGCCACCAGCAGTTCAAAGGCAATAAATATGTTACGCAATATTTTTGTCGGCATGGCATCAGCAATGATGGCGCCGAGCAGGGCGCCGAAAATAATCCCCGGCACCAATCGCCACACAATGAACCAATCCACCGCTTGCCTGCGGTGATGCGCGCGCACTGAGGATAACGAGGTGAAGACTATGGTCGCCAGTGAGGTACCGACGGCCAGATGCACAATCACGTCACTGGAAAAGTGAAGCATGGAAAACAGCAGGGTCAAGACCGGTACAATGACCAGCCCACCACCGACCCCCAACAGACCGGCCAGCAGACCGGCGACCGCGCCGCAAACAAGATAAGCCGCAAAGGCCGTCAACAGCATTTTCCTCTACGCCTCGAAAAAGTGCCGGGGCTGAAATAACACCAGGCCAATGATTAAGGCCAGCTGCGGCAGGCCCAGACCTTCGCGAACATACTGCGCCTCGCCAGTGCTGCGCGGGAAACGCGTCGACAACTCCGCATAGGATACTGCCGGAAATCCGGCAGCGCTGGCAGCGACAATGGCGCAGATACCATAGAAGATCGGCAGGGGAAGTGACAGAGGACACGTTAGTGGTGTGACATGGACCGCGTGCATCGTGCTAGTGTAACCCAGTCGCCGGCGGACAACAGCGGGACAAATAAAAATATTGGCGTTTATGGTCGCCGCCGCCCGCTAGGGCTTCGCCGCAGCGGGCGGCGGCAGCGCATCTTCGTCCAATACGTCAGTACTGGCCAGGCGCAGGAGTCGCTCGGCACTGTCTTCGGTCAGCTGATACTGCACACCCTTGTCTTCACGCAACAGGACGAAGTCCGGCTTACGCTGCACAATGGAAAATACCACCGGCGTGTCCTGGCCCTCGACAAAAATCTTGACCTGTTGCCTGCCCGGCGGCTGCGTCGCAGCGACCACATCCAGCGCCTGCGCCAGCCGCCACTCGTTGAGTAAGCGGGTCACGGCATCACTGGCCATGTCGGCCGGCTCGTTTTTAATCTGCCAGCGACCGTCCTTGAGCTCCAGACGATTATCCGGTAACTCGATGGCCTGGATCACCGTGCCCTGGGGCAACAATTGCAGACTCAGCAGTGCCGTCGGTTTGCCGCTGACATGGTAATACACCGTATCGCTGATCAGGTGCAGCATGCCATCCACCTCAACATAGCGATGGTGGTTGAGCGGCTCACTGCCACCAAACTTGATGTTCACCTGGTCATCAAAGGTGACGACCACCTCCGGCTGCGTCAGCTTGAAATCGGCCCGGTCCAGACCCTCGAGCTCATGCCGGGCGTGGCTCTCCATTTCGGCCAGGCGCAAAATGGAATTGATACGGAATTCATTGGCGGGTAACTGATACGGCGCGGTCATGTGCCAGATATTCTTGTCCCGGACAAAGCGGACCGTTTCCCCGCCGCTGCGTTGAATATCAATTTTGCTGATGCTGTCTTTTTTCAGCGCCGTGAGTCTGGGCGCTTGCGGTTCCGCTTCCTTGCCCGGCTCATACACCACCAACACCACCAGCAGCGCAACAATGCCGAGCAACACCAGATTGAGGAGGGTGCGTGAATTCATGCCTAGCGCTTCCGCCGTTTCATCCAGACCGTGACACCGCTCGCTACCAGCCCCAACGGCAGGCCCACCAGAAACACCAGGCCAATGACCGACCAGGTGGTCTGGTCCAGATTCATCTGTGAATCCGGTGCGGTTGCCGAGGGGATATCAATAAAGAAATCATCATTGCTCAACCAGTTGATAATGGCGTGCCCCATGTCCTGATTACCCTGGTTGCCCAGATAGGCATTGGAGATAAAGTCGCCGTCACCGAGGATGACAATGCGCTGTTGCGCGCCACGCTCATTGTCTGGGGTCGTTGTCGCGCGTTCCACCTCGCGACTCAGCGCCAGGCCGATCGTCAGCGGGCCCGTGGTATCAACGCCCGGATCAAACTGGATCGCGCCCTTGAGTTCGCCGGCCTCGGACCAGCTGCGTGACACCGTCTGCAAGAGCGCGGTCTTGTTCCATTCCTCGCTAACGGCTTCATGATTGATGCCCACCGCCTGAGGAAACAGTGTCAGCAGTTCAAAGCCGCTGGTTATGGGGTGATTGGGATATTCCACCACCAGGGAAAAGGTCGGGTCCGAAATCCCCAGCAACTGGGTCGATGGGTCGACCACCACGCCGGGATAAAAATCGATACCCAGTGCTTCACCCAGTGCGTCGAGGTTATATTTGCCGCCGGGCTCGTGCAGCCACAACAGGTTGCCGCCCTGGAGAACATAATCGCGAATCATCTTGACTTCACCGTCCAGATAATTGACCTGCGGACTGGCAATGACCAGGGCGGCAACGTCAGCGGGAATCGCCGGGGTCTCCGTCAACGCGAGCGTCTCCACCTTGACGCCCTTTTTAGCCAGATGCTGGCTAAACTGCCCCAGGTCATGGTTGGCCTGACCCAGTGGATTGCGTTCACCATGGCCGCTGATAAACAGCAGCCGACGCTCTCCACTGCGCAGCAGGCGCTGCAGGGCATTGGTAATATTTTCCTCGCTGGCTTGCTTGATGTGTTCACTGCGACCCTGATACTCCATCACGATCTCGCCTTCCACGCTGATGCCCATTTTGCGCGTCACATCCGGTTTGGTCACGGGGTCGATAAAGATCAGCTCAATCAGATCACTGTGCTTTTGATAACGCCCGACCAGATCACGAATGCTCTTGCGCGTGGGGACCAGATCGCTGTCACGGGCAAAGGCGGTAAAGGTCATCCGCTCCGGCAGGCGCTGGACCAGTTTAATACTCGCCTCGGAAAGGGTGTTGCGCCCGGTCGCGGTCCAGTCCGCCTCGACACTATAACGCTTGGACAGCCACGCCAGCATGACGACCATGGCCAAAAACAGCACCAGGAATATCAGGCCCTGGATACGCAGATTCAAACGGCTCTTGTTGGTAATTTCCATAATCGATTATCGTCTCAGTGTTGTAGGCGGTCTGCATCGAGACGACGCACGCTCAGGGTCAAAAAGGTGCCGATAAACAGCAGATAATAGGCAATGTCGCTGCTGTTAAACACACCCTTGGCCAGGGACTCGAAGTGCCGCAGCATGGACAAATAGGTCAACACCCCGGTGGCATGTTCATCCGCCACACGGGCGCCCGCCCAGTCGATAATCCACAACAGCAACAAAACACCGAAGGTGCCAATAGCTGCCACGGTGGGCTGTACCGTCAGGGTGGAAAAGTAGACCCCGACCGCGGCAAACGAGGCCAGCAACAGCGTCACGCCCAGCAGGGTGGCCAGAAATAATCCGGTATCGATGGGTCCGGCGACCATCAGGGAGAGCGGCATAATACTGATCATGGCGATCATGATGAGCAGGAAGGCGACCACACCCAGGTACTTGCCCAGCACGATCTCGGTCATGCTGATGGGGGCGGAGAACAACAGGGTCAGACTCTTGTTGCGGCGCTCCTCGCTGATCACGCGCATGGTAATCAACGGCACCACCAGCATGAGAATAAACGAGGCGCTGCCGTACAACGGCGTCACTACCACGTCGGTAACGCCGATACCCTGTTCCATCGCCCGCAGCTGCGGCTGAAAGCGAATAAACTCGCTCAGTTGTGAGAGAAACAAATAGGCGAGAATAAACTGCACCACGGCCAGGATGGTCCAGGCCAGCGGCGATAAAAACATGGCGCGCAGTTCGCGGCGCATAATGTGCAGGGTCATCATCATGCGGCGTGCTCCTCGACCTGGGTCTCGGTACTGGTGATATCGACAAAGATCTGTTCCAGGGTCTTGCACTCCGGTGACAGCTCCAGCAGCCCCCAGCCCTTCTGCACCGCCAACTCGGCCAGCGCCTCCGCCGGGCTGTGGTCGCTGTCGTGAAAGAGGCGAAAGCGATGGGCCTCGAGCGCCTCGACACTGTTGACGCCACTGATGGCCGCCAGCTCGCTGCTCGGGGGTGGCTGACGCAGACCCAGTAACAGACTGGCGGACTGCATGCGCTGATTGAGGTTTTCGATCTGGTCGCTGAACACCAGCTTACCCTTGTTGATGATCTGCACACGGTCACAGGTCATCTGCACCTCGGGCAGGATGTGGGTCGACAGAATGACGCCATGGTCATTGCCCAGCTCACGGATGAGGCTGCGGATTTCGCGGATCTGGATCGGGTCGAGACCCACCGTGGGTTCGTCCAGCACCACCACGGCCGGGGAGTGAATAATCGCCTGGGCGATGCCGACGCGTTGTTGAAAACCCTTGGAAAGATTATTGATCAAACGCTGACTGACGTCGGTGAGACCGCAACGTTGTTTGGCGCGTTGTACCGCGGCGTTGACCTGGTCATGGGCGATGCCATTGATGCGGGCACAGAACGTCAGGTACTCATCGACGGTAAAGTCACGATACAGGGGGGGCTGCTCCGGCAGGTAACCGATGGCGGCCTTGGCGGCCTTTGGCTGGTCGAGCAAATCAATGCCGCAAATGCGGATCCGTCCGGCACTGGGGGCCAGGTTGCCGGTAATCATTTGCATGGTGGTGGACTTGCCCGCGCCGTTGGGCCCGAGAAAGCCCAGCACCTCGCCACGGCGGAGTTCAAAACTGACCTGGCTGACGGCCGCATTGGGACCGTAATAGCGGCTGATGTGTTCGACCTGTACGAGGATATCCTTACTCATAATAATCCAGTCTGACCTTTTATCATTTGTTGTGTTTCAGCTTAACGAACGCCGCAGACCATGGTAACAGCTGTGTTAGCATATGCGACAAAATTATATTCAACCCGCCAATGCTGACAAGTCCTGACGCGCGTGAATATTATTTTGTGCGACAAACCTCAAGTAACGACCAGACCACATAGAGTACTCATGACGCAGGCAATCTATCTCGGCATCGACACCGGCGGCACCTTCACCGACTTTGTGCTCCTGCGTGATAACACGCTACGGGTACACAAGGTGCTGTCCACACCGGCGGCGCCGGAGCAGGCCATCCTGCAGGGCATTGAGGCGCTGGGACTACAGTCGCTGGCGCCAGATGAGACCCTCTACATCGTGCATGGTTCCACCGTCGCGACCAACGCCGTGCTCGAAGGCAAGGGCGTGACCACCGCCTACATCAGCAATCACGGCCTCGGTGATGTCCTCACCCTGGGCCGCCAGACCCGGCGCGAACTCTACAACCTGCAACCCGCTCCCATCTCCCCGCCGGTGCCTGCTGAGTATTGCCTGGAAACCGGTGGCCGACTCAGCGCTGAGGGCGAACTGCTCGAACCGCTGACCGCGGCAGACCTGCAACAGCTGCTCGCACAGTTGCAGCAACTGCAACCCCGCGCCGTGGCCATTAACCTGTTGTTTTCCTATCTCGATGATCGCGCCGAGCGCGCCATTGCCGTGGCGCTGCCCGCCGGCCTGTTTGTCTCGCGTTCCTCGCAGGTGCTGCCGGAATGTAAAGAGTATGAACGCGGCATGGCCACCTGGCTGAATGCCTATGTCGGTCCCCTGGTGGAGGGCTATCTGCAACGGCTTGGCCACGGCGCGGCCCAGGCCCGCATCTCGGTCATGCAAAGCTCCGGCGGCACCATCGCCGCCGAACACGCCGCGGCGCAGGCGGTGCACCTGCTGCTCTCCGGTCCCGCCGGGGGCCTGGCCGGGGCCAGGTATATGGGCGACTGCGCGCAGCGCCCGCGTCTGCTCACCTTTGACATGGGCGGCACCTCGACCGACGTGGCGCTCATCGATGGCGAGATACAGCTGACCAGCGAGGGCCACATTGCCCACTACCCGGTGGCCGTGCCCATGGTGGACATGCATACCATCGGCGCCGGCGGGGGCTCCATTGCCTGGGTCGACCGGGGCGGCATGCTGCAGGTCGGGCCGCAGTCCGCCGGTGCCGACCCCGGCCCGGCCTGCTACGGCCGGGGTGGCACGCAGGCCACGGTGACCGACGCCAATCTGCTCCTCGGCCGCCTGCGCGCCGATGCCTTTCTCGGCGGCGGTATGCATCTGGATCCTGAGGCCGCCCACCAGGCCGTGCAGGCCATCGCCATGACCCTGAACCTGAGTGTGGAGGCCGCGGCGGAGGGTATTATTCGCCTGGCCAATGAACACATGGCCCAGGCCCTGCGGGTGATGTCGGTGCAACGCGGCATCGACCCGCGCCAACTGACCCTCACCTCCTTCGGTGGCGCCGGAGGCCTGCATGTCTGCGCCCTGGCGGAGGCCCTCGGCATGACCGCCGCCATGGTGCCGGTGTACGCGGGGGTGTTGTCCGCCTTTGGCATGCTGGTGGCGCCGCGTTCACGGCAGCTGTCGCACGGCCTGATTGGCCCGCTGGCGGACACGCCTACGGAGCGGATCGAGGCGGCGTTAGCGGCATTGGCGCAGCAGGGGCGCGAGGCCCTGCAGGCCGAGGGCGTCAGCGCCGGCGACATCAACACCGAGGCCAGTCTCGACCTGCGTTATCAGGGGCA
>JAWOIE010000200.1:0-3631 GCA_046484825.1 Gammaproteobacteria bacterium | reverse complement strand
GGCTCATGATTAAGCCTCCACTGTCCTTGTGAATTAAAAAAATTATACACAAAACCAAAACCGCAGGGAATGCAGGGGCGCGCGCTGGGTCCGCGCCAGAACCGCTACGCTTATTCCGGCCTACAATTACACCGCACTGGTTGTTCCGGTCTACTACTGGCTTTTCAGTTTAGTCTTGATCACCATTGCAAATCCTTCCAGATCCCCAAGACGGTGGCTGATGATGTGTTTGAGGATATCCAAATCCAGTTGCTGGTATTGATGCACAGCGATATTGCGAAACCCCACCATCGCTTCCAGGTGTTGGCATAGTTCACTATCGATAATACCGGCACTGCGCAGAATAGTGAAATGCGATTTCAGCGTATCGGGTAGACCCAGGTGCTGACTGGAGAGATACCAGGCGGCCAGGTCTATGGCGGCCTGAATTGCACGCTGGAGATTTAATACAACGATGTCCTGGGTATCGATATTTTCAACGGCGTCAGGGTTATCTCCACTCACTTTCCTGATGCGGTGCAAACAACGATCAACCGTGGCCAGCTTGGCCAGAAGAATGTCGTCTGTCATGACGCCAGTAGCTGTTGTTCGATAAACCGGCGGCTGTATTTCAGATCAAAATACTCGCCGGTTTTTTTCATGGTATAGCGCGTCATTGCCTCACTATCATTTTGATAGAGTACCTGGTGATTCCGCAGTATCTGCATGGCCAAGATAGGCGATGCATGATCCAGCACAATCAAATCCACATCACTCCCAAGAATGTGTTCAAGCTCTGTTCTGCTGGCCGCAAGCGCCATGGCATCTGGTCGTTGTTGCCGGCCGAGCAATATGGCCAAATCAATATCACTCTTAGGTGTGGCGGTATCTTTTGCCCTGGAACCATAGAGCAATATCGCCTCTGGCTGATACGTCTCTATCAAATAAGCAACCGCCTGGTCGGCCTTTTTCTGGGGAAGTTTTACTGACATGAGCCAATCATAGTCCAGAATAGACCATAGAAACAGAAGAATACTGAGGCCCCGCCGAACCCGCGCCGGAACCGCTGCGCTTGTTCCGGCCTACATGCTCAACCTTCGGCACTAAAACCAAAAGCCTTGTCATGCACGTAGACGAGTTTACAGTCTTCAAGGTATTGGGCGTCGTGGATACGCCCTGCTTTTACATACCCGGTGTCGCCTTTGTTGAGCACCACGGCTTCGCCGTCGGCAACCAGCGCACCGTTTTCCCGTGTATAGAATTGAATCGACATTTTGCCTTCCACCACCACGGTCATGTCATCACCCGGATGTGAATGTGGCGGTTCTGCTGAGCCCGCCTGCCAGCGTTCCAACATGACCTCCGCGCCATCGGGGTTGCTCGGATAGGTGGTTCGTACGGTAAAACCTGCTGGGGTATCGGGGACGGCAACGTGGTTTTTCCAGATGTTTGTTGTGTCACTGGTGACATCAGGGGGATTGGGCATGGCGATTCCTCACTAAAATTGCATGGGTGTAATGGTTAAACATGAAGCAGTAAGAATGTCGGAGCCAGAAACCAGGGCCTAAACCCTCGGCCCTGCTTTGCTATTACGGTTAGGGCAAAAACTCATTTCTTTATCGGTTTCGCCGAATGCGCAAGATTAACAAACTTTATCAGTTCCTCTGCCATTGCCAACCGTTGTGCGGGGGTGGCATTTAACATATCGCGCAATTGGGCCTCTTCCACCTGTTCAAAGGTAACGGGCCAATCGGCTTGCGGTTCATTTATCTGATCGGTCTTTTTCATATGCTTTTATTTTAGTCAATTGTTCGATGTCGGCCAGGTCCTTATGACGCCCTGCCTGTCGTTTCATGGTGATCAAGTCATCGATTGAGCATACCCTGACTTTAATACCGTCCAGATCCATAAACACCGAACGATTATATAATTCCTGGTATGGAATAGGTTGATGTACGAATAAGTCTACTGTCATACCAATCCTGTCCGGGTGGTACATGGAAAAGACCTGCATGCCTTTATCTTCTATCCATTGTTTTCGTTTGTTCGCATCGGCAAATTCCATTGCCTGAACAGGGATCTTGGGCTTAAAACCTTCCGCTGTCAGAACGGAAATAACTTTGCTGGCTGCATCTGCCTGCAAGTCAACAACCAGATCAACGTCTGCGGTGGCGCGTACATAACCGTGCAGGATGGTGGCGATGCCACCGACAACGATATACTGGACGTCGGCGTCGTTGAGGGCTTTGAAGAGTGGCAGGTAGAGTGACATGTATTTTATTGTAGCTGGATTCCCGTCTCATAGAACCCCTTCGGGCCGGGATGAGCCGCCAGGCATCAGGGTCGAGGGCTATTGATCTGTTCACCCTTCCCTAACCGATATTCCGGGCGTCCGGCCCTCCACCCTTCGGGTAGCCTGCGGCCGTTCAAATCTATTTCCGACAGATTTGTCCCTTGAAGTGAAGGGAATGGCTTAAACCTTTTTGTAGATTTCAGCGCCCTTGTCGACAAACTCGACGGATTTTTGTTCCATACCTTTCTTTAAGGCTTCTTCTTCACTGACACCCAGTTTAGCCGCGTATTCCCTAACGTCTTGTGTGATTTTCATGGAACAGAAATTCGGGCCACACATGGAACAGAAGTGCGCGACCTTGTGCGCCTGCTTGGGCATGGTCTCGTCGTGAAACTCTCGGGCGCGTTCCGGCTCGAGGCCCAGATTGAACTGGTCTTCCCAGCGGAATTCAAAGCGGGCCTTGGATAAGGCGTTGTCGCGCACCTGTGCGCCGGGAAACCCCTTGGCCAGGTCCGCGCCGTGGGCGGCGATCTTGTAGGCGATGATGCCGTCACGCACATCCTGCTTGTTGGGCAGGCCCAGGTGCTCTTTGGGGGTGACGTAACAGAGCATGGCGGTGCCGTACCAGCCGATGTTGGCGGCGCCGATGGCGCTGGTGATGTGATCGTAGGCCGGGGCGATGTCGGTGATCAGCGGGCCCAGGGTGTAGAACGGCGCTTCGAAACAGTCTTGCAGTTCCTTGTCGACGTTCTCCCTGATCATGTGCAGCGGCACATGGCCGGGGCCTTCGATCATCACCTGCACGTCGTGTTGCCAGGCCTTCTGGGTCAGTTCGCCCAGGGTCTCCAGCTCACCGAACTGCGCGGCGTCGTTGGCGTCGGCCAGGCAGCCGGGGCGCAGGCCATCACCCAATGAGAAGGACACGTCATAGGCCTTCATGATCTCGCAGATGTCGTCGAAGTGGGTGTAGAGAAAATTCTCCTGATGATGCGCCAGACACCACTTGGCCATGATGGAACCACCACGGCTGACAATGCCGGTGACCCGGTTGGCGGTGAGCGGCACGTAGCGCAACAGCACACCGGCGTGGATGGTGAAGTAGTCCACGCCCTGCTTGGCCTGTTCGATGAGGGTGTCGCGGAACATCTCCCAGGTGAGGTCTTCGGCCTTGCCCTCGACCTTTTCCAGCGCCTGGTAGATGGGCACGGTGCCGATGGGCATGGGCGATGCTCGGCGGCGGCGGCAGTCGCATCGGCGCCACGAATCTCGGCCTTTTCCACGTTGGCCGCATACTCGCAGGAATCGCAGGAGACGATGGCGTCCTCGCCCGAGGAGGCCAGCACCATGAATTCGTGGGAG
>JAWOIE010000169.1:0-3183 GCA_046484825.1 Gammaproteobacteria bacterium | reverse complement strand
GCCTGCCAGGCCAGATGCCCTGGCAGACCCTGCGCCAGGTGTTGAAGGCGGAAGAGCCCGGTCTGGTACCGATTATTCGCAAGCCCGAAGTCGACACCGCCGACACTGAGGCCGTGTTTTATTTTCCCGGCTGTGGATCCGAACGGCTGTTCAGTCAGGTGGGCCTGGCGACCCTGGCCATGCTCTATGACACAGGGGTACAGACCGTGTTACCGCCAGGCTATCTCTGCTGTGGCTATCCGCAGACCGCCGGTGGCGACACCGCCAAGGGCAAGCAGATCGCCGTCGACAATCAGGTCCTGATGCACCGCGTCGCCAATACCCTCAACTACCTCGATATCAAGACCGTGATCGTTTCCTGTGGCACCTGCATGGATCAGTTGCTGCAATATCAGTTCGACAAGATCTTCCCCGGCTGTCGCCTGCTGGACATCCACGAGTATTTGATGGAGAAGGGCGTCAAGCTGGGTCAGGTCACCGGCAAGCAATACCTCTATCACGACCCCTGTCATACGCCCATGAAACGGCACAACCCCGTGCGCGTCGCCTCCACGCTCATGAACCAGGAGGTCGTGCTGACACCGCGGTGTTGTGGCGAGGCCGGCACCCTGGCCGTCTCGCGACCAGACATCTCCAACCAGTTGCACTATCGCAAGCTAAACGAGCTGCAGGACGGCATTGCCGAATTACAGACGCGCCAGGCCGGCGCCGAAGTCAAGATCCTGACTTCGTGTCCCTCCTGCCAACAGGGCCTGTCGCGCTACGCCGCCGAGACCGGCGCCAGCACCGACTATATCGTCGTGGAACTGGCGAAATATCACCTGGGTGAACAGTGGCAGGAAACCTTTATAGATGCCGTATCGAAGGGCGGCATAGAGCGGGTGCTGTTATGAAAGACCAGGGCCGAGGGTTGCAATTGTAGGCCGGAACAAGCGCAGCGGTTCCGGCGCGGTGTCTACGTTACGCTACGGCACACTTAGAACCCCCGCGTCACCCAAAGAACCTCTTTGAGTTTCATTATGGGCACCTTCGCCTCTGGCTCCAGGCGTCATCAAGTCATCTCTTAGAACGCTTTCAGCGTTCATTATGAGTACCCTTGGCCCAAAGAATCCCTTCGGGCTCCATTATGGGTACCTCAACTTTCGTTCCGGAAGTTCTAGGCAACCTCCGGTGTCAGGGCAACCTACGCTACGTCTGCCTCGTCCCTGTGTTTTAGTTCGGTGTTCTTATCGTTATACCCGGTGATTTTTTGCATGGTGAAATCAGGCAAAAGCCCCACAATTAAAATCCCCGTCAGAGTTTGTTATCATTTATCCCGCGATATACATCGCAGAGTTTTAATCACATATTATTTGTCAAGTTTTCAGGATGGCTTAGTCGTAGGCTGGAGCAAGCACTCTTCGGGATAAGCTCCGCGGTTCCGGCGCGGTGCCTACACCTCCGGTGTCAGGGCAACGCTACCTAAGGCACCAGAACAAGCTAGCCGTTTCGCAGTCAAGGTCAGGCGATGGATACATGATGCAGAACGGAGCGCGTCGGACTACCGATAAATCAGCACGATAATGCAGTAATGAAATGGTGCGCTAATGCACCCTGTCGACAGAAGGAAGACTTTATGGATCAGTACCTGGAACAGTTGCAACAACACGTTATCCCCTGGGGTATTAATATTGTTTTAGCCCTGGCGGTTTTTGTGGTCGGGAAATGGCTGGCAAAGGTTGTTGTCACTACGGTCAGGCGCGTGATGACCCGTTCAAGACTGGATGATGTCCTGGTGGTCTTTTTGGGCAATTTTCTCCATGCCATTCTTATTGTTATTGTCATTATTGCCGCGCTGGATCAGTTGGGTGTGGACACCAAATCGGCACTGGCCATCTTTGCGGCGGCCGGTTTGGCCGTGGGGCTGGCGCTCAAGGATTCCTTGTCCAATTTCGCCGCGGGCGTCATGATTGTCATGTTCAAGCCGTTTCGCACTGGTAATTTTGTGGAGGCCGGCGGGGTGAGCGGTATTATTGACGATATTGGTATATTCAATACCGTAATGCATACCGGCGATAACTGCGAGGTGACGGTGCCGAACGCCCAGATCTATAGTGGCGCGATTACAAACTACAGTGCGCGTGAGACACGCCGAATTGATTTGGTCATTGGTATTGGCTACGGTGACGATATTAAAGCAGCTCTAACCATTCTCGAACAGGTGATGCGCAATGAACCCCGGATCCTGCAAGAACCCGCGCCGGTGATTATGGTCAGTGCATTGGCTGAGAGTAGTGTCGACCTGGCGGTGCGGCCCTGGGTGGCGACTTCGGATTACTGGCCAGTACGTTCCAGCCTGCTTGAGAACATTAAGGCGCAATTCGACCAGGCCGGAATTTCGATCCCGTTCCCGCAGCGCGATGTGCACATGATTCAGGGCGCTGCGTAGTTTTTCGCGCAGGCCAATAAACAATCAAAAAGAGGAAGCCAATGACCAAACACTATGCAATCGTACCCGCCATGTTCCTGCTATCGAGCGTCGCCCTGGCCGAGAATGGGGCCAGCGTGGTCTGGCATGGAGAGGCCGAGCTGGGGTTTATTTCCACCTCTGGTAATACCAAAACGGAAACCCTGAACACCAAGGCGAAGATCACCAATGAGCGTGACCGCTGGAAACACACCGGTCTGGCGGAGGCCACCCGCATCTCTGATCAGGAGGTGGTGACGGCGGAGCGCTATTTTCTGAGTGGCAAGACGGATTACAAATATACCGATGTCTCATATCTTTTTGGTCTGCTCAACTATGAAGACGATCGTTTCAGTGGCTATCACTATCAGGCCAGCCTGATCGCTGGTTACGGACACAAACTCATTAACGATGACAGAATGAAACTGAATGCTGAGCTGGGGGCCGGTACGCGTCACAATGAGACCCTGGCCGGGATCAAAAACGACGAGGGTGTGGTGTACGGCGCCATGGACATGAAATGGACAATCAGCAAGTCTTCCAGTTTGAATGAGAAACTCACCGTCGAGAGCGGTAGCGACGCCACCACCACAAAATCGGTGACATCGCTACAGAGTAAAATCAACAGCAAGCTGGCGTCGAAGATTACCTATACCATCAAACATGTCTCCGCTGTGCCTGCCGGAGTAGAGAAAACCGATCGGGAAACTGCCGTCACTCTGGTTTATAGTTTTTAG
>JAWOIE010000024.1:0-20032 GCA_046484825.1 Gammaproteobacteria bacterium | reverse complement strand
AATCACTTGCGTGACAGGCGCGGCGGGGCGTCCTGCCCCGCACGGAGGCTCTGCATACTTATGCAGAGCCTCCTTAACCATAGCACGGTATGCCCCCGGGGCGATGGCGGCCTCGGCCTGGGTGCAAAAAAATGCGGCGTGTTTCATTACGGCATCAGCCTGCAATCGTGTAGGCCTTAGCCGGCCTTTTCGGGGACGACGTTCGCTCTGATAAAGGTCTCAATGACGTTGTAACATTGTGCGGGACGCGCCTGTAACAGAAAGTGCGGGCCGTCGATCTCCACGCTGGGCACCTCCGGTCGCAGGCGCTGCATTTCGCGACTGGGATGGCCGCCGATCAGGCGATCATGCCGGGCATACAGGTGGAGCAGTGGTAGACCACAGTCACGATATAGCTGGCGGACATCGACGTTCAGCACGGCCTGCAGGCGCTGCAGACTGACTCTGGGCGCGACCCGTTCATGCAGGGCCAGGGCCTTGTCGAGCATGGCGTCGGCGATATCGTTGCCGGTGACAAACCAGCGTGCCATCCAGCGGCGCGGTGGTTGTGCCAAGAGCCCTTCATGCAGTACCAGGGGTGCGAGTGTCGACAGCCAGGGCCGTGGGTTGCGCACAAAGGTGGCGCAGAGCACCAGCGCCCGAAGTTGTGGGTGCCCTTTTTTACTCAGGAGCAAGGCCAGGGGTCCGGCGAAGGACTCGGCGACGATCACAAAGGGCGTGTCGGTGGGCAGGCGGGGATAGAGTCGTTCCGTGAGTTCGGCATAGGAGAGGGTTTCCTGGGTGGGATAGTCAAGCACCTGCGGCGTCATCCATGCCGGTAGTTGACGGATGAGGGGTTCGAACATCTGACCGGTGCCGTCGATCCCCGGCAATAAGACGACGCTGAGCTGCTCCTGTGGTGTCATGTCGTGTTACCGTCGCTGACCTCTGTAGTGGAACTCCAAACGGGTTTCAGGGAGTGCGCTGGAGCATGGCGTCTTAGCCCTTTGCCCCTGCAGAGGCTTTACCCCGGAAAATTCACCACGCCGGTTTGAATCGGTTAAGATTAACAGACACCGGGCCCCACCAAAACAGGAAGCGCTTGCCGGCATGGAACTTTTAAATAACAGTCTGCTCATTGGCGTGTTTCTGCTGTTCGTTAGCATTGTCGCCAGCTCCCTGTCCGCGCGGGTCGGCGCCCCCCTGTTGCTGGTCTTTTTGTTCATTGGCATGTTGGCGGGGGAGGAGGGCCCCGGTCAGCTGATCTTCGATGATGTGGAACTCTCCTACCTGATCGGTTCGGTGGCCCTGGCGGTGATTCTGCTTGATGGCGGTCTGCGCACCCGGGTGGAGAGCTTTCGCGTTGGTCTGCGCCCGGCGCTGACCCTGGCCACGGGGGGTGTGCTCATTACCAGCGCCCTGGTCGGTCTCAGCGCCGCCTGGCTGTTTGAACTGAGCTGGATGCAGGGCCTGCTGCTGGGCGCGATTGTGGGTTCCACGGATGCGGCGGCGGTGTTCTCGTTGTTGCATGCGCGGGGCATGAATCTGGAACAGCGGGTGGGCGCCACCCTGGAGATCGAATCCGGCAGCAATGATCCCATGGCGGTGTTTCTGACCATCATGCTCATTGAAGTCTTACAAACCCAGGGGACGCTCTTTAGCTGGGACATCGGCCTGATGTTTGTTTTGCAAATGGGCATCGGCGCCCTGGCCGGGGTGATTGGCGCGCGGATCGTCGCCTGGCTGGTCAATCACCTGACGCTGGCCAATGGCCTGTATCCCCTGCTGGTCACCAGCGGGGGCTTGCTGGTGTTTGCCATGGCGAACGCGATGGGGGGCAGTGGCTTTCTGGCCATTTACCTGGTGGGGCTGGGCCTGGGTAATCGCAAGCTGCATGCGGGGCAGAATATCCTGCGCGTACACGACGGGCTGGCCTGGCTCGGCCAGATCGGCATGTTCCTGATTCTCGGCCTGCTGGTGACGCCCTCGGCGCTGTTGCCGGTGGCCGCTGATGCCCTGCTCATCGCCCTGGTGCTAATTTTTATTGCCCGGCCGCTGGCGGTCATTGCCTGCCTGTCGTGGTTTCGCTTTGCCTGGCGCGAGTTGCTTTATATCTCCTGGGTGGGACTGCGCGGAGCGGTGCCCATCATCCTGGCGTTGTTTCCCCTGCTGGCGGGACTGGACTATGCGGCGCTGTATTTTAATGTGGCCTTTTTCGTGGTGCTGGTCTCGCTGTTGTTGCAGGGCTGGACCGTCGCCCCGGTCGCCCGCCTGCTCCGGCTTGAGGTGCCCCCCGGCCCGCGGCCGGTATTGCAGGTCGACACCCTGATCCCCGGTCACCCGGACTGCGATATTTTGATCTACCACCTCGGCCCCTCCAGCCCGTTACGGCACCGCGCCCCGGGGCGCTTCCAGTTGCCGGGCACCTCACGCCTGACCACGGTGATCCGCGACGGTGTCTCCTATGACCCGGCTACGGTCACGCGTTTCGAGCCGGGTGATTACCTGCACATCCTCGCACCCACCACTGAGGTTGATCAGGTGAATCAACTCTTTACCACCCTGGAGTATGCCGCGGAGCACCAGTTCTTTGGCGACTTTGTTCTCGACCCCGGCGCGTTCCTGGAGGATGTGGCCCTGGCCTATGGTGTGCAGCTGCCGGCGGGTAAAGAGAGTCTGAGCGTCGGCGACTATATGTCCCGCCAGTTTCATCACAAGCCGGTGGTTGGGGATCGCGCCCGCATCGACCGGGTTGAACTGGTGGTGCTGGAAATGGAGGCGGACCAGATCGTCAAAGTGGGGCTGAAGATTAGTTAGCGACAGGGCTCGCCGCAGGGCCTGGCGCGATACTGAGCGCTGACATACACATATATATAGTATGTTGCTTCAGGGTCATGGTGTGCCGGTCGGCGACTGTCGAGCACAGAACGGGTGTGCGCCGCCTTCGTGGCCACCAATGTACCAAGCTCATTCCTTCAATAACTTCGGGAGTCGTTGCATGCGCATGCAGAATATCGGTTTTGGACGGCGGCAATTGACGGGCCTGTTACTGGGCCCGTTGTTGTTTGTGCTGATGTTGCTGCTGCCGACGCCGGAGGCTATGTCGATCGAAGGCCAGCGGGCGGCGGCGGTGACCCTGCTGATGGCGACCTTCTGGATTACCGAGGCCATCCCGATTCCGGCCACGGCTCTGATGCCCATTGCCTTATTTCCCTTGCTCGGCGTCATGCCCACCGCGACGGTGACGGCGGCCTACGGCAATCATTTGATCTATCTGTTCATGGGGGGCTTTCTTATCGCCATGGCCATTGAACGCTGGGGCCTGCACAAGCGCATCGCCCTGCACACGATTCGCGTGGTGGGGGTGACCCCCAGCAGGGTGTTGCTGGGCTTTATGCTGGCGACGGCCTTTTTGTCCTGCTGGATCAGCAATACCGCCACGGCCATGCTCATGGTGACGATAGGTATGGCGGTGTTACGGCAGTTAAACCCGCAGTCCGACAGCGACGATGAGTCTCTGCCGCCGAGCCCGTTTGGGATTTCACTGATGCTCGGTATCGCCTATGCCGCCTCGATTGGTGGCGTGGCCACACTGATTGGCACACCCCCCAATGCCATTCTCGCCGGCGTGGTCGAAAAACAATACGGCTACAGTATCGGCTTTGCCGAATGGATGTTGTTTGCCGCGCCCCTGTCGCTGCTCATGCTGCTGGTGACCTGGTGGTTTCTGACCCGGGTGGCGTTTCGCCAGACCATGGCCGCCGGTCTGAGTGGCGGTCGCACGGTGATCCGTGAACAACTTGCGCTGCTCGGGCCCATGAGCCGACAGGAAAAACGTGTCCTGCTGGTGTTCGCCCTGGTGGTGGTCTTGTGGTTGGTGCGCGGACTGCTGACCGAGATACCAGTCTTCAGCCAGTTGACCGATTCCAGTGTGGCCATCTTCGGGGCATTGTTGCTGTTTATCATCCCGGCCGATCTGAAAAAGGGCCAGTTCCTGCTCGACTGGAAAACAGCGGTACGGATTCCCTGGGATATTATTATTCTGTTTGGCGGCGGCTTTGCCCTGGCCGGCGGTTTCGCCGCCAGCGGACTGACGGAGTGGCTGGGTGGACAGTTGACGGTATTGCAGGGCGCCAATCTGGTGGTGCTGGTGTTTGCCGTGGTGCAGCTGGTGATCTTTCTCACCGAAGTCACCTCGAATACGGCAACGGCGTCCTTGTTGCTGCCGGTGATGGCGGGCTTCGCCCTGGCCGCCGACGTGCCGCCGCTGGCCTTGATGGCAAGCGTGGCCATGGCCGCCTCGTTTGCCTTTATGTTGCCGGTGGCGACGCCGCCCAATGCCATAGTCTTTGCCAGCCGTCAGGTCACCATACCGCAAATGGCGCGGGTCGGTATCTGGCTGAACCTGATCGGCTCGGTAATGATAACCGCGTTTATTGCGCTCATGCTGCCCTGGGTGATGCCGCTGGGTCGCTGAACGAGATGGAAAAGATTCGAAAAAAACCGCCGCTACCGTCGAGTTATATTGTCGGTAGCGGCGGTTCGTCTGGGCGTCTTTACTGACGCACGCCTTCAATGGACAGGATTAGTTCGGCCTCGGTTGAAGCCGGACCAAGATCATAGTCGATATTAAAATCCTTCAGCTTGAGCGTGGTACTGCCTTGAAAGCCACGGCGGTAGCCGCCCCAGGGGTCCTCGCCATGCCCGATATGAGTCACGTCGATGCTGACCGGTTTGGTGACACCCTTGAGCGTCAGGTTACCTTTTAGAGTTGCCTTGCCATCACCATGTTCGGTAAAGCCGGTACTGACAAAACGGGCGCTGGGGTATTTGCTGACCTCGAAGAAATCCTTGCCGCGCAAGTGCTTGTCACGCTCGGCATGGTTGGAGTCGATGCTGGCAATATTGATATTGATGTCGAGTTTGGCGTCGTTGGGTTTTTTCGGGTCGTAGCTGAAGGTGCCCTCAAACTCGTTAAAGCGACCATACAACCAGCTATAGCCCAGGTGCTGGATACGAAACTGGATAAAGGCATGTGCGCCCTTGGTGTCAATGACGTAGTCATCGGCAGTCAGCGGGGCGGAGAGCGTGAGCAGCACAGCGAGCAGGATCGAGGTGATGCGTAATCGTGACATAAATAACTCCTTGTTTAGTCGTTTGTGGTAAGACGTAACATGCGCCGCAGGGTGGCGTCGCGGTTGATAAAGTGATGTTTTATTGCCGCCAGTGCATGGCCTGTACTGATGACAATAAGTCCCGCGGCGAGCCAGAAATGGATCCACCCGGCAACATCCTCCTGCTTGTCAATGCCGGTAATGGTTGCCGGCACCGAAAATAGTCCGAAGACCTCAATGGCGCGACCATCGGCGGTGGAGATTAGATAACCGGCGAACATGGTGGCAAACAACAGCAGGTATAGCAGGCGGTGCACGCCCTCGGCCAGACGTTGTTCCAGTGTGGTGCCGATGGGCAGGGGGCGTGGATTGAACTGTCGCCAGAGCAGTCGCAATACGACGAGGATAAACAGGCTAATCCCTATGGACTTATGCAGCGCTGGCGCCTGTCGGTACCAGTCATCATAATACGTCAGTTCCACCATCCATAGTCCGAGGGTGAACAGGCTAATCACTATCAGTGCGGTCAGCCAGTGCAGGGCGATAGCGATAAAACCATAATTTGTCGTGGTATTCGCCCCGCGCATGGTGTCTCCTCCTTATCTCCCTCGTGTCCTGTTCTTCACGCGCACCAAGGTGGATACCTTAGAACATCGCGGCTTCGACTTGCAAGTAAACTCGTGGCACATCGCGCGCAAGTTTTTCGTCCATGCCCGCATAGGCCGATTCATACTGCGCCAACTTGTCGCGCACCAGTGGCACGGTCTCATATGCGGCCAGACCGCGCTCGACACCTTCCGCCACGGCCTGCCAGAGCGCACTGAGGAGGTCGTGTAGTAGGGTGATACCGTTCACATCCGTCACTGTGCCGTGTCCGGGGATGACCGCCGCAGGTTTGAGTTGCACCAGCTCGGGCAGGAGGCGGATCCATTGTTGTAGATTCGAGTTGTTGGTCGAGGGCATGCGATCCGAGTAGACGACATCGCCACTCAGCAGGACCCGGCTCTCGGGTAGCCAGAGCAGGAGGTCGCCAGGGGAATGACTGTCACCCGAAGGCAACAGGACAAAGGTTGTGCCGCCCAGGCGCTCACGTATTTTTGCCTCGACCGGGTGCGTCGGTACGACGATTTTTGAATCGCCGGTGGCGCCGCGGGTCATGGAGTTGAAACTGTTCACCCAGTTGCTGCCTTCGGCGCGGATCTGCTCAATGACGGTTGGCGAGGCATAGATACGCTCAGCAGTGTCTTCGAAGGCGGCATTGCCGAGCCAGTGGTCGCCGTGGGCATGCGAGTTGACGATCCAGCGGACGGGTTTATTTGTCACCGTCGCAATGGTTTTTTTCAGCGCCGCCCCAATGTGCGTGGAGCTGCCACTATCGAAGAGCAGCACACCTTGCTTGGTCACCACAAAGGCGCTATTGGCGTTCCAGCCCCGGTTGTCCGGGTTGGGCAACTCCCGCGTCGGCGGGATGACGGCGTAGACCCCCGGGGCTACCACCTGGGCCTGCATGACAAAGTCGTCGGTGGCCAACAGACTGAAGGGTGCGCATAAGGCGCTTAGGAGTAATACAATGCTATACTTTTTAAACATAGAAAATTCTCCTCCCGTTGCCTAAAGTCGCATGCCTTGTGGGGAAATGATGCCTCATTCTAATCGATAAAAGCGGCAATGCGTGTGCGGTACTGCGTGTATATGCCCGTCGTCTTCGTGTGCGCAGCGGTGCACCATGAGGGCAAAAAACCGACGGCAGGTGACGGGTACCCAGCGCCACGCTCACCTGGATGCGACACGCCTACTCGCCAAATTCGATCGCCTCACGAATGGCGTCAATGCCGACCCGCGCGCATTCATCATCGACGTCGCCGGTAATTTTTCTGGCCGGGGCGCCGGAGATGCCGACGGCGCCATAAAAGTGTCCACCCACCCGGACCGGGACACCACCGCCGACCAGCAGGACATCCGGGGCATGGCGCAGGGTCACAAAGCCGTCCTGCATTTCAATGGTAGGTGTCTGGAAGCTGGCCGCGGTAACGGCCTTGAGACGGCTGACCTCGATGGTATGGGTGCCGGCAAGGGGGTCGCGGACCAGGGCGAGCAGATGACCGCTACGATCCACCACGCTGGCGGTGACCTGATAGCCCTGTTTGCGACAGGCCTCGGCGGCCTGAATGGCCAGGGTATGGGCCAGGGTGAACGACAGTACCCGCGTGGAGAGATAGGCCGGTTCGGCCTGCAGCGGAGTTGCGATCAGGGTGGCGGCAAGCCAGGCCGGGGCAAGGGTGCGTTTCATGGGCGGTGGTCCTCTGGGTTGATGGCGATGATTGGGCCGGTCTCATGGCGACGAGCCGGCGTTATATCTGAGAGTGATGGCTCCGAAGCGAAAAAGTTCCCTCTGTTTGAATGAATATTATCTGGAATCTGCGTAGAACCTGTGGATAGATTTATTGAAGTAAAAATCCAACGCAAAGGCGCTAAGATGCAAAGAACGCTAAAAAGATAATAAAATCAAATGAGAGTCTTAAATAGTCCTGTGGATTTTTTTCCGGGGAAATCTTCGCGCCCTCTGCGCCTTTGCGGTGAAAGCAGTATTCAATTCCCCTATGAGGTCAAAACCCAACGCAATGGTGCTAAGACGCAAAGAACGCAAAAAAAGATTGGAAATCAGATGTGTGGCTTAAAAAAGCGGCTGGCTCCGTCCTATGGGGCTTTTGCCACGGGACTCTTGGCGGCCTCTGCGTTGAAAACCGTGTTCACGTATCCACGAAGCTGTGGATGGACTGCAGTCAGCACCTGTCGGTCGCTGCGCAACACGCAGCGACCGACAGCGGGGCAGGTGCTATGGCGGAATCCGGAATTCTGTCAGCTAACGGGCTAGAAGAGCGGACACACCGGACCGGTCTTGCCGGCCAGCACCCCTTTGATGTCGGGGTGGTTTTGTAATTTATTCAGCATTTCGCTGTAGAGGGCATCGGGGGTGTTTTTGGCAAAGGTGATTTCAACGAAGCCGCTTTCCTGAACACTAAAGCTGGCAAATTCATCGGCCTCATAATCAAACATGATATTACTGACGGCGCTGCTGGCCTTTGCCAGGGCATCCTCTGCGAGAACCGGACCCGTGCCGCCGAAGCCTAGCACCAGGGTCAAGAGCAGAAAAACGGATAGCACTTTTTTACGCATGGTTGGTCCTTTTGATCGTTGCATTATTCGTGGTACGAGGGTTGCTGGCCCCGAGTCCAGGTGCCAACAATTTTTTTATCGGTGATGCAAAGATTTTCTTTAGGACATTTTTAGGGCGGATTAGTCATAGGACGGCGCGGCACATGAGTATGCCTAGAAACGTGCTGTGCGTCGGTTTCCCTGTGATGGTTTGCGGTGTCGGTTCATCACGGGTTGGTATTCACCGTCTGTTCGGCATTTCCCAGATGAATCACGATCTCCACCCGGCGGTTGGCGGCACGGCCCGCCGGGGCCTCATTCTCATGCACGGGGCGGGTGTCGGCATAGCCTATGGCGCGCAGGCGCGCCGCGGGGATGCCGCGGCGTTGCAGATAGCGCACAACACTGGCGGCGCGCGCCGCGGACAGTTCCCAGTTGGAGGGGAATCGCTCCGTGGCAATGGGGAGATTGTCGGTGTGGCCGGCCACGGTGAGGTGATAAGGTTCCGCCTTTAATATGGCCACCAGCGGGTCGAGCACCGCCAGTCCGGGCGTGGTCAATGCGGCCTCGCCGGTGTCAAACAGGATACGGTCACTGATGGCCAGATTAATGCGATCCTTTTCCACCACCACCTGGACCGAGTCATCCAGTCCTTGCAAGAGCAGGCTGCCCAGGGCCGGGAGTGCCTCCTCCGGGGGGTGCGTGGATCCGGGCGCCGATGTTTCGATGGTCTCTCTGGGTTCGGGCGGCAGTATCGCCGTTTCGTGGATCGGTTCAGGGGCTGCTGCAGGCTGTGGTTCAGGGGAGAAATCGGCAAAGGCCAGCAGTACGACAAACATGGTCAGCAGCAGGGTCAGGGTATCGAGATAGGAGATCAGCCAGCTCTCGCCTTCCATATCCTGATGCTCGCTATCATTGAGGGCGTCTCTGGCCGCCAGACGGTGGTGTTCAGACAGGCTCACTGTGGCCGGTTCCCGTTGGGGTAAGCGTCTTTGCCCGATGCCGTCGGCTTGTCTGCCGATTCCGGTTGCGGTGTCTGTTGCGCCTCTGGGGGCGCCGCTTCTGCCACGCTGTAGGGGTGGTCGTGAATATCGTCCTGGTATTCGGCCATGAAGGAGCGCAGGGTTTCACGCACGAAGGACGGATTGCGTTTTTGTGAAATGAGCACCACGCCCTCCAGCACCATGTTCATCACGACCACGCGTTGTTCGGTGCGTCGTTCCAGTTTGACGGCAATGGGTTTGAAGATCAGGTTGGCGAGCAGGATGCCATAGAAGGTGGTGATCAGGGCAATGCCCATATACTGGCCGATCTCGGACATGCGGCTGCCATCCAGAATGAACATCATATTGATGAGCCCCACCAGGGTGCCGATCATGCCAAAGGCCGGCGCGAACGACGCCATGCTGCGAAAAATCTGTGCCTCGGCCCGCTCGCGGGCGCGTAGCCGCGAAATGCGCCACTGTAGCAGGGCGAGGATATCGTCCAGCGGGGCGATATCGATGACTAGCTGTACGCCGGTGCGTAAAAAGGGATTGCTACAGGTCTCCAGTCGGCGTTCCACCGCCGGCAGATCACCCTGAAACCAGAGTCGGGCAATCTGGATCAGCTCTTCCATATCCTTATGCATATAGGATTTTTCATTGCGCAGAACAATGGCAAAGACGCGAAACACGCGCAGTACCTCGCGCAGGGGGTAAGCGATAAAGGTCGCCGCCAGGGTGCCGGCCAGCACCATGGCCAGGCCCGGCAGGTTGATATAGGCCTGTGGGTGGTCGGCGCCAATCAGCAGGACATAGATCAGCAAGCCGATTCCGGTGAGCATGCCGATCAGGGTGGATGGGTTCACGGGCGTTTCCTTGTTCAATAATATAGAAAGGTTATCGGTTTGAAAGGCGCGAACTTGATAGCCGCAATACATTCATTGCCCGCAGGTGGGTGTTCTCATTTTGTCTATGGGGAAAGCGCTGATTCACTCCGCATTTCGGAGTGCGTGCACCTGCCGGCTTTTTCGCTGCCGGACAAGTCAGTAACAATGCAACTGCCAGCAAGATTGCATTCTCCTTATATTGATTCAGCGTAGCGCTTCGTCGACGTCGGTTTCGCCCCAGGTACCTTCGGGCTCACGATGCGGGGTATACTGGCGCAAACCATCGGTCAGGCATTCGCGCTGATCAAACAGGAGGGCAGCATGCAGCATCGTTCAGCGGCGAAATCGGGCGTCCAGACGCCAACATCCAGAATCAATCCCCCGGTATTTTTCGGCTCGGCCATACTCATTCTGGCCTTTGTGATTTTCGGCGCGAGCATGCCGACGCTTGCGGGGGATGTGTTTGGCGCCGTCCAGGCCTGGATTCTCAGGACCTTCGGCTGGTATTACCTGCTGGTGGTGGCGATTTTTCTGCTCTTCAGTATCGGTCTGGCGCTGAGTGACTATGGGCGCATCAAGCTGGGTCCCGACCACGCCGTCCCGGATTATCGCTACCCTTCCTGGTTTGCCATGCTGTTTAGCGCGGGCATGGGCATTGGCCTGCTGTTCTTTGGTGTGGCGGAACCGATTATGCATTTTACCCTGCCGCCGGTGGGAGAGGGGGGCACCGCCGCCGCGGCGCGTGAGGCCATGGCCATTACCTTTTTCCACTGGGGTCTGCACGCCTGGGCGATCTACGCCGTGGTGGGTCTGTCGCTGGCCTATTTCAGTTTTCGGCACAACCTACCGCTGACCATTCGTTCGGCGCTTTATCCTCTTATTGGTGAACGCATTTATGGTCCCATTGGCCACGTGGTGGATATCTTTGCGGTCCTCGGCACCATGTTCGGTGTCGCCACCTCGCTGGGCCTGGGGGTGTTGCAGGTCAATGCCGGGCTCAACTATCTGTTTGATATTCCCCAGTCACTACCGGTGCAGATTGGCCTGATTAGTGTGATCACCCTGCTGGCCACGGCCTCGGTGGTCGCGGGACTGGACGCCGGTATCAAGCGACTCTCGGAACTGAATCTGACCCTGGCGATCCTGTTACTGCTGTTCGTCCTCATCGCCGGTCCGACCCTGTTTATGTTAACGACCCTGGTGCAGAATACCGGGCTCTACCTCAGTGAAATCGTGGGCAAAACCTTTAACCTCTATGCCTATGAGCCCAGTGGCTGGATCGGTGGCTGGACGCTGTTTTACTGGGGCTGGTGGATTGCGTGGTCGCCCTTTGTCGGCATGTTCATTGCGCGGGTCTCGCGTGGACGCACCATTCGTGAATTTATTCTCGGCGTCCTGTTTGTGCCGGTGGGCTTTACCTTTATGTGGATGACCTTTTTCGGTGGCACGGCCATTAACATGGAACTGGGCGCGCTCCCCGGGGTGATCTCCGGCGCGGTGGCCGACAATGTTCCGGTCGCCATTTTTGCCATGTTCGAACAACTGCCCTGGTCGATGCTGGCCTCGGGCATAGCCACCTTGCTGGTGGTTACCTTTTTTGTCACCTCCTCGGATTCAGGCTCACTGGTGATCGACATCATCACCTCCGGTGGGCACACCAATCCGCCGGTGCGGCAGCGTATTTTCTGGGCCGTGAGCGAAGGCGTGGTGGCGGCCGTGTTGTTGCTGGCCGGTGGCCTCACGGCCCTGCAAACCGCCTCTATTGCGAGTGCCCTGCCGTTCACCGTGATCATGCTCTTCATTTGCTATGGTCTGTGGAAGGGCTTGCGTATGGAAGGTATTCGCCAGCAGGCGCACCGGAATATTCCCGCCACACCCATGCTCTCTTCGAGCAAGGTGCACTGGCAGCAGCGCCTGAAGAAACTCATCAGTCACCCGAAAAAGACGGAAGTGATCACTTTCATGACCGGTACGGTCAAACCGGCACTGGAAAAAGTCGCCGCTGAACTTCGCCAGGCTGACCTGGGTGTCAGTGTGACAGTGACACAGCAGGAACAGCGGGTAGAGATGACCGTGGCACACGGTGCGGAAGCCGATTTTGTCTATGGTGTCTCTGCGCGCAGTCACTTATTGCCGACGTTTGCCTTTCCTGAATTCGATAGCCGGATCGATGAGCGCGAACGCTACTACCGTGCCGAAGTATATCTAACGCAAGGCAGCCAGCACTACGACATCTGGGGCTACGACGAGGAACAGGTCATCGGCGATGTCCTTGCCCAGTACGAGAAACACCTGCACTTCCTGCATTTGAGCCGATAGCATTCGGCAATCTTTAGACTAGACGTTCAGTAGATGTGCCGTCAGTCATTCCGAGGGCAAAGAACAGGGGCGCAAAAGATCTCCCCCTGCGGATATGAGCACGAGCCGGTGTTCCGCCTTACAACAAACGGGGTCACATGGTGCGAGGACTGCTTCCAGCAGGGAGGAGGCCCCTGCCATAACTGCGTATTTCACTAACCGATACCCGCGACAGACAAAGTAACCGGTCCGGGTCATTTTGTGCGGGGTAATCACCACCGCATTCAATCTATCTTTATTAGCAAATTAGTTTTTGATTATATGCTTAAGCTGTAAACCCTTTATGCGACACCTTTAAACTCTTTTACTTTATTCCGTTGTGCGCGCATGATGTCTCGGCGGTGACCCTGGTGACGGGGCCGGGGAGTGCGTCGAGGTTGGGAAGGATCGCGGCAAGACGATCCACATAACAACGACCCTCTGCAGTGAACGACCTGGACTGGGCACCCTGTGTGTGAAAACAATATCAATAACAATCTGGAGGAATCAATGTCTATAAAAAATCTGCTATGCGTTATGCCGCTCCTGGCCTGTGTGTGGGCCTCACCTGTGCTGGCCGATGACGAGCATGCCAAGAAGGGTAATCAGGAATGCCCGGTCGGTCTGGTCAGTGGTATGACCCTGGACGAAGAGTTCGGCCTGGGCTCTCAGGGTCTGACCCAGTGCATCAAGCACCGCAACAAGGTCAAGGTCGTGGTACAGATCAATCAATTCTGTGCCTCGGCGACCCCCAATGCGGCATGTACTCGTCCCTATGCCCTGGGCAATATCACTAATATTATTAATGATTACGAAATTACGCATGGCATGGTGCAGGGCAGGGATTATGAAATCGTTGCCGTTATTCACAGTGGTGCAGGTTTTCTGGCCCTGACCAACGAGGGCTATAACGGTAATGGCGACTTTGTCTCCGGCCGTAACCAGTTCGAGGGTGCCGTGAAGACCTTGATGGACAAGGGTGTGAAGTTTTACTTTTGCCAGAACACCACGCGTGGTTATATCGCCAATAACATCCTGCCAGCAGCTGGAGAAACTGCCGGTGGCGCCACCGCCGAGCTCATCCCCGGCATGAACTACACCACCGCGGGTGTCAGCTCAATTGTCGATTATCAGCGCCAGGGCTATCGTTATATCCAGCCTTAGGCTAGAGGCTACGCTGTAACAAGGACCCCGTCCCTCCTTGCTGGAGGGGCGGGGTTTTTTTGTGGTGTGAATATATGCCCTGCTCAGGGTCGGCTCAGCAATGTCTGAAACTCTGCGGCAGGCAAAGGTCTGCTCAACAGATAACCCTGCATGGCATCACAGTCATTGGCGCGGAGAAACTCCATCTGGTCCTGGGTCTCCACGCCTTCGGCGACCACGCGATCCCCCAGGCTATGCGCCATGGTGATAATGGCACGGACGATGGCGGCATCATCGGGATCGGTGCTGATGTCGCGGACGAAGGACTGGTCGATCTTCAGGATATCGATGGGAAAGCGCTTGAGATAGTTGAGACTGGAGTAGCCGGTACCGAAGTCGTCCAGGGCAAAGCGGATCCCCTGATTGTGCAGTATTTGCATGACGTGAATGGTGTTGTCGATATCCGTCGACAGCATACTCTCGGTCAATTCCAGCACCAGATGCCGAGCGTCCAGGCCGCTGCGTTCCAGTGCCTGGGTGACCTGGCCAATGAGGTCATTGGCGCGAAACTGGCGTGAGGAAAGATTGACGGCCACATAGAGGTCATCAAAGCCCTGTTCATGCCAGCGACGGGTTTGTGTACAGGCAGTGCTTAGCGCCCATTCGCCCAGACTGATAATCAGTCCGGTCTCTTCCGCGAGCGGGATAAAACGCTCCGGTGAGACAAAACCAAGCTCCGGGTGTTGCCAGCGCATGAGGGACTCCATGCCGGTGATCCTGCCGGTGTCGATATCAATAATCGGCTGATAATGCATGGCCAGTTCATCACGTTCGATAGCGTGGCGTAGTGCCGATTCCAGTGCCATGTCTTCATGCGCGCGCTGGGTCATTTCCGCGGTATAAAACTGATAGCCGCAGCGCCCCGCCGCCTTGGCGCGATACATGGCGGTGTCGGCGTTACGCAACAGTGTCTCGCAATCGTCGCCGTCCGCAGGAAACAGGGTAATGCCCAGACTGGCGCTCATGAACTGTTCACGATCACGGACGTGAAAGGCCTCCATGAAGGTATCGAGGATGCGCTCCACCACCAGTGGTGCGTCCTCGGCCTTGTCCATGTCGGCGAGGACAATGGCAAACTCGTCACCGCCGAGCCGGGCCAGGGTATCACTGGGACGGATGGCGGTGCGCAGGCGTTCGGTGACGGCGACCAGGGTGTCATCACCGACGTCATGGCCAAGCGTATCGTTAATATTCTTGAAGCGATCCAGATCCAGGACCACGACACCCGCGAGTCGTTTGTGCCGTTGGGCATCAACCATGGCCTGTGAGAGGCGGTCATTAAAGAGTATCCGGTTGGGCAGGCCGGTGAGCGGGTCGTGGTGCGCCAGGTGATTGAGTTTGTTTTCGGTGCGCGTCTGCGCGGTGATGTCGAGCAATACATTCAGTACGACACGCTCGTCGTGGTCACTGCTCTGTAGCGGGCAGGCATGATTTTCCACGTATCGGCGTGTGCCATCGGTACGGATAATCTCAAACTGAAGCTTGCCGCTATTGCCGCACTGGACGCTGTGAAAAAAGCTCTGCACGATTTCACGGTAGGCCGGTGCAATATAATCCTGGAGGGCACGACCAACGAGTGCCTGCGACGATGCCTCGCCGAACAGCTTGAGACCGCTGGGATTGACTTCCTGAATATTGCCCTGCGTGTCGAGCAGCAGAATACATTGCGGGTCCATTTCAAAAATACTCTGCAGGCGTTCGCTCTTGGCCTGCAATTCGTGCAGATTGGTCATAAACTCACTGACATCGGCGACCACACCGGTCATGCGAATTGCCTCACCCTGTGCATCATAGCGGAACTTGCCCTGACTGCAGATCCAGTGCACGCTGGCGTCTGGCCAGACAATGCGAAATTTTTGCTTGTAATCCTTTTGGGTCTGACGCGCCTCCAGGAGACAGGCCTCAACACTGGCGAGGTCCTCCGGATGGACGTAGCGACAAAAGGCCGTGTAGCTGCCGTGAAACTCGCCGTGCTTGAGACCAAACAGGCGTGAGTGTTGCTCCGACCAGGTGATGACATCGCTGACCAGGTCCCAGTCAAAAGTGCCCATATTGCCGGCCTCCAGGGCAAAGCGCAGACGCTCTTCGTTTTGCTGCTGGGCCAGGTCCTGTACGAGCAGGCTTTGAACCAGGTTCATTTTCGGCGCGGCGGGTTTGGTCTCGGTTTCCGGCGCCTGACGGAGAAGTTGTTCAAGCTGCGGCCCAAGGGCGGTGGCCAGATCCTGTTTGGCAATAAAACCATCGGCGCCAGCGAGCTGGGCGTAGTAGCGGTACTCGGTATTGTCGTGCAGGGTCAGCATCACCACCCTGGGGGCATGGTCGCGGCGCTTGATGTGGCGTGTGGCCTCGATGCCGTTCATGTCCGGCATGACTATATCCATGAGCACCAGGTCGGGGTGTAAGGTCTCAATTTTCTGGAAGGCCTCCGTGGCGCTTCGGGCAGTGCCGACCAGTTCGATGTCGGCGTGCTGAGCCAGCAGACGCGTGGCCGTGGCGATGAACTCCGCGGAATCATCCACCATGAGGACGGTACTGGGTTGACCGGCAGTGGTGCGTTGGGCGGCACTATTCATAGGGTTTCTCCTGGCCATGGGATTTTTCCGGGATGACATGGCGCTTTGCGATGGCCATAGCATCGGCAATCCGGGGGCGGAAAAACATCGGGTGATCCCTGATTCTGCGCTGCGAAATACCTGAGGATGACAGATAAATAGTGTGTGAATCAGGCGTCCAGATCGACCAGGCCATGGCGCACGGCGTAACGCACCAGACCGGGGATATCGCGAATGTCGAGGCGCTCCATGATTTGGGCGCGGTGGGTTTCAATGGTCTTGATACTGAGATTGAGTAATGCCGCCGCCTGCTTGGTGGTCTTGCCTTCGGCAATCAGGCGCAGGATTTCGGTCTGACGCGGGGTGAGTGGATCGGGCGCTAGCGAAGCCCCTTCTGTCTGCCCGGACAGGTAGAGGTTGACCAGTTGACTGGAAACGGCCGGCGAGAGGTAGGTCTCGCCCCGCAGCACGGCGCGCAGGGCAATTTCCAGTTCATTGGTGGCCGCGTCCTTGAGTAAATAGCCGCTGGCACCGGCCTGCAGCGCCTGGCGGACATATTCCTCATTGGCGTGCATGGACAGCATGATGACCCGCGTCTGTGGGCAGTCCTGCACAATGCTGGCGGCGGCCTCCAGGCCACTCATGGCCCCCATGGAGATGTCCAGTAGCACAATATCCGGTTGACAGCGGCTTGCCAGGGCGATGGCTTCGCGGCCATCACCGGTCTCGCCGACCACCTCCATGTCCGCGAAGCCCTCCAGCAGGGAGCGAATGCCGGCACGGACGAGGTGATGATCGTCGGCAAGCAGGATACGAATTTTTTTCATGCCATGGTCTCCTGCGCCAGGGTCAGGGGGAAGGTGGCGGTCAAGGTTACACCCTGTTCGGGGGCAGAACGCAGATCCAGTTGTCCGCCGACCAGCTGCGCCCGTTCGGTCATGCCCAGCAGACCAAAACCGCCGTCTTCGACACGGTATTGCTTCGCCCTGTCCACATCAAAGCCGGTGCCATTATCCTGTATCGTGAGTGTCACGTTACCGGGGTCAGTGGTCAGGGTGACCTGCACGTGACTGGCGTGCGCATGCCGTGCCGCATTGGTAATGGCCTCCTGGACAATTCGAAAACAGGCGGTCTCAATCTCGCTGTTGAGTCGTGGCAAGTCGTCCGGCAGCTGCAGGCTGATCTGTAGTCCCAGGTATTTTGTCTGCCGTTGCACATACCAGCGCAGGGCAGGCGCCAGTCCCAGGTCGTCCAGGATCGAGGGACGCAGATCCAGTGACAGGTTACGCACCTTGCTGACCAGTTGATCGACCGATTGAATGCTGTCCTCCAGTAATGGCAGACGTCCCGGTGTGTCCGGTTTGCGTAACAGACTTTGAAGATTAATTTTAATCACCGTCAGCAACTGGCCGATTTCATCATGCAGTTCACGGGCAATATGGTGGCGCTCGGTCTCCTGAGATTTGAAGAGCTTTTGCGAGAGGCGTCGCAGCTCGGCGGCGGAATCGCGCAGGCGTTCATAGAGACGGGCATTTTCGATCTTGGCCGCGACGAGTCGGGCATAGGTCAGAAAAAATTCAACACGCTCTGCGGTAAAAAATCCGGCTTCACGGGCGTAGATATTCAGGGCGCCGATGGGCCGCTCCTTACCGATTAAGGGAAAGGCGGCGCTACTGCGGATGCCGTCAGCGGAGGCAGCGTCACGCCAGGGGGAGACGCGCGCATCCGTGGTGAAGTTTTCGATGACCTGTGGTGTGCCGGTCCGAATGGCTAACCCGGTCGGACCCTGGCCCTGTGGCGAGTCATCCCAGCGCACATCGAGCTGCTGCATGTACCGGGCGCTGGCGGGATAGTGGGCGATAGAGACGACACGGCCGTCGGGCTCGGCGCTGCCCAGCCAGGCCAGACTGGCGCCAAAGTCTGCAACGCATTTTTTCAGGATGTGGTTGGCAAGCTGTTCGACATCCATGTCACGGCGGATGTCCTGGGCCGCATCATACAGGGCCTGCAACATTTGCATTTGGCGATGCAAGGCATCTTCACCGCGGCGACGTTCAATCGCGATACCGGCGACGTGGGTAATATGGTCGATCATTTCCAGGTCTTCAGTGCGGGGTGAGCGCGGTTTGCGGTAATAGATGGCAAAGGTACCCAACACTGGCCCGGTGCCGGACCTTATGGGGGTCGACCAGCAGGACTGCAGACCATGTTGCAGGGCCAGGCTGCGGTAGTTTTCCCAGTGGGGGTCGGTGCTGATATTGCTGACATAGACGGCGGCCTGACGGAATGCCGCCGTAGCGCAGGGGTAGGTGGCGGGGCCAATCTCCTCACCATCAATGGCATGCATATAGTCCGGCGGCAGACTGGGGGCGGCGCCGTGGCGCAGATGAATGCCATCATCATCAAGCAGCAGGATGGAGCACAGGGTACCCTGGCACATGTTTTCAGCATTGCAGGTAATGGTGTTGAGAATATCCGCTAGTGGTTCCCCACGGGCGATCATCTCCAGGGCTACTTTTTCACTGTCCAGCATGAGTACGGCACGCTTGCGGGCGCTGATATCCTGAAAAAAGATCGAAATGCCCCCCTCGGCCGGGTAGATGTGGACCTCGAACCAGCGTCGCCAGGGGCCATAAAACAGCTCGAGTGTTTCAGCATGGTTGTTGTGCATGACGCGATGGCAGGCGTGATATAGGGGTTGTTCTCGAGTGTCGGAAAATTCCGCCCAGAGGGAATGGCCGAGCAGGCTGTCCGCGTCGCGGCGCAACATCTCGCTCGCACGTCGATTGACATAGATAAAACGCCAGTCTCGATCGACCGCAACGAAACCATCCGTAATGCTTTCGACAATGGTGAGAATGCGCTGACGCAGATGTATCTTTTCGTCCAGAATCAATTGACGATTTCTAAGCTCACGCCGCAACAACGCATACAGCAGGATGGCAGTAATGGCGATAAACGCCAGCCCTTTATAAGTCTGTAAGGTAGTGAGTAATCGGGGATCGCTAAACAGGCTAGCCAGGACCTGGTCGGAAAGATAAATCCACAGGGCGGCAAAAATGATGTAGGGAATCAGAACGCGGGCCGTGACAGTGAGGTGTAATGGAGACATGGTGTGTGCGTGACCCTAACGCTTAGTGATACAACGGATAGCAACTGTCGGCAGATAATGGTTTAAGCATAGTCATCGTCGTGGCATTTTTCCATCGCTATTGGCTCTGTAGTCTAAGCCGGACTGGACCTGACGGGTATGGCCTGGGTGTTCCTGTTGTGACCATGACGCGTATCATACCTGTGATTAGGCAAAGCGTGCAGTAGCGTTGCTGTTGACCCGCCTGCCCCTGCGTTGGTCAGCCCCTGGCAATGTCGAGCACGTCCTTACCGCGCCATTGCTCGAACAACTCAGCGGCGGTGATGGGCTTGCTGTACAAATAGCCCTGGCCGATATCACAACCTTCCTTTCGCAGAAAGCGGGCCTGTTCCTCGCGTTCGACACCCTCGGCGACGGTCTCAAGCCCCAGACTGCGAGCCAGATTGATGACGGCACGACAGATGGCTTCATCACCGGGATCCTCGCCGATGTCCTGGACAAAGGACCGATCAATTTTCAAGCGGTCCAGTGGCAGGCGGTTGAGATAGGCCAGACTGGAATAGCCGGTGCCGAAATCATCGACTGCCAGTTTGACGCCCATGGCGCGGAAGCCGGCCATATCCCGGATGGCCTTGTCCGGCTCATGCATAATGGCGGATTCGGTAACCTCCAGCTCCAGGCGCTCGGCGCTGAGATAGGATTCCGCCAGCACCTGCGTGACCTGTTGAGT
>JAWOIE010000302.1:0-3248 GCA_046484825.1 Gammaproteobacteria bacterium | reverse complement strand
GTGGTCTTCTGAATACAGGGTAAAGGCGCCGAGGATTTCATTATTGACATATAACGGGAACGATACCGCGGAATCGATGCCCTGTGCCCGACAGATGGCATGCCAGGCCCGATAACGTGGCTCACTCTGCATTCCGTGCGCCACACAGGGCTTACCGGTGCGGATGGCCGTGCCGGTGGGACCATAGCCGTAGGCAGTGTCATCCCAGCTGATAGTCATGTCGTCAAAGAAGCGACTATCGGCGCCGGCCTGGGCCAGCATGCGTACAGGTTTTTGTGTATGGTGCTCCGCGCTGCCGACCCAGGCAATGCGATACCCGCCGAGCTCCACCGCCACGCGACACATTTCCTGCAACAGGGCGGCTTCGTCAGTGGCGCGCACCAGGGCATGATTGCCTGCACTGAGCGTCTGCAGGGCACGGTTGATGCGCCGTAATTCCTGTTCGTTTGCATCTACTTCCTGCTGGCGCTGTTGCAACGAGGCCGCCATCTGGTTGAAGGTCTGCGCCAGTTGCTGAAACTCCCGGGAGTGCTGGTTCGCGCCGGTACGGGTACTGAGGTCACCCTTACCCAGGCGCTCACTGTCGCGCGCCAGATGTTGCAGGGGGCGTAGGACAAAGACATGACTCCCGATCCAGCCCGCGCCGAGTACCGCAATCACAATCAGCAGCAGGGCCAGCAGATTGCGCTGGTAGCGTGCGTCCACCTCGCCATAGGCGATGCTCAGCGGAATGCCGACACTGACATAGGCGCTGCCGCCGTCCCCCTGTTGATGTAGTGGCGTGAAGGCATAGAGGCGGCGTGCGCCGTTGGCATCAACGGATTCGGCGGTACCTTCCGCGCCGCGTTCGAGAATGTGACGCACAAACGGCACCTCACCTTTTGATTTGCCAAACCAGGCACCGGGATCAGGCAGGTGCGCCAGCACAGTGCCACGGGTGTCAAAAATAGTAATGGAGGTCCCTTCGGGTAGCGAAACGGCCGTGAGTTTACGACTCAGCCAGGCCAGATCCAGGGCGGCGAAGATCACGCCAGTAATGCGGCCCTGTGCATCGCGTAGCGGGTAGCCCAGATTGATCGCGCTCTTGCCGGTGACACGACCCACCTGATAGCTACCTATGGCGAGTTCGCCGGTGGTTAGGGCATGGCGAAAATAATCTCGGTCATGGATCGGTACGGGGGCAGGCATGGGTAAGCCACTGCACCGCATGATGCCATCACGGCCACTGACACCAAAATTGGCATAGTAGGGGTATTGCTCCAGGAGCCGGGCGAGTTCGCGGTTACAGGCCGCGGTGGCCGCGGGATTTTGCACGCTGGCAAGCTGCGCCAGACTGGGTAGCAGTTGGCGCGCCCCATCAATGAGTTCGCGTTGCTCCAGCATCACCAGCCGCGCCAGGCGCAGTGCCACGGTTTGCGCGTGCAGGGCCTCAACCTTGCGTGCCTCGATGGCGTTATAGAGCAGCAGCCCGGTCACCGGCAGTATCATCAGGGCGAGCAGAAAAACGAGCCGTACTCGCAGTCCCGTGCGGGGAGCCAATGGCATAGATTTTCCCTCTCGCTTTTTGCGCAAACCATTGCAAGGGCCAAGTTTGCGCGTCCCCGGCCCAGTCCTGCGGTGGGGGATCCTTGTTGAACAATGTTCCGTAGCCCTGACGTCGGCTGGCCATGACGGAATTACAATGCGCCCTGTCTGGCTGGC
This sequence comes from Gammaproteobacteria bacterium, assembly GCA_046484825.1. Lineage (GTDB taxonomy): Bacteria > Pseudomonadota > Gammaproteobacteria > UBA6429 > Thiohalophilaceae > CAJYAN01. The sequence goes on along the minus strand of JAWOIE010000302.1, from coordinate 1,547 downwards.
CGCGCGGGTCAACATCCTATAGTCTCTGTTACGGCCCGCGAGGCAGGATCTTTAATTCTGTCAATAGCTTATTGGGAAAACGGTATTGGCGGGATAGTGTGACGCATACCACGCGTTCGGCGTAGCGTTTGAGTCATGAGTGGATAAGGGTCTTTTGCCTCTGACAAGCGGGTTTTGTACACTCAGCGGTCTGGGGGCGTCCGAGTGAGGCCAAGTGAATACCTGGGTATTGCTGGGGTAATAACTGGGGCTGTCGTTATCAGGGTGCCGCGACGTTCCCCCGCTCGGGGCATGGATAAATGGCCAGGCCGTCCGCGAGACAATCAACAGGCTCTGCGTGCTGCGGCCATGCTTAGTAAGCGTTTTCTAATGTACTAATCTGCAAGACCTTATTATCGGAAAAGGTCTTCAGCGCTTCAGTTTGTCTTCGCGGATCCGATAACCCATAAATAAGTTGTGCAGAAAAATGCTGTATTTCAGCAGCAAACGGACTCAGATAAGGGAACACGAGCCATGTCAAATTTCATCCCCGTTTACATACCCCTGGCCTTTGCCCTGCTCCTGCCGGCGGCTACTAGCGCCAGCGATACGCAGTTCCGGGGCCAGGCCTTCCTGGACAATCGGGACAAGATTGTCAGCATGCCGCCGGAGTGGGTGGCACAGGCGGTCGTGCACGAGGAGGCCCATCGCGACGCGGACCTGGTCATTACCCTAAGCCAGGATACCTATCCGGTGCTATCGGCTGAGATAGACCGATACGCCCGCGAGCATGGCCTGAAGGTCGTCCTGCAAAGCGGTACCTGCGGAACCTCCGCCGGCAAGCTGATGCGCAAGACCACCGACAGCGGTTCGTTTTGCTGTCCGCCAGGCGATACGGACCGCCTGCCCGGACTGGAATACCATACCCTGGCGATCTCGGCTGTGGCGGTGATCGTCAATGGCGACAATCCGCAGGACAACATCAGCCTCGATGAGGCGCGGAATATTTTTCGCGGCAAGATCCGGCACTGGCAGGAGCTGGAACCCAGACAATCCCTCAACGCGCCCATTGCCACCACGGCGCGCCTGCACTGCAAGACCCGTCCGGGGCACTGGACCTTACTGTTGGCCAATCAGGAACTCTTCAGTCCAACCCTGAAAGAGGTGGGCGTCATTCCGGACCTGGTAGCCAAGGTCGCGCAGGAACGCAATGCCATTAGCGTCGAGACCCCGTTTATGGTGCAGGAGAACAGCACCCCGGGACAGGTCAAGCTGCTCAGGATCGACGGTCATGCGCCGACGGACATTGCCAATCTCGCCTCGGGTAAATATCCGTTCTATCGCACCTTTAACATGACTACCTGGAGTCAGGATCCGCGCCGGGGGCAGACGCTGAAGCTGATTCATCACCTGCGCGATCATATTGAGGCCAACTACGAGCAATTCCACATGGCACCCGTGGCCATGCTCAAGGCGGCCGGCTGGAAATTCGCCGGTGACGAACTGGTCGGCGAACCCTCGGGCCAGGGACTGGCGCATTACCCCCCTGTGCGCGAGTAACGGTCGCG
>JAWOIE010000179.1:0-3185 GCA_046484825.1 Gammaproteobacteria bacterium | reverse complement strand
GCTCAACCGGAAAAGCAACCGCGCCCTGGTCTGTCGGGCGCGGTTTACCGTGCTGGCCACCGGTGGCGCCAGCAAGGTCTATCTCTACACCAGCAACCCGGACACCGCGACGGGTGACGGTATCGCCATGGCCTGGCGTGCGGGCTGTCGTATTGCCAATATGGAATTCAACCAGTTTCACCCCACCTGCCTCTATCACCCTCAGGCCAAGTCGTTCCTGATTACCGAGGCCATGCGCGGTGAAGGCGCCAAACTGTTGCTGCCCAATGGCGAGCCGTTCATGCAGCGTTTTGATGCGCGTGCCGAACTGGCGCCGCGCGACATCGTCGCCCGCGCCATTGACCATGAAATGAAGCGTCTCGGTTGCGAGAGCCTGTTTCTCGATATCAGCCACCGTCCGGCGGAGTTTATTACCCGGCACTTTCCCAACATCTACAAACAGTGTCTGGCCTTTGGCTATGACATTACCCGCCAACCCATCCCCGTGGTCCCCGCCGCCCACTACACCTGCGGCGGGGTCATGACCAACCTCCAGGGTGAAACCGACCTGCCCGGCCTCTATGCCATTGGCGAGACCACCTACACGGGACTGCACGGTGCCAATCGCATGGCCAGTAACTCACTGCTGGAGTGCCTGGTATTTGCCCGCAGTGCCGCCGTACACATTGAACAACAGCACGACGTCGCCGCGCCGCCGGTATTGCCGGACTGGGATGAAAGCCGCGTGACCGATTCCGATGAAGAAGTCGTGGTCACCCACAACTGGCACGAGCTGCGCCGTTTTATGTGGGACTACGTCGGCATTGTGCGCACCAACAAGCGTCTGCAACGCGCGCAGAGTCGCGTGCATCTGCTGCAACGCGAGATCAAGGATTACTATGGCAACTTTCGGGTCAATAGTGATTTGCTGGAACTGCGTAATCTGGTCCAGGTGGCGGAACTGATTATTACCTCGGCCATGCAGCGCAAGGAGAGTCGCGGCCTGCACTACACCCTCGACTACCCGGCTGTGGATAAAAACCTGCCGCCACAGAATACCATTCTCACCCCGGTAAATTTTATTCGTCCATGAACCTGCCCTGGTGGGTAAAGCGCAAATAGACGCCGAGCCGCCGAAAGCTCGTCCTGTCCAGCATGTGGGGCAGAATCACCAGGGGCTGCCGTTTGCCCGTGGTCAGGCGAAACTGCAGCACAATCACGCAGCGGGCAACATAACACTCGGGCAGCAGGCGTGCCGAGGTGCGCCGCTGCCGCTGATCCTCCAGCACCCAGTCCAGGTCCTGCTCCTGAATCAGCAGGCTCGGCAATCGCGCCAGCCTGTGCCACTGCCAGGCGAGTGATATCAGCAGGAGTACGAGCACGAACATCTTGATGCCCGGCGCCAGAGCGGTGGCCAGGAGCAGCAGCGCAGCGGCGGCCAGATGCAGGAGTAGATACCATCCCTGGTAACTGCGAACAGCGTCGAGTCTAAAGCGTAGCGGCGTGTCGAATGGATTGGACAAGGGCGGCGATATCCTTATCGTCAGGTTGTGCCTGATTTAGAAAGTACTCCAGTAATTCCTGATCCGCATGCGTGAGCAAACGATCAAAGGTCTGCTTCTCTGTCTCAGACAGCCCAGGATAACAATGCGTCACAAAGCCCTGCAAGAGAATATCCAGTTCGAGCATGCCGCGGCGACACTGCCAGGACAGACGCTGTTGTCGTTGTGCTGGTGTGAGTTGTGACTCAGCACTCACACCATGTCCTTCATCATGAGCTTTTTAATATTGTGTATGGCCTCAGTAGGATTCAACCCTTTGGGACAGACGTTGACGCAATTCATAATGGTATGACAACGAAACATACGATAAGGGCCATCCAGTTCTTCCAGACGCATGTCCTGGGCCTGGTCACGACTATCGGCCAGAAAACGATAGGCCTGTAACAGTGCTGCCGGGCCGCGAAACTTGTCCGGGTTCCACCAGAAGGAGGGGCAGGCCGTGGTGCAACAACCGCAGAGAATACATTCATACAGGCCATCCAGCTTGTTGCGCTCCTCCGGCGACTGTTTGAACTCCACTTCAGGCTCCGGGTCATGCACGATCAAATAGGGTTTTACTTCGCGATAGTGTTTGTAAAACTGCGTCATATCAACCACCAGGTCGCGGATGACCGGCATGCCGGGGACCGGCCGCACTTCGACCGGTTCTTTGAGACTCGACAAAGGGGTAATACAGGCGAGGCCATTTTTGCCATTGATATTCAGCGCATCGGAGCCACACACACCTTCACCACAGGAGTGCCGAAAGGTAAATGACTCATCCTGTTTTTTGATCAGTAAAAGCGCATCACGCAGCATTTTGTTTTTATCGATGCCATCGAGCGTGTAGGCCTGCATATACGGCTTTTGATCCTTCTCCGGGTGATAGCGGTAGATTAGAAATTGCATAGTTCAATCAGCTCCGGGGTGCATGGACAAGGACATACCGTGAGGCGCCAGCGACGGGCATCAATACACCCGTGCCTTGGGTGGAAAACTATCAACCGTTAGCGGTTTCAACCGGACCGGCTTATACGCCATGCGTCGATCCTGTTTATAGAAGAGTGAGTGTTTGAGCCAGTATTGGTCGTCCCGCTCCGGGAAATCAACACGCGAATGGGCGCCACGGCTCTCCTGGCGCGACAGGGCGGAATTGACGGTGGCCAGGGCAATATCCACCAGATTCTCCAGTTCAAAGGCCTCGATCCTGGCGGTATTAAAAATTCTGCTGTGATCACGTAACACCACATCATCCAGACGTCTTTCAATCTCCAGTACCTTATCCAGACCCTGTTGCAAAATACTCTCGGTACGAAACACACCGCAATATTTTTCCATGGTGGCCTGCAGTTCCGCGCGCAGCTCGGCCACCGAAATGCCCTCGCCCTTTTTATCCCAGCGGTTCAGGTGCGCTATGGCCTGAGCCACATCGGATTCGTTAATGGGGCGATGGTAACGATGATCGGCGAGATACTGAATAATGTCATTGCCCGCGGCACGACCGAACACCACGATGTCGAGCAGCGAGTTCCCACCAAGGCGATTGGCGCCATGCACCGAGACACAGGCACATTCGCCTGCGGCATACAAACCGGGAATGGCTTCTTCCCCCTGTTCAATAGGCACCACAACCTGACCCTGGCGATTGGTCGGGATGCCGCCCAT
>JAWOIE010000143.1:0-14625 GCA_046484825.1 Gammaproteobacteria bacterium | reverse complement strand
CTGCGACCTTGCGGGCATTCGGGCCGAGACCATAAGCGCGATTAGCCGCGCCATCCCCTGAGCGCGAGCGGCGTGCCTGTGTTGGTTTAAAATCCCCGCTGGTGGTTTCCGGGTGATAAAATGCCGCTCCCAATCATTATATATGGACCCTCCTGGTGAGCCTCATTCACGACCCACGCTGGTATCCCCATTCACACCGATTCGTGCAGCACATTCCACCCGAGGTGCAGGACTGGTTGTTTGATCAGGGCTCGCTGACGGCCCGCCTGGTCGCTGCCTGTGCGGGGACCTTTTGGGTTGAGGTGGTGTCGCAGGGCTGGCAGCGGCCGTTTGCCAATGAGGCAAAACGCCTGGGCATCAAACAACAGCATTGCGCCTGGATCCGTCAGGTGCGTCTGTTTTGTGGCGACACGCCCTGGGTGTTTGCCCGTACGGTGATCCCCAGGGCGACCCTGAGTGGTGCGCAACGTTACCTGGCCGGTCTGGGCGCCAAACCGCTGGGGGCGGTGTTGTTTGCGGATCCGGGGATGACGCGTGACCCCATAGAGGTGGCGCGCCTCCTGGCGCCGCACTATTTTCATGCCGCTGCGGTGCAGGGCCTGGCGAATGCACCGGACCTGATCTGGGGGCGGCGTTCGGTGTTTTATCTCCAGCAGAAACCTTTGCTGGTGAATGAAATCTTTTTACCGGCGTTAAAATACGCTAACGTGTAAGCCGCGTTCACCCGGTTGAGTCACTCTATGTCCCACGCCCTTTTTCAACGTCTGCGACAATACTATTTATTGACCCGGCTACATCGGCCCATTGGCATTTTTCTGTTGCTATGGCCGACGCTGTGGGCGCTGTGGGTCGCCAGCCAGGGGCGGCCCGATGGCTGGGTGTTGTTTGTCTTTATCGCCGGCGTGGTGCTGATGCGTTCCGCCGGTTGCGTCATCAATGACTATGCCGATCGACACATTGACCCGCAGGTGGCACGCACCCGCTCGCGCCCCATTGCCGCTGGCAAGGTCACGCCACGCGAGGCCCTGCTGGTGTTTGCGACCCTGTGCCTGATCGCCTTTGCCCTGGTGTTGAGCCTGAATCCCCTGACCATCTACTTATCCTTTGGCGGCGTGGCCTTGGCCATCCTTTATCCCTTCATGAAACGCTACACCCACCTGCCGCAGGTGGTGCTGGGCATGGCCTTTGGTTGGGCCGTGCCCATGGCCTATGCGGCCCAGACGGGTGAGATCCCGCGGCTGGCCTGGCTGATCTATATCATCACCATTGTCTGGTCGGTGGTCTATGACACCATGTATGCCATGGTGGATCGCGAGGACGACCTGAAGGCGGGGGTGAAGTCCACCGCCATCCTGTTTGGCGATGCCGACAGGTTGATGATCGGTATTCTGCAGGGGCTGATGTTTGTCGGTTTGCTGTTGCTGGGACGGGAGTTGCAATTGAGCATACTTTTTCAACTGGCGCTGGCCGTGGCCGTGGTCCTGGCGCTGTATCAGCAGTGGTTGATTCGAAAACGTGAACCGGCGCAGTGTTTTCGTGCCTTTTTAAATAATAACTGGCTAGGGGCGGTGATATTTGTCGGCCTGGTGCTGGAATATTTATGAGTGAATTGAATAATTTTTATGCACGCGCCAGAGACTTATACTAAAATAACTACTGTCCTTAGGAAAACACCAGAGCAAAAGCCGCTAAAAAAATGAAACTTTTCATCGCCACCGTACTGATGCTGACCAGCCTTTCGGCCCTTGCCGCAAGCCCGTTTGCGGACGCCCCGGCAAGTATGGAGGCGCAGCCCCTTTTCCAGCTGAGTTATCAGGACGAGGCGGCGACACAGGTGCGTCTGGTCAGCCAGGATGCGGTCGCCGGGGAAGCAAAGGTGGCGGATAACGGTGCGGGGTATTTTGTGGGTAACCTCAAGCGCTATGATGCCGCCTGGTTGTATCCGGTATCGTCCTCAGCGGGTATGAATCTCAATCTCGGCGTGAACCTGCGCCACTTTGATGGCCAGTTGTCCGTCGAGTCCGGGGAGGGTCGGGTGTTACAGAGCTATCGTTCCACCGTGCCCATGCTCTACGCCAGCGCCCTGTTTGATCTGCCGTTCAAGGGCCTGTCGGCCCGCATGGATGGCGGCAGTAAGATTCTCAATGTGGAATGGGACAACCTGTTTACCAACTTCGATTACAAGGCCGCCTTGCGCTATGACTGGGAAAATGGTCTGGGGTTGGAAGGTGGCTGGCAGCAACGCCAATGGCAGCTGGATGATGTGGGCCGGGATGACAATCGGCTTGAATCCCGCGGTCTGTTTCTCGACCTCAAGTACCAGTTCTAAATCACTTCATCACGTTTCTGACGTTCACTTCGTTGCCGGGGACAACGCCCGCGCGACGCTATAGCAATCCACCCGTTTGATCCCCGCCTGTTTCAGGCACCTGGCCAGGGCAGTCACCGTCTGGCCGGTGGTGATTACGTCATCCACAATGGCGACATGCCGGGGCAGGGGTTGACGGACCGCAAAGGCATGGCGCAAGTTGGTGCGCCGCTGGCGTTTGTCGAGTCCTGTTTGCGCGGGGGTATCGAGCTGGCGCTCCACGGCGTCGAGCAACAGTGGGACCTGCAGGCTCCGGGCCAGCGGTCGGGCCAGCTCAATGGACTGATTAAAGCCCCGCTGTCGCAAGCGTCGCGGATGCAGGGGCACGGGCAGGAGTGCCTCGGGGCGCTCCCCAATGCGCGCGTGCAGCTCCGTGCACAAAAGCTCCCCCAGCAATCCCGCCAGGGACAGATTGGCAGAAAATTTCATCTGGGTAATGAGTTGCCGCACGGGGTTGGCGTAGACGTAGGCGCACAGGGTCTGCTCGAATGGCGGGTTTGTCCGCAGGCACTGACCGCAGACGGCGGCGTGGCTTTGCGCCGAGATCGGCAGGCCGCACTGGTGGCAGGCCTGGGGCAGGCGCGGCAGGTCAGCATAGCAATCCGGGCAGAGGCCGTGAGCCGGTGGACGGGTTTGGCCGCACAGGAAACAGTGTGCGGGCATGAGTTGGCTAATCCATAGCCAGTTGTTCACCATAAAAATCCTTTTTGGTTGACAGTGAGCGGTGAAAGACCAATCATTGCGACCCCTATATATTAGTCCATTAGTCCAGGTGAGACATGAGCGAACAGGCGGTCACGCAAAAGACAATCTCCGGCCGTAGCGCCCGCGGCCTGGCGGGTCTGTTCAACGCGGGCAATATGCTGGCCATTCTGCCGGGGCTGATCGCCGTGCTGCTGGTGGGGACGGATAATACCGATCGCATGGCCATTATCGTCATGTTCATTCTGATGGTGGTCCCCAATATTCTCTGGTTCGCGGCCTCCATCGTGGTCTACATTCTGGCCCGCCATCACCCCAACGCACGGGTGGGGCACTACACCCAGCAGGCGGCCTACCGTTACTACGCCATCATTGGTGTGATCGTGGTCGCTGGTACCTTTTACGGCACCGAGGTAAAACTGTGGTTGATCACCTGGGTCATCGCCGCCCTGATTCTGCTGCCCTGGTCCCTGCTGGACCTGTGGCGCATTCGCAAAGAGACCTGGACGGACACCATCATTGAGCAAGAGGTACGAGATTAATGCCGACACTACGCAAACCCCTCGCGGCAGAGACCCTGCGACACGACTGGCAGGCGGAGGAAATCGCCGCCCTGTTTGACCGGCCCTTCAGTGATTTGATGTTTGCGGCGCAGCAATTACATCGCCAGCACTTTGATGCCAATGCGGTGCAGGTCAGTTCCCTGCTCAGTATCAAGACCGGCAAGTGTCCGGAGGACTGCGCCTATTGCCCGCAGAGTGTACGTCATGATGCCGAGTTGACCGTTGAACCGCTGATGCCTGTCGAGGACGTGCTGGCGGCGGCGCGCACGGCGAAGGACAAAGGCGCCATGCGTTTTTGTATGGGGGCGGCCTGGCGCAGCCCCAAAGACAAGGACCTGGTTCCCCTGTTTGAGATGATCCAGGGCGTCAAGGCCATGGGCCTGGAGACCTGTCTGACCCTGGGCATGCTCAAACCCCATCAGGCGCAACAACTGCGTGACGCCGGGCTGGATTATTACAATCACAATCTCGATACCTCGCCGGAGTTCTACGAAGAGATCATCACCACGCGCACCTATGCGGATCGCCTCGAGACCCTGGCCCATGTGCGCGACGCCGGCATGCAGGTGTGCTGTGGCGGTATTGTGGGGATGGGTGAGGGCCGTGATGATCGCATTGGTCTGTTGCAGCAGCTGGCGAATCAGGAGCGCCACCCCGAGAGCGTGCCCATCAATTTGCTGGTGCGCGTTAAGGGTACACCGCTGGAAGACGTCGCGGCGCTGGACCCTATCGAGTTTGTGCGTACCATTGCCGTGGCGCGTATCCTCATGCCGCACTCCTATGTACGGCTGTCCGCCGGTCGTGAAGACATGAGTGATGAAATGCAGGCGCTGTGTTTTCTGGCCGGCGCCAATTCGGTCTTTTATGGCGAAAAACTGCTGACCACCCCCAATGCCAGTGTCGACCGTGACCATGCCTTGTTTAACAAACTGGGTATCAACACGCTGCAATAGCCCCATGTCGCTGGACCATGAATTGAGGCAGGGACTGGTCGAGCGTCAGGCGCAGGCACAATATCGATCCCGTCGCCTGACCGACTCCGCACAGGGCGCGGAGATCATGCTCGATGGTCGACGTGTGCTGAATTTTTGCGCCAACGATTATCTGGGTCTGGCCAATCACCCGCAGGTGGTTGCCGCGTTTACGCGGGCCGCGCAGCACTATGGCGTCGGCAGTGGCGCCTCGCATTTGATCAATGGCCACAGTCGTCTGCATCACGAGCTGGAGGCGGCGCTGGCCGAATTTACGCAGCGTCCCCGGGCCCTGTTGTTTTCCACCGGGTACATGGCCAACCTGGGGGTGATCAGTGCGCTCACGACGCGGGGCGATCATGTCTTTGAGGACCACCTCAATCACGCCTCACTGCTCGATGCCGCCCTGTTGTCAAAGGCGCGCCTGCAACGTTATCGACACAATAACATGGCCGACCTGCAGGTCAGACTCACCGCCAGTCAGGGCCGGCGCAAACTGCTGGTCACCGATGGCGTCTTTAGCATGGACGGTGACCTGGCCTGCCTTGCGGAACTGGTGGAACAGGCGCAGCAGCACGACGCCAGTCTGATGGTGGATGATGCCCATGGTATGGGTGTCCTGGGCAAGACCGGTGGCGGCGTGGTGGAACAGGCGGGTCTCGGCCTGGCGCAGGTGCCGATTCTCATGGGTACCCTGGGCAAGGCCTTTGGCACCTTTGGCGCTTTTGTTGCGGGCAGCGAGGCTCTGATCGAAACGCTGATTCAACACGCCCGCAGTTATATCTACACCACAGCGCTGCCCCCGGCGATCGCCGCGGCGACGCTGGCCAGTCTCAAACTCGTTATTGCCGAAGACTGGCGGCGGGAAAAACTGCGCGCATCGATTCAGCGTTTTCGTGCCGGCGCGCAACAGCTGGGCCTGCCACTCATGGCGTCAGACACCGCGATCCAGCCCTTAGTGCTTGGTGACAACCAACGCGCCGTGCAGCTGAGTGAAGACCTGCTGGCGGCGGGGATCATGGTCAGCGCCATTCGCCCCCCGACCGTGCCGGAAGGTAGCGCGCGCCTGCGTATCACCCTGTCGGCGGCGCACAGCGAGGCGCACATCGATCAGCTCTTGCACGGTCTCGCGTCGTGCGGGGCGCAGGCCGGGGTGCGATGACCCGCCCCGGTGTACATATCGAGACCCTGGGGCAGGGCCCGGACCTGGTGATGTTGCATGGTTGGGGCATGCACAGTGGTTATTTCAGCCCCGTACTTGAGGCGCTGAGCAGTAGCTTTCGCCTTCACCTGGTGGACCTGCCCGGCCATGGTCGCAGCGGCCACTACCCTGAACCTTATACTCTGGAAAATGTGGCCGGTGCGATACTCACTGCCGTGAAGCCTGCATTAAAGGGCAAGGCGATCTGGCTGGGCTGGTCGCTGGGTGGCAGCATTGCCACCTGGATCGCCGCGCATGCCCGTGACCAGATCGCGGCGCTGATTCTGGTCGCCAGCAACCCGCGCTTTATGCAGCAAACGGACTGGCCTTACGGGGTTGCCGACGCGCTGATGCAGACCTTTGCGGACGAGTTGTGCCGTGATTACGACAAGACCCTGCTCCGTTTTCTAGCGCTACAAATCCGCGGCGCCGACAATGAGCGTGCCGTGTTGCGCCAGTTGCGCGAACACATGCGCAACACGACAGCGCCACCGCCTCAGGTGCTGTACGGCGGTCTGGAGATTTTGCGCCAGTTCGACGGCCGGGCATTACTGCAACAACTCACACTACCGGTGTTAATGATTGGCGGACAAAAAGACACCCTGGTACCCCCTGCGGCCTTGCAGGCCAGCGCCGCCGCGTCGAGTACTACGACCCTGTCGGTCTGGCCGTCGGCCGGACATGCGCTGTTTCTTGCACAACCCGACCGATTTACACAAGAACTAAAGACGTTTGCCCATGACCTCATCCTTTAAACAACGTATTGACCGTCGCCAGATGCGTCGGGCGTTTGACCGTGCCGCCGCGCACTATGACGAGAATGCCGTACTCCAGCATGAAGTCGGCCGGCGACTGCTTGAGCGTCTGGAGCTTTTGAAACTAAAACCCAAGCGTATTCTTGATCTGGGCGTGGGCACAGGCGAGAGCCTGGGCGCACTGTTAAAAAAATATCCTGAGGCGGAGATCTATGCGCTGGATATTTCCACAGCCATGTTACAGCAGGCCAGAAAGAAATTGTCCTGGTGGCAACGCCTGCGTCATCGTGTCCGGTTTGTCAACGCGGAGGCTGAACACCTGCCCTTTGAAATGGATCGTTTTGATATGGTGGTATCAAACCTGGCCCTGCAATGGTGTGATGATCTACCCCATGTATTTAACGAACTGCAACGTATTCTGGCACCGGGCGGGGCGTTGCTGTTTTCCACCTTTGGCCCGGACAGTTTAAAGGAACTGCGTGCCGCCTGGTTGCAGGTGGACACGGAGGTGCATATTCACCCGTTTGTTGACATGCATGATATTGGTGACGCCATGTTGCGCTCATCTCTGGCGGAGCCGGTCATGGATATGGAACTGATCACGGTGACCTATGATGATGCCTGGCACATTATGCGCGACCTGAAAAATATCGGCGCGCATAATGTCTCGCTGGACCGACCACGCCACCTGACCGGTAAGCAACGCCTGCAAGATGTGGTAACGGCCTATGAAGCCTACCGTCATGCCGGCAAGTTGCCCGTGACCTATGAGATCGTCTACGGCCATGGCTGGGCGGTGGAGACGTCGCCACCGACATCGGTGAAGGTACAGCTAACCTCACAGGTTTAAGAGGGTTGATATGAAAGGTATCTTGATTACCGGGACAGACACTGGCGTCGGCAAGACCCGGGTCGCGCAGATAATTGTCCACATCTTGCAACAACAGTATGCCCGGGTGGGCGTCATGAAACCGGTTGCCAGTGGCGCGGTATTTCAGAATGGTCTGCTACAGAATGAAGACGCGATTGCGTTACAAAAGACCTGTCACACTTCACTGCCCTATGCCTTGATCAATCCGTACTGTTTCGCCCCGGCCATTGCCCCGCACATCGCGGCCGAGCTGGAAGGGGTGGAGATCGATCTCAGGCATATTCAATCGTGTTATGAAAATATTGCCCGTCAGGTCGATGTCGTCGTCGTCGAGGGCGCCGGTGGCTGGCAGACACCACTCAACGCCCAGCAGAGTATCGAAACACTGGGTCAGCATCTGGCCATTCCGGTGGTGCTGGTGATCGGCCTGCGCCTGGGATGTCTGAACCATGCGTTGTTGACCATGAGTGCCCTGCATCGCAGCGGTGTGAGCATTCTGGGTTGGGTCGGCAACTGTATCGACCCGGAGTATCAGTACCTGGACAAGAATATACACAGCTTAAAACAGCGCATCTCCGCCCCCTGCCTGGGCATACTGCCGTATACAACAACGCCGGATATTGCGGCGCTGGCCACCTGCCTGGCCGTCAATTAACAAGCAGAACACATAGTTATTCAGATACTTATATTCAAAATAGTCCTTGGCAAGTATTCAGTATTTTTGTATGGTTTTGTTCGCTGTGAATGGCCTGCACGCATTTCAACATGAAAAATGAATAAGCAAATAGACAAATTATAATATAAGGATATTCTGCTATATCTACGTATTATAAGCCTATTTTTTCTTTTTTATTGCGATGGTCAGGGGCATGCATTAGCATGCCTGCGGCCGCGGAGTGGATGGAGGGGCTGCGTGCTGGCGAGTAGAAAATGTTGTAGTAAAAAATGGATTTTGTCGCGACGCACACAAGAAAACTGAGTATGAAATTATGGCAAGCTCTGGCGCAATCCCCGGCCTCAGCCTGGCCTTTCGCCAAGCAGAATGCGATAAAAACGTGTGACGTTGCACCTTAAAGAATTACAAGCACTATCAACGATAACGATCTTAAAATAAAAATTTTTCAAGTATCCCAACCGGAGAGGTAGAGGTATGTCAATAACCAAAACGATGAAAAAGCTGGGCGGCTTATTAGGCTTGACCATGCTCTGGGGGCCTACGGCCGCCATGGCAGCCTATAACGAGCTGAACATGACAGAGAGTGTGACTGCTCTTGGTAAAGATATTTACGATCTGCACATGCTGGTGCTGTGGATAGTGACGATTGTGGGTATCGGTGTCTTTGCGGTCATCATTTACTCACTGATCAACCACCGCAAATCAAAGGGTGCGGTTGCCGCCCAGTTCCATGAGAGCACCACGGTCGAAGTAATCTGGACCTTGATTCCCTTTGTGATTCTGGTGGCGATTGCCGTACCGGCAACGAAGACCTTTCTGGAGCTGGAAGATACGAGCAATTCTGATTTAACCATTAAAGCGACCGGTTGGCAGTGGAAATGGGAGTACGAATACCTTGAGGATGGCGTCCACTTCTTCAGTAATATGGATAAAAAGAGTAATGATATCCGTCAGCTGAAATCCGGTATGAATCCTGCGGAACATGAACATTACCTGCTCGATGTTGACAACCCGATTGTGGTCCCCGTCAACAAGAAGGTGCGTATTCTGACGACTGCGAATGACGTTATCCACGCCTGGTGGGTACCCGAACTGGCTGTCAAACGCGATGCGATCCCTGGCTTTATTAATGAAAGCTGGTTTAAAGCGGAAAAGGAAGGTACCTATCGCGGTCAGTGTGCGGAGCTCTGTGGTAAAGACCACGGTTTTATGCCCATTGTTGTGAACGTGGTTTCGGAAGAAAAGTATGCCGCGTGGATTGGTGAGCAAAAGGCCAAGTCTGAAGCCGCCGCCGCCGGCGCCACCAAGACCTGGACCCAGGCAGAGCTGATAAAGCGTGGTGAGGAGGTTTATAACGCCTCCTGTGCCGCCTGCCACCAGGCCAATGGCCAGGGCATTCCGGGCGTCTTCCCAGCCATCACTGGCGGAGCGATCTCCACAGGACCTGTCGAGGCGCACATCGATATCGTCAAAAACGGTAAACCCGGCACCGCCATGCAGGCCTTCGGTAGCCAGCTGACAGCGGGCGACCTGGCCGCCGTTGTTACCTTTCAGCGCAACGCCCTCGGCAATAGTGTCGGTGACGTTGTTCAACCTTCACAAGTATCTAATTAGGGCCAGCGGAGGATTATAAAATGAGTGATCATCACCCAACCGGCATTATGCGCTGGATAAAAACTACCAATCATAAAGACATTGGTACGCTGTATTTATGGTTTGCATTCATCATGTTTCTGATCGGTGGCGCAATGGCCATGGTCATCCGTGCAGAGCTGATGCAACCGGGCATGCAGGTCGTTGACCCGCTGTTCTTCAACACCATGACCACCATGCATGGTCTGATTATGGTCTTCGGCGCCGTTATGCCGGCCATGACCGGCCTGGCCAACTGGTTGGTGCCCATGATGATTGGCGCACCAGACATGGCCTTACCACGCATGAATAACTGGAGCTTCTGGATACTGCCTTTCGCGGGTTTGATGCTGGTATCAACCCTGTTCATGGAAGGTGGTGGCCCTGCCTTTGGTTGGACGTTCTATGCACCGCTGTCCACCACATTTGCCCCGGCCAGTACGGACTTCTTTATCTTCGCTGTACACATGCTGGGTCTGTCCTCCATCATGGGTTCTATTAATATCATTGCGACGATTCTGAACATGCGTGCCCCTGGCATGACGCTGATGAAAATGCCGCTGTTTGTCTGGACCTGGCTGATTACCGCCTTCCTGTTGATCGCCGTAATGCCGGTACTGGCAGGCGCGGTTACCATGATGCTGACCGACCGCAACTTTGGCACCAGCTTCTTTGATGCCGCCGGTGGCGGTGACCCGGTCCTGTTCCAGCACGTGTTCTGGTTCTTTGGTCACCCCGAGGTGTACATCATGATCCTGCCGGCATTTGGTATTGTCTCGCAGATCATCCCGACATTCGCCCGTAAGCCACTGTTTGGGTACGCCTCGATGGTGTATGCCACCGCAGCGATTGCCTTTCTGTCGTTTATCGTCTGGGCGCACCATATGTTTACCGTCGGTATGCCAGTCGCGGGCGAGCTGTACTTTATGTATGCCACTGTCATGATTGCGGTACCGACTGCGGTGAAGGTCTTTAACTGGACGGCCACCATGTGGAAGGGCTCCATGACATTTGAAACTCCGATGTTGTGGTCGATCGCCTTTGTCTTCCTGTTCACCATCGGTGGTTTCACCGGTCTGATGCTGGGTGTTGGTCCTGCCGACTTCCAGTACCATGATTCCTACTTTGTGGTTGCGCATTTCCACTATGTACTGGTGACGGGTGCCGTATTTGGGATTATTGCCGCGGTTTACTACTGGATTCCCAAGTGGACCGGTAACATGTATGACGAGAAACTGGGCAAGTTGCACTTCTGGTTGTCCGTGATTTCAGTCAATGTCCTGTTCTTCCCGCAGCACTTCCTGGGTCTGGCCGGTATGCCGCGTCGTATTCCTGACTATGCCCTGCAGTTTGCGGACTGGAACTTCTGGTCTTCCATCGGTGGCTTTGTCTTCGGTGCGTCGCAGTTGCTGTTCCTGTTCATTGTGATCAAGTGTATCAAGGGTGGTGACAAGGCTACGGATCGGGTTTGGGAAGGGGCCGAAGGTCTGGAATGGACGATTCCTTCCCCCGCGCCTTATCACACCTTCGAAACAGCGCCGGAGATCAAGTAAGCAAGCGAGCCCCGCCGTGTGCGGGGCTCAATTTTAACTGGATTAAACGATGAGTCATGAGATGAGTCAGGGAACAAAGCCAAATAAGTGGGTTATTGTTTTATTGTTCGCAATTGCCTTGTCATTCTTTATTGCCAGTTTTTTTGTCTTGAGTAAGTAGAGCCGATGACCCAGCAAAAAGACAAGCTTCAGCAGGCCAATCAGCGTTTAGTCAAACGTATGGTTGTGGTGGGTGTGGTGATGTTTGGGTTTAGCTTTGCCTTAGTACCGTTATACAATGTTTTTTGCGATGCCTTTGGCCTGAATGGCCGCTTCGTTGATATTGAGAAGGGTCAATATGACGCAGCGCAGCAGGCCGCGGCGGCGAAAACGCAGGTCATTGATAAGTCGCGACTGATCACGATCCAGTTTGTGGCGAGTCGCAATCAGAACCTGCCCTGGGAGTTTCGCCCCCTGCAGGCTACGATGCAGGTACACCCGGGTGAGGTAAAGAACGTGAGTTATTATGCCCGGAACATGACAGACAAAACGGTGGTAGCGCAGGCGGTTCCCAGTCTGTCCCCCGGTCAGGCTGTGAAGTATTTCAGCAAGATTGAGTGCTTTTGTTTTAAACAGCAAACATTTGAACCTGGTGAGAGCCGTGAAATGCCTTTGCAGTTCGTCGTTGATGCGGATCTGCCCAGGGAGATCAATACAATCACTATTGCTTATACCTTTTTTGATTCCAATAAAGGGCAGGCCAGTTTGAGTGTAGAAACGAGCAAACGTAAATCGTAATTAACTTTTTAAGAAAAATTAAACATTTAGCGACAAGAGAGGGGTAATTATGTCACAGGCACAAGGTGGATATTATTTACCGGAACCAAGTCACTGGCCGATCATTGGCTCGGTGGGATTAGCGTTCCTGTTAGGTGGGTTTGCCGGTTGGTTACACGGTTCAAGCAGCATCTATATGATTGTTGGCGCCGTCGTTATGGCCATTATGCTGTTTGGCTGGTTTGGCACCGTTATTAGAGAAAGTGAGACCGGAAAATACAATGATCAGGTGGATATGTCCTTCCGCATGAGCATGGGCTGGTTTATTTTCTCAGAAGTAATGTTCTTCGCGGCCTTCTTTGGTGCACTTTTCTATGCCCGCCAATTGTCAGTGCCGTGGCTGGGTGGTGAGGGCAACAATGCCATGACCAACGAATTGCTGTGGCAGGGTTTTGAGGCCGCCTGGCCCACCAATGGCCCGGACAAAGTCGGCGGCGAATTTCAGACCGTCGGTGCCTGGGGCATTCCGGCATTAAACACCCTGATCCTGCTCGTCTCCGGCCTGACCGTGACCTGGGCGCACTGGGGGCTGAAAAAAGGTAACCGAGGCCAGCTGATCCTGGGTCTGTTTCTGACCGTCGTACTGGGTGCGCTGTTTGTAGGCCTACAGGCTTATGAATATGTTCACGCCTACAGAGACCTGAATCTGACCCTGGGCTCCGGTATCTATGGTTCTACCTTTTACATGCTGACAGGCTTTCATGGTCTTCACGTTACCATTGGTGCGATTATGCTCCTGGTGATGTTGTTTCGCTCCATGAAGGGACACTTTACCGCCAAGCATCACTTTGCCTTCGAAGCCGCGGCCTGGTACTGGCATTTTGTCGATGTCGTCTGGTTGGGTCTGTTTATTTTTGTATACTGGCTTGCCTAGAAGGTAGTTTGCGCAAGGAAAAGGCGCTGCTTGCAAGAGCAGCGCCTTTTTTTATCGGACATTGAAAAGTGTCAGGGCATACCGCTGGGGGTTAGATACCCTAGTTTGCCGCTGATCATGACAAAGGCCAGCAAGGCAATGGAGAGAGCAATGCGCACGGTCAGGGCCTTGACGGTGCGCTCAGACTGACTCTTGTCACGAATCAGTGAAAACAGGGCGCTACCCAGACTCGCAACAATGAGGATGAGGGTAGTGATGACAACGGTCTTTACAATAATCGTGGCGGACATAATATGCGTCTCTCTCCAATCTGAAAACGGTCATGTGGTAAAAAACCAAGCGGAAAAGGTGATAAATCATTATGGGCAATTATAGCGGAATAAGCTGCAGTCAGATGCAGAGATTATGTTGAGCAGGAAATTTAAACCGGGGCTGGTACCGACCCTGGTGGTGGTGCTGTTGTTCCCGATTCTGGTGCGGCTGGGATTCTGGCAACTGGACCGTGCGGAGGAAAAGGAGCAGATCCAGACCCTGTTTGAGCAACGGGCAAAATTGCCCGCCATCACGCTGGACCACCTGCCCGAGGACCTTGAGGAAATTAAATATCGTCGTGTGGTCCTCACTGGCCACTACGATCGCGCACACCACATTCTCCTGGACAACAAGGTCTACCAGCAGGCGGCAGGCTATCATGTCCTCACGCCAGTAAAGCTCAGTGCGTCCGGTAAGGTGGTGCTGGTAAATCGGGGCTGGGTGCCCGGTGGACTGGACCGTCGGGTATTGCCCGAGATTGAAAGCCCCACTGATGCGCTGCAAATTAATGGGGTCATTAGCCTGCCCAGCAGCAAAGTTTTTACGCTTTCCGAGTATAATCGTGCCGGAACGAGCTGGCCGGCGGTATATCAGTGGATTGATTTTGCCGATATTGGTCAGGCAACCGGCATGGATATCCTGCCCCTCATTGTCCTGCAGGACCCGGAGGATGAGCATGGCTATGTTCGAAACTGGAGCAAGGTCGATCTGAAACCGGAAAAAAACATCAGTTACGCAGTCCAGTGGTTCGCGCTGGCGCTGGCGCTGCTGATTATCTACATCGTCGTCAATTTAAGAAAAGTGGATGTGCCTACCGATGAATAATGTTGTTGACCGCAAGACGCGAAACCGGAATCGAAGAAACCTGATTCTGTTGGTGCTGGTTTTTTGCCTGCCCATGATTGTGGCATGGCTGGTACTGCAAAATATCGATTCGCTCAAACCCGCAGGGAGCCGCAACTTCGGTCAGCTCATAGAGCCTCCCCGGCCCTTGACGAATTTTGTGCTCCAGGATGCAACCGGTGAAAAGTTTGATCGAGATTCGGTGCAGGGTCACTGGAGTGTATTTTATTTTGGGCAGAGCGATTGTGACGCCATCTGTCAGGAGACTGTATCCAAGATCCATCAGGCGCGCCTCGCCCAGGGAAAAGAGATGCGTCGTCTGCGACTTTATTACATTACCTCTGATGCGGCGTCGCTCAACGAGGGAACCCAGGCCTTTATCCAGCCCTTCTGGGGCATTAGTGTTGTCTCTGGTGAGGTGGCGAATGTTAACGGTTTGCGTGAACAGTTTGCAGCGACCGGCAGCCTGCCCGATGAAGCCGGCAGGG
>JAWOIE010000104.1:0-4927 GCA_046484825.1 Gammaproteobacteria bacterium | reverse complement strand
CGCATGGCCCCCAATACCGCATTGGCTCATGTGTTCGCCGGATTGACGGTGTTATTGCTGACCCATGCCGGTCCAGGTCTGCGGGCCTTGCCCGCACTCATAACTGCATTCACGGTGATAATGCTCGGTCTGACCGGGCTGTTGGGTTATCGCCTGCGCCCTGAGCTGTTGTACGGTTGGCATGTGGAAATTCGTATGGCGCTGCATACTGGTGTAGCGTTTGTGGTGTTGGGTATTGGCTTTTTTATGTCAGTGTACCGGGTACAGAAGGTCGCGGCGTTTTTTCATCAACGCGAGGACCTGCGTGTAGCACTGCTGGGCGGTGGTTTGATGATCCTCATCGGCCTTAGCGGCGGCCTGGTCGCCTTCACGTTCCTGCAGGAGCAATTGCAATCCTGGGTGCGAGACGGCCTGCAGCGTGATTTTGATAATCGTCACGCCCACATAACGACGTATCTGCCTGCCCTGATCAGATCGAGTCAGGAGCTTGCCAGACGACCGCGACTGGCGAGCCTGACACAACAAGCACGCACACAGCGTAGCGCCTATGAGCCGTTGCTGGATATGCTGACGCAACAACGGGCCAGCGGCGCGATTGCCGCCTCGATTCAAGATGCAGACGGTGAGGTGTTGGCGCGCGTCGGGACGATTACGCTGGCGGAAGTAACGCTCGCCCTGCCGACCCAGGCGGGGATAGCCCTCCTGTGGGGTCAGGATCAGGTACTCCTGCGCAGTCGCCAGCCTGTCGAGCATGATGGGCGGGTGATAGGGCAGCTTGAGGTGGATTATCCCTTACCCGTGCTACAGCGTATGCTCAGTGAAGTTAAACAGACCTATGCCGCCACGACAATGCAGTTATGTGTCAGCACCAACGGGTCTAGCCGTTGTATACCATCGCAATCCTCGTCTGGACAAAATCAGATACCAGGCAAGACGTCACCGCACGGGGTCAGTGCCCGATCTCCCGCGTTACTTGAGCGCGCGCTGTTCGGGCAAAACGGTCTGGATTTTTCTGAAGACGAGCACGGTGTCCGGGTGCTCGCGGCCTATGGGCCCATCGATGCTTTGGGTCTGGCCATGGTTATGGAGCTCGATGCCGAAGATATCTTTCGCCCGGTGCGGGCAAAACTGCAACGTACGTTGCTGATAGTGCTGGTCATCGTCATGCTCGGCATTGTGCTGTTGCGTACACAGGTAATACCCCTGGTGCAGCGCCTGGCGCGTTCAGAGCGGCAGTTTCGCAGCCTGTTCGAGTCCGCCCCCGATGCCATGGTGGTGACCGACCTCAGTGGGAACATTCAATCGAGCAACGCCCGCGCGCAGCAACTGTTTGGTTATAACGCCGCGGAACTGGCCGGTCAGCCCATTGAGATCCTGATGCCAAAAAACCAGCGGGCACGGCACGAAATGCTTGTGGCGGGCTATGGGCAAAAGCCGCGGCGCCGCGATCTGGATAGCGGCCTGGAGTTCTGCGGATGCCGTCGGGACGGTAGTGAATTCCCCGCCGAGATCAGCCTGAGCCCACTGGAGACGGCGGAGGGTGCGCGCATTATTAGTACCGTGCGCGATATTACCCAACGCAAGCACTATGAACAGGCCATCCGCGAAATGTCCCTGACTGATGAACTGACCGGCCTGCGCAATCGGCGCGGCTTTCAGTTACTAGCTGAATTACAACTCCACATGGCACAGCGTCTGGGTAAACGCGCGGTGCTGTATTTTGCCGACCTGGACAACATGAAGGAGATCAATGACCAGCAGGGTCATGCCGCCGGTGATCAGGCTCTGGTGGATATGGCCGCGATACTTACTGCTACCTTTCGCGAGACCGACAGCATCGCCCGCCTCGGTGGTGACGAGTTTGTGGTGCTGGCACTGGAGGCCACGAGCGAAGATACCGAGGCATCCAGAGACCGCTTGCAAGAGCACATTGCCCAACACAATGCCAGCGCCAGCCGCCCCTTCCAGATTGCTGTCAGCGTCGGGCTGGCGGAGTACGTGCCCGACACGGAGGATAGCATCGCGAGTCTGTTGAAACGCGCCGATGCCGATATGTACCAGGTCAAACAGAAACGCCGCCGCGGCCAGGGATAAAACCCGGCCACTGGTCTATATTAATAAGGGCTTTGCTGGGGCGATTGTTGGCCCGACGAGTCCGGTAAAAAAGTAATATCAGGGCTAACAAAGTTTGAACCGCAGGCCGGAACGCCGCGACACAGGGTTATCCCATTAACAACAGAAAAAGAGGAAATCACGATGAAACGGACACTTAGCCATGCACTGATCATCACAGCAAGCCTGGTCCTGGCCGCACCCGCCTATAGCGCCGGCTATATCAAACTGGACGGGGTCGACGGTGAGTCAAAACCCAAAAACCAATCCGCACCGGCAAGGGGCATTAAAGGCAACGAGACTCCCAAACCGGCCACCTTGCTACTGCCCGCGGTGCAAAAGGCCCGCGAGGGTAAAGCGGACAATGCCAGCAAGGCAAAGAAAAAGGGCAATGTGGAATACAACTGGAAAGTGGAAGAAGGTACCAAATAGTCAGTATCGCAACTGGATTCAGCGCCCCCAGGCAGTGGCCGGGGCGCTCATTCCCTTGTGGTCGCCCTGGCGTGGCACCTGAAAGCAAACGGGTGTATTACGGGTAGTGTGCAAGACCGCAGAAATTTTTCAGCATAACTATTGTGTCTCTACCGCAGCACACAGGGTGTGCATGTTACGCTGCTTGAAAATAATGACTTTCTACCAGAATTACCGGATCGTTACTAAGCTACTTTGATCTATCTGATTCGTAGGCAGGATCGACTGGATATCCGGATAGATCGCCACGTTATGGGGTTATTTTCGCGTAAACCTTGAGAGAAGATTTTCAAGGTGATGGACTGATTCTGCAGCAGTGCCCCCATGGATAGCGGTGATGATCCCTGACTGCTGGGGGGTGGCGCATATTATGAAGATTTTATTGGAAAAATGACCCGCTAATTTTCACGCTTGTTGGCTGCATACTACAGTGTGTCCTAAACCTATGCACAGCACCCCGGCATGATGCCGGGATGCTGTAGCGGTGGCTATTTCAGATCGGCAAGGCTGGCCCCGAAATTGATATGAAAGGGCGCACCCTCCAGAACCAGTGCCGGCACGGATTGAACGCCTGCCGATTCGGCTTCGGCAATGCGCGACTTATTGTCACCTAGATGCACGACCTCCACCTCATAGCGAGAAGGATCGATGGCCCTGGCCAGGTTGTCTTCGGCGGCCACACAGACCGGGCAACCCGCGTGATAAAAAACAGCTTTTACACTCATGATTTTACTCCTGATGAAAGTTGGTTATGATGTCTTCACGTCCGAAGAGTAATATTGCCTCCCTGCCAATAAAAGCGGGCACACCCCGGTGGGGTAGGCACATTTTGGTGTAATTTGGCGATCTTAAAGGAGAAAAAAATTAACGCGCAGCCTCGCACCACCTACCGCAAACTCGAAGAGGTCGTCGGCTGTAAATGGTCGGTGTCTGTGCTGCTAGCGATCGGTGAGGGTATTAATCGCCCCGGCGCACTGGAGCGCAAGATTGATGGCATCTCCACAAAGGTGTTGTCAGAGCGGCTGCGCAAATTGACGGCATACGGCCTGCTGGAAAAGCACAGTTATGCCGAGGTGCCGCCACGCACTGAATATTCGCTGACCCCTTCAGGCAAGAAGCTCATCAGGATCATTGGGCAGATTCAGCATCTGGATTCCGAGATTGAACATCAGACATGCAAATGAGCGTCAACGGGGTAGCGGTGCTTTTTAAGCAACGGGATACTTTTGAACGGATTTTAGTATTTTTATGATAAGGGTATGTGTATTGACGGACTGGTTGTCTGAGTGAGATTGGTGTGTGTAGCGTGATCGCTCAACTCAAATATAGTTCGTCCGTGTCCCTGATGCCCCGCTTCGCATATCTGCTTGAAGTTTAAGCCGGCCTTTTAAGTCAGCGACTGGTTGGCAACCGTTCAGGAAAACACCTGCCGCGCTTCAAACACCGGCCCATCAACACAAACTCTCTTCACTGTAGAATCGCCTCCGGCGTTTCATTCAGTACTTCCTGTCCTTAGAAACTCTTCGAGGTACATTAAGGATTCCTCAACCTGTTTTGCAGGTTCTAGTCAACTCGCTTCGCTCGTTCTGGTCGCATAAGTTAGTTGGTAAAGACGGTGCGTGCGTCGAAGACAGGACCGTCGACGCACACTCTTTTCATAGATGGACCATTCTCTGTCTCTACCTTCACCACACATCCGGCGCAACCGCCGACGGCGCAGGCCATGAATTCCTCCAGCGAGACCTGACAGGGAATATCGTATTCCCTGGCTAATGCCGCAACGGCCTCTAACATGGGGTGTGGGCCGCAGGACAGGATCACGACTTCTTTGCGCTGTTTGTCGTTCAGCGCCTCCAGCCAGTGGCGCGCCAGGTCGGTGACATAACCTTCATGGCTGCCGGCGTAGCCTTGCAGGCTGCACAGGCGTGAGGCGATACCCCAGTCTTCCAGCAACGGCATACTGGCAATGACGCCGTCGGGCATGCCGGGGATCATGATCTGCGACGGGCTAGCGGTAAACGGAAAGGGGACTTCGGACCCCAGAATCACCAACGGTTGGTACTCACCTTTATGGTGGGTGTTGATCCAGTCGGCGATAAAGATCATCGGCGGCATACCGACGCCACCGCCGATGAGCAGTGGCCGCGAATACAGCGGGTCGAGTCTGAAGGGGTTGCCAATGGGTCCGAGTAAGCTCAGTGAATCGCCTACCGGACGTTGCGATAACAAGTTCGTGCCACGGCCAACGGCCTTGTAGAGAAAATCCACCCAGCCCTGCTGCGGGTTGGTGCGCATGATGGAAATGGGGCGGCGCATGGGCAGTTGCGGGTCACAGGTGATGTGG
>JAWOIE010000091.1:0-26217 GCA_046484825.1 Gammaproteobacteria bacterium | reverse complement strand
ACTCGGGCCTGCACCCCGCACTCGTGGTGATTTCCCTGTTCTTCTGGGGCACGGCCCTGGGCGGCATTATCGGCATGGTACTCGCGGTTCCTCTGACAGCGTTCTTCGTCGCCATCTGGAGTGAAATCAAGGCCAGCCTGAAACGCTCGCTGAGCAGCCGGGATGCCAGATCATGAAAGAAGCAGATCCCTTCCAGGACACAGCCAAAGTAACCGACGACATACGGGACATCACGCGCATCCTGAAGACTGTGTCGGCTGACATGGTACGCCTTGTGATGGTGGAGGCGCGGCTGTTCGGGCATACGGTCCTGGCGATGATCGGACTCACCCTGGTAGCGGCACTGCTCCTGGTATGTAGCTGGCTGTTTATCGGCGCGGCCCTGGTGATTGCTCTGGCCAGCCTGCAGGCCTTCAGCCTGACGGGCGCGCTGCTGACGGTGGCAATGGCACACCTGGTGCTTGCGGCCCTGGCTTTCTGGCGGCTGCGGTACATTACGCGGGACCTCACGTTTCGTGAAAGCCGGGCGAGCGTAAACAGCCTGATCAACCCTACTCGGTCTCAAACTGACGCTGCAGAGCGTCAGCCAGATGAGAAGTGAGCGAAATCAGCGGACTGGCGAGCCGGTGAGGCTGGAGACCATCTGCATGGCTTTCACCTGGCCAGCCAGAAAGCCGTAGGCAAATTTGATGTCGAGCACATGCAGGCGTTCGGCCGCTATGCCACAGACAAAGGCAACGGGCAGTGCGGCCGGCTTGCGGGCCAGGGCCCGTACCTTGTGCATCAGGCTGGCGATACGCTGGCGAACAAGACAGGCACGATAATCAATTCGGCCGCGCACCTGCGCGGCCTCCTGCCTCAACTGCTTGCAACGAGACACTATGACCGGCGTCTTAACAAGGCAGACAGCAAAGTCCCCGCAACAAAGGCGAGGCCCAGGGAGATCAAAGGTTTGTCCCGCACGAAGACGTTAATTGAGTGCAGGGCTTCACCGGAGCGCTCCTTGACCTTCTGCCCGGCATCCCTGACACGGGCCTCCGCATCCGCAGCCTTATGGCGGATCTGTTCTTCGGCCTTGCCCGCGGTCTTGGCAAACTTGTCTACCGACTCGTGGGCGCGCTCAGAGAGGCGATCTGTGGTGGCGTGTTCGTTACTGGCTGGATTATTCATGGTATTTATTCCCCGTTACTGTGGTGGGACATGGGTGGACTCCGTTCGGCGTCCACTGGTCAGTACCGGCAAGTCTCGCGCAAATACCACCCCCTGTCTGCGCGGCAGCGAACAGAGGCGCGAATCCAGCAAAATTACCAACCAACGCACTCATTCACTCCTGCAGCGCCAGGCGACTAATCAACCCTGGCAGTCCAGCTTGAGCGGTTTATACGCATGCACACAGATCTTTTTAGCCACAGGCGGTTATGTTCTATTCCAGCCTTAACGAATCTGCGCCTTTACAGACGCCGGTACGGATCCTGAAGTACAGAACCACACGGAGTGAAAGAACCATGAAACTCAGCGAAACCAGTGTAGCCGCCCTGCTCATGAGTATCCTGATGGTCACACTGCCTGACTGCGATAGAAACGGTCTCATGGAGGAGACAGGTAAGAACGTTGACGACACTGTCGAGAAAACGGGCGCAATCATCCAAGATTCTACCGACGGCAACTGATCAGCAGCCTCTTCCCGATTGACGCGCGTCATCTGTGGGCGATCCACCCAGATCGACGCGCGGCGGTCAGGGTCATGGCCTGGGGATAGGCCTCGGGGAGCT
This sequence comes from Gammaproteobacteria bacterium, assembly GCA_046484825.1. GTDB lineage: Bacteria > Pseudomonadota > Gammaproteobacteria > UBA6429 > Thiohalophilaceae > CAJYAN01. Next base: position 24,445 of record JAWOIE010000091.1, on the reverse strand, counting down.
GAGATACACAACGTGCGCGGAGGAAGGAGGCGACATAAAAAACCCGGACGTTACCTGAACCGCAGCTATACGCCAGCGGACATCCCATTGTAAAGTCCGGATTTCCCTGTTTGGCCCGCTCAGTCGCCCAGGTTGTAGACCTGCAGGTCCCTGGCCGTGCGGATCTTGCCGTTATAGCCCTGCCGCTTGACCGTCTGTTTGACCTCATTGAGGTTTCCTTCGGTCACGCCGGTAATGTGGGACAACACCAGGGTATCCGGATTGGCCGCTGCGGCCACTTGGCCCATGCGAGTGGGTGTGGTGTGCAGCTGAAACATGACGGGGTTGGCGGGCGCATCATCGAGAATCGCAGTGTCATAGATCAAGAGATCGGCGTCGATGGCGATTTGCACCATATTGTCGGTCTCGGAATTGGTGTCCCCCGAGAAGACGATACTCCGGCCTTTGTATTCGATGCGGTAGGCCACCGCCGGCGCGGGGCCGTGTTTCACCGGCATGGATTTCACCGTGAGTCCACCGTCCTCGATGAGCGTATGCATCATGGGATTGCTGTAATCCGCCGCCAGGTCCGTGGTCTCCACGTTGAATTGGCCATTGGTCACCGCCGGGGCGAAGGCGTGCAGATAGCGGTAGACGCCGCCTTCCATGCCGAATTCGTGATCCACGAACTCGGTAGTCGGGGGGTATTGGGTGATATCGCTGTCGGGAAAGGTAATGCCCTTGCCCGGTCCCGGTCCGAAGATCTTGATGGGCGAGGTGCGCGGGTCGCCGGCGGCGTTGCCATGGAAGAATATGGTCTTCAGTATGGCGGGCAGGTCACTGCTGTGGTCCACATGCAGATGGGTAAGCAGCACATAGGGTAGATCCTTGATATTGACGCCGCTCTGAGCCAGACGCTGGAAGGTGCCGCCGCCAGCGTCCATGAGCAGGGTCGGCTCGCCATCCACGAACACAAGATAGCCGGCACTGGCCCGACCCTTCGGTCCGGCGGCGGGACCACCGGAGCCCAGGACCAGGATGGACAGACCTTTGTCCTCGATCTTGCCCATTGTCGCCTTGACCTTTTCGGCCAGCCGACCGGCATCACTCCGATCCTTAGCGGCGATCTGGCGGCTGTTCGAGTAGTCGTTGTGATTGTCGCCGGCATAGGCGTAGCCAGCGAAGAACAGGATGCTTACCAGCGCCCCGTACCGCGTTACTCTCCATAGTGTGTTGTGCATGAGTTCATATTTCCTTTTGTTGAGAATGGATTCCTTGGCCCCACCGGGGCCGTGTCAAACCGCCGCCACGTATCACAGACGGGTGGCGCTCGTGTAAATGTATTGTCAATACTTTGCGTCTATCAACGCAGTCGCTAGTCATACCCGACAATGCGCCTTTCGCAGTGTGGCCATCATCACCATCACGTCAGAAACCCCCGGAACCACCTGTTAAGAATGGCGGACCAGGAAGGAGCCCTGAGTGACATTGGACTTGGCGTAGTTAAACAGGCCTTACGCGATCACGGACTGAAAAAAGGGACGTAAAGATTATTTTTCAACGAGACACTATGACCGATGTCGTGATAAGGCAGACAACACGGTCCCCGTGACAAAGGCAATACCTAGAGAGGTCAAGGGTTTGTCCCGCACGAAACCGCCTATGGACTGCAGGATCTCGTTGGAGCGCTCTTTGGCTTTTTGACCGACATCCTGGACATGGGCCTCTGCATCCTTGGCCTCCTGGCGGATCCGTTCCTCGGCCTTGCCCGCGGTCTTGGAGAACTTGTCTACCGACTCGTGTGCGCGTTCTGCGAGACGGTCTGTGGTGGCGTGTTCGTTACTGGCTGGTGTATTCATGGTATTTATTCCCCGCTGCTGTGGTGGGACATGGGTGGACGCCGTATGGCCTCCACTAGTCAGTATCGGGGAGTCTCTCGCATATGCCGCCACCTGTCTGCGCGACACCGAACAGAGGAGTTGATCCAGTACTATCCTTGCACAACACACTCAATCCTGCGGAGCACTATGTCTGCGGACTTACCTAAATGTGTACGGGGTCTGCCTCTAGCGACGGGGCAGGTGCCCCACCGCTGTCTTGATACAGGCCCTGTAACAAGGTAAGGCCTTGGAGGAGATGTTTTGATGAAGCAGATTGTATGATTTGCTGGGATTTTTTAAGAAAAGTTCGTTAGACCGTTTATTATTCCCACTCAATCGTCCCCGGCGGCTTGCCGGTAATATCGTACACCACGCGGGAAATGCCGTTGACCTCATTGACGATGCGACGCGAGACGTGATCGAGAAACTCATAGGGCAAGTGTGCCCAGCGGGCGGTCATAAAGTCGATGGTTTCGACGGCGCGTAGGGCTACAACATATTGATAGCGGCGGCCGTCACCAGTGACACCGACAGACTTGACCGGAAGGAAGACGGTAAAGGCCTGACTGACCTTGTCGTAGAGTTCATGCTTGCGTAGCTCTTCGATAAAAATATGATCGGCCAGACGCAGGATGTCGGCATATTCTTTTTTGACCTCACCCAGGATACGCACGCCCAGGCCCGGACCCGGGAAGGGATGGCGATAAACCATATCGTATGGCAAACCTAATTCGACCCCTAACTTGCGCACTTCATCTTTGAAGAGTTCGCGCAGGGGTTCGCACAACTTCAGGTTCATGTGTTCCGGCAGGCCGCCAACATTATGGTGTGACTTGATCAAATGGGCCTTGCCGGTCCTGGCGCCGGCGGATTCAATCACATCGGGGTAAATCGTGCCCTGGGCCAGCCATTTTGCGTTCACTAATTTATTGGATTCTTCTTCAAAGATCTCGACAAACAGGTTACCGATGATTTTGCGTTTTTTCTCGGGGTCGTTTTCACCGGACAGTGCTGCCAGAAAACGCGCCTCGGCATCGACGCGAATCACCTTCACACCCATGTGCTCGGCGAAGGTGGCCATGACCTGGTCGCCTTCCTGATAACGCAACAGGCCATTATCCACAAACACACAGGTCAGCTGCTTACCAATGGCCTTGTGTAACAAGGCCGCGACGACAGAGGAATCCACACCACCGGAAAGACCGAGCACGACTTCATCACTACCGACCTGTTCGCGAATGCGCGCAATGTTGTCGTCAATAATATTGTCGGCGGTCCATAAGTTGCGACAGCCACAGATGTCATGCACAAAACGTTCGATAATGCGCTGACCCTGACGCGTATGGGTGACTTCCGGATGGAATTGCAGGCCATAAAAATGCTTTTCGACATTGGCGATGCCGGCAATGGGTGCGTTATCGGTGGAGGCCATCAGGACAAAACCCTCGGGCATTTCCACGACACGATCGCCATGACTCATCCAGACATCCAGCAGGCCGTAACCTTCTGGACTCATATGGTCTTCAATATCTTTTAATAGTGGCGTATGCCCACGCGCGCGCACCTGGGCATAACCATATTCGTGGTGATCGGCGGTTTCGACCTTGCCACCCAGTTGCGCCGACATGGTCTGCATGCCATAGCAGATGCCCAGCACCGGTATGCCCATTTCAAAGACCGCCTGTGGGGCCGTGGGGGCATCGGCACCGATGGTACTCTCCGGACCGCCGGAGAGAATGATACCTTTGGGTTTGAAGTCGCGAATGTCCTGCTCAGTGACATCCCAGGCGTAAAGCTCACAGTAGACGCCGGCCTCCCGCACACGACGCGCGATGAGTTGGGTGTACTGCGAACCAAAATCGAGGATCAGAATGCGATCCGAATGGATGTCCCTGGACATGCGATCTTTCCCGTGGTTAAGACTTAGGCGCGGTAATTAGGCGCTTCTTTGGTGATCGTCACATCGTGCACATGCGATTCACGCATACCCGCGGAGGTGACACGCACAAACTGTGGTTCCTTGCGCATTTGCTCAATCGTGGCGCAACCGGTGTAGCCCATGCTGGAGCGAATCCCCCCGAGCAGTTGGTGTACCACCGGACCCAGGGGACCCTTGAAGGGGACCCGGCCTTCTATGCCTTCGGGGACCAGTTTGTCGGCCGTGCTACCTTCCTGGAAATAGCGATCCGACGAACCCTCGCGAGCACTCATCGCGCCCAGGGAACCCATACCTCGATAGGACTTGTAGGAACGCCCCTGATAGAGCTCAACCTCGCCGGGCGACTCTTCGGTGCCCCCGAACATGGAGCCGATCATAATAGAGTAGGCCCCGGCGACCAGCGCCTTGGCAATGTCGCCGGAATAGCGAATCCCGCCATCGGCGATCAGGGGAATGCCGGTGCCTTCCAGCGCGGCCGCCACATTGGCCACCGCCGAGATCTGCGGCACGCCCACACCGGCGACAATACGAGTGGTACAGATGGAACCGGGACCGATACCCACCTTTACGGCATCGGCACCGGCCTCGGCCAGGGCTCGGGCCGCGTCAGCGGTGGCGATATTGCCACCAATGACCTGAATCTGGGGGAAATGCTTTTTCACCCAGGCGACGCGATCCAGCACCCCCTGGGAGTGTCCATGGGCCGTATCCACGACCACCACGTCCACGCCAGCCTCGGCCAGGGCCGCAATCCGCTCGTCCGTGCCCGCGCCCACACCCACGGCCGCCCCGACCCGCAGGCGACCCTGATCATCCTTACAGGCATTGGGGTTTTCAGTGGCCTTCTGGATATCCTTGACGGTCACCAGACCCCGCAGGTGAAACTGGTCATTGACCACCAGGACCTTCTCGATGCGGTGCTCATGCAGGAGTTTGAGGATTTCGCTACGCTCCGCCCCCTCTTTGACCGTCACCAGCTTGTTTTTTGGCGTCATGATGCTGGAGACCGGGCTGCCGTGATGGGTCTCAAAGCGCAGGTCACGACTCGTGACAATGCCCACCAGGTTGTCACCCTCGACGACCGGGACGCCGGAGATGTTCTGTGCCCGGGTCAGGGCCAGGACGTCACGAATGCTGGTATCGGGGGTCACGGTCATGGGGTCCTTAATGACGCCACTTTCGAATTTTTTGACCTGGCGGACGTGCTCGGCCTGAGTGGCGGCATCCATATTCTTGTGAATAATGCCGATGCCCCCCTCCTGCGCCATGGCAATGGCCAGGCGCGCCTCGGTGACGGTATCCATGGCGGCGGAGACCAGCGGGATATTGAGCTCGATTTCCCGCGTCAGACGGGTCTTGAGGGAAACATCCTTGGGCAGAATCGTCGAGTGGGCGGGTAATAACAGGACATCATCGAAGGTCAGGGCTTCTTCAGCAATTCGCAGCATTAAGGGGGTCCTTTGATGTAAATCGGCGGATTATAAAGAGTTTTTTGCCATGGGTAAACGATTTTGCCGTAGCAACAACCCTGTAGAAATCAACCAATTAGGCATTGCCATCATCTGCATTGATGCGCATAATGGCGTTTAAGTGCTGCGACTACCCTGGTCTGCGGCAAAAAATATAAGATTTAGCTAATGTTTATTGTCAGGAGGGGGTTCCCGATAATGAACGGCCGCTATACCAAGTAAAATCCCATTCTGGAGGAGAATATGAAGAAACTTTTGATTATTGCCGCGACTGCTGCCCTGATGACTGCCTGTGCCGCAGGCCCGACACACACTGCAGATCAGGCGAGTGCCGCTATTGCGGCTGCTACTGCCGCCAACAGCCAGGCCGCCAAGGTCAATTACGAATGGCGTGATACCGGTAAAATGATAAAGGAAGCCGAAAAGGCCTCTAAAGAAGGCAAGTTTGACGATGCCGTGAAACTGGCCAAAAAGGCCGAGCGTCAGGCCAAAAATGCCTTAGCACAGTATGAAGAGCAGAAAAACGTTAAGCCAATGTTGTAATTTTAGCGTCACCTGTGTGAACAAAGGCCGGGATCACCCCGGCCTTTTTTATTGTCCTCGAAACCACGCCGCGGCTTTAGTATCATGACCGCATGCAGGCAACCCCCGAACCCAGCTTTCGCGACATCTATACGGTCTCACGCCTTAACCGGGAAGTCCGTACAGTGCTGGAAGGCAGCTTTCCCCTCCTCTGGCTGGAAGCTGAGATCTCCAACCTGACCCGACCCGCCTCGGGCCACCTGTACTTTACCCTCAAGGATGAAGCCGCCCAGGTGCGCTGCGCCATGTTTCGTAACAAGAATCTCTACCTGCCCTTTACCCCGAAAAACGGTATGCAGGTCCTCGTGCGCGCCCGACTCGGGCTGTATGAGACGCGCGGTGAATTCCAGATCATCATTGAGCACATGGAAGAAGCCGGCGACGGCGCGCTGCGGCGCGCCTTCGATGCACTCAAAGAGCGTCTGGCCAAAGAAGGCCTGTTTGACGCCGCCCATAAAAAGGCTATCCCGGTACCGCCCAAGCAGGTGGGGGTCATCACCTCCCCCAGTGGAGCCGCGGTCCGTGATGTCCTCACGACGCTAAAGCGTCGTTTCCCCGCCCTGCCGGTCATCATCTATCCCGTCGCCGTTCAGGGCAGCGCCGCCGCAGGCGAGATCGCCCATGCCATCGCCACGGCCAACCAGCGCCAGGAGTGTGATGTGCTGTTGCTGGTGCGTGGCGGGGGTTCGCTGGAAGACCTCTGGTCATTCAATGAAGAGGTTGTTGCCCGCGCCATGCAGAAGAGTCTCATTCCCATTGTCAGCGGGATTGGCCATGAGGTGGACTTTAGCATTGCCGATTTTGTTGCCGATTACCGCGCCCCGACGCCGACCGCCGCCGCCGAGTATATCGCACCCGACCAGCAGGCCTGGCGGCGACAACTGCAAAAGTTACAACAGCGCTTTGCCTATATCCAGGCCAGTCAACTGCGGCTCCGGCAGCAGCATTTAAAATCCCTGCGTTCGCGCATGGTACATCCGGGGCAATACCTGCAAGCCATGTCACAACGGCTGGACGAACTGTTTATGCGTCAGCAAAAATCGCTACGACAGCGCCTGTTGATGGACAAACAACAGTTACGGCACATTCACCGTCGGCTTCGATATCTACAACCCTCAAGGCAGCTGAGCGCATCACGCGAAAAAGTCATTGACCTGTTACAGCGCCTCCGTAAAAGTCAGCAACAGCTGCAACGAGACGCCCGGCAACAGTTACGCGCGCTCGGCCGTACCCTGGATGCCGTCAGCCCCCTGGCCACCCTGGGGCGTGGTTATGCCATTATCCAGACGGAACAGGGCAAGGTAGTGCGCGATAGTTCTGATGTAACACCGGGCCAACACATTACCAGTCGGCTACATCGGGGCACGATTGTCAGCCGTGTCGAAAAAACGGAAAAACCCAATGATTAAGTCAAGTCTGCTAATACTGAGCGCCTGCCTGTTTTGCACAAACCTGTGGGCTGTTGAGCTGCCCAGGACCGAAGCGGTACCCGGTGGGCTGGTCATCGTGCCACTACAGACCAACAGTCCACGGTCGCCACAGGTTTTTTATAAAAAAAATCGCGTCCTGGTAAAACGCGTTGCACAGCAATGGCAGGCCATAGTCGGTATTCCCCTGTCCGCGACGCCGGGGACACACAAGCTACGCGTCCTTGAGGGAAAGGCCAACCATACCGTTACTTTCGAGGTGCAGGCCAAGGACTATCCCGAGCAACGCCTGCAGATAAAAAACAAGCGTATGGTCAACCCCTATAAAAATGACCTGGAACGCATACAACGCGAACGAAAAATAATCGTCGCCGCACTCAAGCACTGGCAGGATGCCGAACCGGTACTTGCCCCCTTTCTCCAGCCTGTGAACGGCCGCTATAGCTCACCGTTTGGTCTGCGACGTTTCTTTAATGATCAGGCCCGCAAACCGCATAGCGGTCTGGATATTGCAGCACCGGAAGGCACACCGGTCTATGCACCAACCGCAGGGCGCGTCATTACCGTCGGTGACTACTTTTTTAATGGGAAGACTGTCTTTCTGGATCATGGCCAGGGTCTGGTGACCATGTATTGTCATCTGCACGCTATTGATGTCAACGAGGGGGATACGCTCAAGCGTGGTGACCGCTTCGCCGCCGTCGGCATGTCCGGGCGGGTAACGGGGCCTCACCTGCACTGGGGGGTCAGCCTCAACAATGCGCTGATCGACCCGATGCTGTTTCTACAGGACTAATCGCCGCCCCCATGCACAACGATCCGGAAAAACTCACCCGCAAACACCCCGACCTGACCCACTCTGATATGCTCAGGGTAACGTCACACGTGCAGCGTGCCAGTGATGATTGGATTATCAACACCCTCATGATCGAAGGCCATGATGTGCCGTTTAAATACAAACGCAAAAAACGCTACAAAAACCTGACGGGCCGGCGCGTCAATCTGACCTACTACCCCTCGCGCGAAACAGTCGCCTGTTTTGATATAGAGATCATGAAGGTGGTACGGATAAAAGTTTCCTAACCCGACATGCCATCATCAGCCTGATACCGCGGCATCAAACCTCAACAGCACATCTGGATTCACTTGCCCTTAACATGTTTCATCAAGCGCCGACGTTTTTCCTTTTGCCGTGGCGTAAGCGTATTGCGACGATCCTTGAACGGGTTTTCCGTCGTCTTGAATTCAACGCGAATCGGCGTGCCAAACAATTTCAGCTGGGTGCGTATTTTGTTCACCAGATAGCGTTGATAGACGTTCGGGACGCGCTCCGTCTGGTTACCATGAATAATAAACAGTGGCGGGTTTTTCCCTCCCTGATGCATATAACGCAACTTGATGCGGCGCCCATGTACCATGGGTGGTGGATGCGTCGCCAGCATATCTTCCAGCAGACGGGTCAGCCTGGGCGTGGCGAATTTTGACATGCAAGAGCGATAGACTTTCTTTATCGTCGCGAACAGCTCGCCCACGCCGGTACCGTGCAGGGCGGAGGTGTAATGCAGGGGGGCGAAATCGACAAACGGCAATTTTATTTCCAGGTCACGCTTGACCTTGTCTTTCTGGTCACCGTTCAGACCATCCCATTTGTTGACAATCAGAATCAGCCCGCGTCCGGCATCCATGACAAAGCCGATCAACGAGGCATCCTGATCGGTAATGCCTTCGCGCGCGTCCATCACCATCAAAACAACATTGGCGTCTTCGATCGCCTGTAGCGCCTTGATGACGCTAAATTTTTCCACCGCCTCGCTGACCTTGCCACGACGCCGGACCCCGGCAGTATCGATCAGTGTGTAACGCTGGTCATCTCGTTCAAACGGCAGATAGATACTGTCCCGTGTAGTGCCGGGCATATCAAAGGTCACCACCCGCTCTTCACCTAGCATGCGATTGACCAGGGTGGACTTGCCGACATTGGGACGGCCTACCACGGCGATCCGGATGCCTTTTTCCGCTTCGTCTTCCTCGGCCTCGACCTCGGGCAGGTCGGCCAGCACTACCTGCATTAACGGGTTAATACCCCGGCCTTGCGCCGCGGAAATCGGCTGCGGATTGCCGAAGCCCAGGGCAAAAAATTCCCCCTGCACCATGTCGACATCCCGGCCATCAATTTTATTGAGCACCAGAGTAATAGGCTTGGTACCGACCTGTGTGCGTAAGCGCTTGGCGATGTCCTGGTCCAGGGCCGACAGGCCCGCATGGGCGTCGACCAGAAACAGGATCATGTCGGCCTGCTCGGCAGCCTGCCATGATTGATCCGCCATCACCGCATCAATACCGGTCAATTCACCACTCAGGCCGCCAGTATCAACAACGATATAGGCCTTATCGCCCACCTGGCCTTCGCCAAATTTTCGATCGCGGGTAAGCCCTGGCATGTCGGCAACCAACGCATCACGGCTCTTGGTAAGTTTATTAAAGAGCGTTGATTTGCCCACATTGGGGCGGCCCACCAGGGCAATGACAGGTTTCATGATTCAGGTAATTTTCGATATTGAGAGTGCACACTATTCGCTCAAGCGCAGCTTGAAGGCCTCAAGCCAGCCTGTGCGATCAATGACGAGAATGCGAGTCGGGTCGAGACTGCGTGGTTTCGCCAGAATATTGTTCCACTTGGCAAACTTGAGATGTTCAAAGTCCTCGCCTTCGTCGAGGCCATCATGGCGTGACAAGCGGGTCCGCGCCACCAGGCGACCATCTTCGCGCGCCAGCCAGTGAACAAAGCCATTAAAGTCCGCTACCGCGAGATAACCATTTTGCAGGCTGGGCGCGGTCACGCCACGACGTAGTAACTTATCCTGCTTCCAGAGTGTCGCGCCGTTGACACGGTCCAGCGCCCAGACCTGGCCTTCACTATCGCTGAGGTATAAACGATAGGCATCGACGGCCAAACCGGTATGGGTTGAAATCTCCCGCACCCAGACGATTCTGCCGGAGTGTAAATTCACAGCGGAGAGTCGGCCCTGATAGGCCGCGACATATATGGTGTTATCGTAGATAACCGGGCTGGCATCCACATCGATCATGCGCGCCAGTTCCGTCCCCCCCTGCGGAATGGCTATGGCACGCGACCAGAGTTCTGTGCCATTACGTAAGGTCAGTGCGAAGAGTTTGCCCTCATCCGTGGCGTACACCAGAATATCATCAGCAATCACTGGCGCACTCTGTCCGCGCAAGGTCAGGGCCGGTACCGAGTCACTGTGGGTCCAGAGTTGCTTGCCATCAGCGGCACGCAATGCGGCTACTGTGCCATCAACCGAACGGACAACGACCATGTCGCCATTGGTGGCCACAGGGGCGAGTACTTCACTGGAGAGCTGCTGCCGCCAGATAATCGCTCCCTGGCGGATATTAATGGCCAGCAATTCACCCTGTAAGGTCCCGACGTACAGGGTATCTTTGGAAATGACCGGCGCGCTGCTAAAGGGCACGGTGTAGGCCTTACGCCACGCGATGTTCCCGCTATCCAGATGAATGGCCTCCAGGTTACCCTGAGCATCAAGCGCATAGGCTGTCGCCGCCGAGTATGCCGGTGGCAGGTGGAGATAGCCGTCACTGACGCCCGTGCCTATCTTACGACGCCACTCGCTGTTGACCTGTATTTCCGGCTGGAGTGGCGCTAACATCAGCGGCGGTAATACCGGGGACGGTGACGAGGTGCAGGCGCCCAGAAACACGGCTGCCGAAAAAATCAGGAGAAGCGACTTCACGCAGCCTCCCATTCTTATCGGGCTTGCGTTGACGGCGCGTCAACGGCAAGGTTATCGATCTTCATTTGCAAAAACTCACGCTTGATGCCGCTTGATTCTGCCAGCGCCAACCGATAAAGCTCCCTGGCCTGTGCTGCATTTCCCTGCGCCAGGGCGAGATCGGCGCGTAACTCCTCGTATGCGGCGCTGTAACCCGCCGATTTTACCCCGGTGAGCAAACCGGCGGCCTGCTCCAGTTTTTCTTCTTCCAGCAACAGGCGCGCCAGACGCAGTCGGGCGGTATGCTGCAGGCCATCGTCGGCGTGGGCCACGACCCATTGCAAATGATCTTTGGCCTGATCGGTTTTGCCTGCCGCGATGGCTACCTTGGCCATGCTCATGGCGGCCATTACAGCATAGGTAGTACGGCCGTAGTCATTTAACAAGACCTGTCCCTGCTCCAGCACGGTAGTGGCATCACTGCGTTCCAGGGCCTGTTCGATTTGCGCGTAGATGATTGAGGCATTTTGCGCCTGAGTGTGCGTGTATTGAAACCAGTAGCGCACACCAACGACGACCGCCAGACCCAGGACAATACCGGAGACGACAGCGCGGCCATTTTCCTTCCACCATTTCTTAATTGCCTCGGCCTGTTCATCATCGCTAAGGTACATATTCACGTTTTATTCTCCCCGCAAATTTTTTAGATTATTTGCCAGCCAGACTGGCAATTCAGCTTGTGCAATACGTTGTTGCTCGGCATCCGTACGCAGATTCTTAAGGGTGACACTCTTTTCACTCAGCTCGACATCCCCGAGAATCGCGGCATAACTGGCGCCGCTTTTGTCGGCGCGTTTCATTTGCGCCTTGATACTACCGCCGCCGCAATTCATCAGGACACGTAATTGGCTATTCGCCTGGCGCAGGTCTTCGGCCAGCTTGAGTGCAGAGGCGTTACCGCCATCGCTCGCAACCACCAGATAGATGTGAGGCTGAAGTTTGTCCTGCTCCACCGCAGCAGCCTCCAGCATGAGCACCAACCGCTCCATGCCAATGGCAAAACCCATCGCCGGGGTCGCGCGCCCACCCAGCTGTTCGACCAGACCATCGAAGCGGCCACCGGCGCAGACAGTTCCCTGTGCGCCCAGCGAGTCGGTGACCCATTCAAAAACCGTTTTGGAATAATAATCCAGACCGCGCACCAGCCGCGGATTAATACGATAGCGGATGCCCAGGGTATCCAGTAATTGACAGAGCTGTTCAAAGTGTTCACGGGACTCGGCGTCGAGGTGTTCCATTAACTGCGGCGCGTTAACATTCAGCACTTGCATATCGGGATTCTTGCTGTCCAGAATGCGTAGTGGATTGGTGTGCAGACGCCGCTGGCTGTCCTCATCCAGTTTCGCCAGGTTCGCGCTAAAATAGGCCACCAGCTTTTCGCGGTAGGCTGCCCGGCACTCCGCCGTACCGAGTGAATTTATCTCCAGCGCCACATACTGCTCAATCCCCAGCAACTTCCACAATCGGGCGCTAATCGCGATTAACTCGGCATCGATGTCCGGACCCGCGAGACCGAAGGTCTCTACGCCGAGCTGATGAAATTGCCGATAACGCCCCTTCTGTGGACGCTCATGGCGAAACATCGGCCCCTGATACCACAGGCGATGTTGCTGATTATGCAGCAGGCCATTCTGGATGCCGGCGCGCACACACCCCGCGGTTCCTTCCGGCCGCAGGGTCAGGCTGTCACCATTACGATCATCAAAGGTATACATTTCCTTTTCAACAATATCCGTCACTTCTCCAATCGAGCGTTTGAAGAGTTCTGTTTTCTCGACGACCGGCAAGCGGATCTGTTGATAGGCGTACTGCTGCATCAAGGACTGAAAATGGTGCTCGACATACAGCCAGGCAGACGTCTGTTCCGGCAGGATATCGTTCATGCCACGAATGGCTTGGATTACATTGGCCACAACCAACCTCTCATTCTACTGTGGCGGGAATTGAGCCCTGCTGCCCAATCCTGAAATAGGCAATATCATCACGCTGGTAACGTCGCGTATCAAACTCAACACCCCGGTAATGCACACTAACACCCGGCACATAACCCAGCAAAATGGTATAGGGCTCAGCACCTTCAAGTTCGAGGTGTTCGCCCTTACGCACCATACGATAAATCAGCGTTTCACCATTGGCATCACGCACCTCGGTCCAGGAATCGGCACTGTAGGATAATTGCAGGGCCTTTGCCGGCGTAGGCGCCGCGGTGGGTTCGACATGCTTGACCTGAATACTGTCGGGAATTTCTGCCTGTTGTTTTTCTTCTATGGAGAGCGTTTCATCGACCAGTGTTTCGATTAAGGCGTCATCGGGCATCGAGACAATAACCGTCTCAATATTTTCACTCGTCTCTTCTGCGCTACCTTCCAGGGTGCTGCCTACCGGGGCGTCACGTTCGCTCAGGCTACGCTCCAATATGTCACCCGACAGCACCCAGACAATCGCGCCAATGACTAAAACTGCAGATAAAACCATAAATAAAATCTGTCCCACAGAAAAAACCGGCACCTTGTTTTTTTCCGCAAAGGTCATATGCTCCGGGACGAGCATATTGGAATCAATCCGGGTCATCGCCAGAAATTTTTGCAGGATTTCCTCTTCCGGCAATTTCAACAAGCGGACATAGCTGCGCAAATATCCATAGGTGTAGGCAGGCGCGGGGAAGCTTGCAAAATCTTCAGCCTCCAGCGCCTTTAACAACTTTACATCCAGATGCAATTGTTGGGCAGCATTTTCGATGGAGAGGTTGCGGGCTTCACGCGCATCGCGCAGGCTGGCGCCGATCGTCATTGAAGCCTGATTTCCAGCCTGTGCGTCAGTCTGTTCGTCCATAGGAGATTCCGGGTTCATTAGTTTTGCGTTTCCCTGGCTTCCAGACGACGCAACAGCTCTGCCTCGTTAGATTCGCCAAACTTGTTTTTTAAGACGAGGGAATAACTGGAGACCGCATTTTTATTACCCTTGCGCCGTTCCAGCAGAATACCCAGCCACAGGCTTTGCGGTATTTGTGGGCCAACCTCCAAATAGCGCTGATAAAAACCATAGGCGGACAAGAAGGATTCGTTGTCAAAATTTATTTGCGCCAGGTGCAGCAAGGAAGTAGGCAAGCGCGCATCAAAACGCAGTGCGTTTCTGAAATACTCCTCCGCCATTTTTATGTTGCCATGATCTTCGGCACAGAGCCCCATGTTCTCATAGGTCTGGGCCTTGGACTTGAACAGCGGGTTGGCGAGAATCTTTTCAAAGACCGCCATAGACTCCTTGAAGCGGTCATTACGACAGAGAAAGACGCCATAATTATTCAACAGGGGAAAATTCTCTGGCGCGATTTGCAGGGCGCGCTTGTAGTGTTTATCCGCCTTGACCGGTTCATCAAGTCGATTATAAAGTTCGGCAATATAGTGATGCGCGTCGTCATTCTTGTCATCCTGCTCGATGGCCTTTTGCAGTTTACTGAGGGCGATTTCATTATTTCCCTGCATCATATATCCCAGCCCCAGCTTGGAGTTGGCGCGGGAGGCCTCTATCATGTTGCCCCCTCCAAAACGCCCACCACCCGGATCAGTGGCGCAGGCGGAAAGGAATAAAACAACAGCAAGAAAAATGACAGGTCGATTCAACATTACAGTTTCCCACTCATTTGTAGAATGCGTTGCTGACGCCGTGTTCGATCCTGCACCTCACCGGCCAGCTGACCACAGGCCGCATCAATATCATCACCACGGGTCTTGCGTGTGGTCGTAATCAGACCAGCCTGCATGAGAATATCGCGAAACGCCGCGATGCGCGTGGGCGATGAACAGCGGTAAGGTGAATTCGGAAAAGGATTGAACGGGATCAGATTGACCTTGGACGGCACATGGCTGAGGAGCCGCACCAGCATACGGGCGTGCTCGTCGCTATCATTGATGCCATCCAGCATCACATACTCAAAGGTCACCTTGCGGCGCGGCACGTCTTTCACGTATTCGCGGCAAGCCTGCAACAATTCGACAATCGGATATTTTTTATTGATCGGCACCAGTTCACTGCGCAATTGGTCTGTCACTGCATGTAGCGACACGGCCAGACTGACGTTGGCCACCGTCTTCAAGTGATACATTTCCGGCACGACCCCGGAGGTGCTCAGGGTGACCCGCCGATGTGACAGGCCATAGGCAAAGTCGTCCATCATCAGGTTCATGGCACGGACGACATTATCAAAATTCAGCAGCGGTTCCCCCATACCCATGAGTACCACGTTGGTGATCTTGCGCGTCTCACGGGGAATGCAACCGAGGGCCTGATTGGCGCGCCAGACCTGACCGATAATCTCCGCAGTGGTGAGGTTACGATTAAAGCCCTGCTGTGCCGTGGAACAAAACGTACAATTGAGCGTACAGCCCACCTGGGAGGAGATACACAGCGTGGCGCGATCCTCCTCGGGAATATAAACGGTCTCGATGCCATTGCCATCGGCCAGACGCATTAACCATTTAATGGTGCCGTCACTGGAGGCCTGCGTCTCGCCAATCTCCGGGGCCGCTACCACGCACTCGGCGGCCAGGCGCTCGCGCAGGGCCTTGCCTAGATTGGTCATTTGCGCAAAATCGTCGACACTGGACTGGTAGACCCACTGCATTACCTGGGTGGCACGAAAGGGTTTTTCACCCATGGCGCCAAACAAGTCCTTGAGCCCTGCCTGGTCCAGGTTGAGGAGGTTGGTTTTTTCCGCTGTCGATACGTTCATATTCATCAATATAACAAACCCTAGCGGGTACGCGGGCAGATACCGTCAGTACCAAAGAAAAAGGCAATCTCGACCCTGGCGGTTTCGGCGGCATCGGAACCGTGGACCGCATTTTCAGTGATGTCGTTGGCAAAGTCTGCCCGGATGGTGCCCGGCGCGGCCTCTTTGGGATTGGTCGCGCCCATGACCTCGCGATTTCTGGCAACGGCGTTTTCCCCTTCCAGCACCTGCACCATGACCGGGCCGGAGGTCATGTATTCCACCAGCTCACCATAAAAAGGCCGATCTTTGTGCACCGCGTAGAATTCCCCTGCCTGCGCCTTGCTCAGGTGCAGCATGCGGGCCGCCACGATGCGCAGGCCGGCCTGTTCAAATCGGCTGTAGATTTCGCCAATGACGTTTTTGGCCACGGCATCCGGTTTGATCATGGAGAAAGTCTGTTCAATAGCCATTTAGTGCTCCGAGGGGTTTAAGGGTGACAAAATAGCATAAACCCGCGGCAAAACGCGGGCTTATATCAAAAAATAGGGGGGATTTTATCGCCCGATACGGGCCTCAGGCAATGGAAAACTAATATCGTTCGTCGATCCAGGCCATTTGAATCGCCTCCAGAATCTTCTCACCGCAATGCTCGGCGACATCATCAAAGTCCTCCAGGGCCATGACCCACTGCATCAGGTCGGTGAAACGCAGGATTTTGGGGTCAACGTCAGGATATTTCTCATCAAGCTCCAGTGCTATATCCAGCGTATCGGTCCATTTTAGCGACATTTCGACTCCTTTAGCGCCATTAATGGCTTTCTGAAACCATGTTGATAGTGTACTTGGGTATTTCAACCACCAGGTCAGTATCCCCGACTCGTGCCTGGCAGCTGAGGCGCGAATCCGGCTCCAGTCCCCAGGCCTTGTCCAGCAAATCGTCTTCTTCCTCGGTCGATGCCTGCAGTGCATCAAAACCTTCACGGATATAGACGTGGCAGGTGGTACACGCGCAGGATTTTTCACAGGCATGTTCCAGATCGACATCGTGCTCTAACAGGGCATCGAGCACCGTGGTACCCGGTTGTGCCTCAAACATGGCGCCTTCGGGGCACAGCTCTTCATGGGGGAGTACAATAATTTTCGTCATACCTGCTTACTCTTTAATAAATTCATCCAGGGTGTGGCCGGTGAGCGCCTTTTTGATACTGGCATCCATACGCCTTGCGGCAAAATCGGCGGTGGCCTTGTCCAGGGCCTCTATGGCCGCCTTGATGGCCCGTTGCGCCGTGCCATTGCGTGCCAGAATCAGGTCATCAATCGCCTCGCGAATGCGGGCGGCCTCCTCCACCTGGAGCAAGGCTTCATCCGCGGACAGGGCCGCAAGCACGGCCTCGATCACGCGATCCGCCTCGACCTGCTGTTCACGCAGGTTGCGTGCCTCGATATCTTCTTTGGCATGCTGCAGGGAGTCTTTGAGCATGCTTTCGATTTCAGCGTCGCTTAGCCCATAAGAAGGCTTGACCTCGATACTGCTCTCCACGCCGGTGGTCTCTTCTCTGGCCGTCACCGCCAACAGCCCGTCGGCATCGACCTGAAAGGTCACACGAATGCGCGCCGCACCCGCCACCATAGGGGGAATGCCACGCAGGGAAAACTTTGCCAGTGAACGACAGTCGCTGACCAGCTCGCGCTCTCCCTGCAACACGTGAATCGACATCGCCGTCTGACCATCCTTAAAGGTGGTAAATTCCTGGGCGCGGGCCACCGGAATGGTGGTATTGCGGGGAATCACCTTTTCCACCAGTCCGCCCATGGTCTCCAGCCCCAGAGACAGGGGAATGACATCGAGGAGCAACATTTCATCGTCGGGCTTGTTGCCAACGAGAATGTCGGCCTGAATGGCGGCGCCTACGGCCACCACCTTGTCCGGATCAATATCGACCAGAGGCTCACGACCGAAGAACTCACCGACGCGCTCTCGCACCCGCGGCACCCGTGTCGATCCACCCACCATGACCACCGCCTGTACCTCTTCGGCACTGACACCGGCATCGCGCAACGTGCGTCGGCAGGGTAACAGGGTTTTCTGGATTAGGGGGTCGATCAACTGGTGAAACTCCTGACGATTCAACGCTCCCTGCCAGATGGAGCCATCGTCTTTTTCAAGCTTTATGCTGACGCTATCCTGCGTGGTAAGTGCCTCTTTGGCACGACAGGCCTCGTTGAGCAAACGACGCATCTGGTGATGACCGACATCATCTTCGATACCGGCCTGTCGCATGATCCATTCCGCCACGAGCCGATCAAAGTCATCGCCACCCAGGGCGGTATCCCCGGCGGTCGCCATAACCTCAAACACCCCCTTGTTGAGGCGCAGGATGGAGACATCAAAGGTGCCGCCCCCCAGATCATAAATAGCGATCACACCTTCGGACCCCTGATCCAGACCATAGGCGACAGCGGCGGCAGTGGGTTCATTCAACAGGCGCAACACCTTCAAACCGGCAAGGCGTGCGGCATCCTTGGTCGCCTGACGCTGCGCATCATCGAAATAGGCCGGCACGGTAATCACGGCGCCTTGCAGTTCGCCGCCCAATGTTGCCTCGGCACGCTGCCTGAGTACGTTGAGTATTTCGGAGGAAACCTCCACGGCGCTGACGCTACCCGCAAGGGTTTGAATGCGAGGCACACTCGAATTTGTTGTGACAAATTCATACGGCAGACGTGTCTCTTTGGTTTTAATATCGTCGAGGCAACGCCCCATAAAGCGTTTTACCGAGCTGATGGTGTTTAAGGGGTCTTGTGCCGCTGCCGCCCTGGCGGCACTACCCACCTGCTTGACACCATCACTGTCATAACGCACTACCGAAGGCAACAGGTGCTGTCCCGATGAATCCGCCAGCGTCTCGGCCTGACCACTACGCACGGACGCGACCAGAGAGTTGGTCGTGCCCAGATCAATACCCACGGCCAGACGATGCTGGTGCGGGTTGGTTGACATACCGGGTTCACTGATTTGTAGCAATGCCATGGAGATCGGGACCTGAATTTAACCTAGAGTATGTCCATCAGGTCGGCTTCTTTATCTTCCGCTTCCTGACGTAGCTTATGCATGAATTGTAACTTATGTACGATGGCTTTGGCCGCTTTTTGATCCTGTTCACCACTTGAGTCGAGATGCGTTTGTATCTCTGCAAATAACTGCTTTTCCCTCGCCTGGATCGTCTCCAGAGTCTGGGAAATGACGCCCAGAGGATCGCTGGCCGCCGGGAGTTCTTCCAGCGCCTCGCGCAATTCCATTTGTTCCATCAGAAATAGAGGGTCCTGCTGAGTGTCACGTTCATTATTGAAGTCGACACCCTGTAATTCCAGCATATAGCGGGCGCGGGATAAGGGGTTTTTCAGAACCTGAAAGGCTTCATTGAGCTGCGCGGTACGCTGCATCGCCAGACGCCGTTCCTGATCAGAGCCATTGGCGTAGCGGTCCGGGTGGACGGTGCGCTGTATCTCACGATAGCGTTGCGTGAGTTGTTCCATATCAATCGCAAATGATACCGGCAGCTCAAACAACTGGAAGTGGTTCAGGGACAACCCCGTGGTGTCGGACATTGTCCCGCCTTTTAAACAGTAAAGCTCTCGCCGCAGCCGCAGCTGTCCTTCACGTTGGGATTATTGAATTGGAAGCCCTCGTTTAAGCCTTCTTTGGCATAGTCCAGTTCAGTGCCCTCCAGGTAGATCAGGCTCTTGGGGTCAATAATGACCTTGACACCATTGGATTCAAACACCTGGTCTTCTTCGCCAATGACGTCGGCAAACTCCAGGACATAAGCCATACCGGAACAACCGCTGGTTCTTACACCAAGCCGCAGACCCTCGCCCTTGCCGCGGTTGGCCAGAAAGTTCTTTACATGATTGGCGGCACTCTCAGTTAACGTAACACCCATAAGACAACACCCTGTTAACGAAGTCTAAGCGCTTTTTGCGCTGTCGCTATTCTTGTTCTTATAGTCGGTAATGGCCGCCTTGATAGCATCTTCCGCCAGCACCGAACAGTGTACCTTGACCGGCGGCAGTTCCAGCTCTTCCGCGATCTGACTATTCTTGATGGCCGAGGCCTCTTCCAGCGTCTTACCCTTTACCCACTCAGTCAACAGTGAGCTGGAGGCAATCGCCGAACCACAGCCATAAGTCTTGAATTTGGCGTCTTCGATAATGCCATTGGCGCCAACCTTGATTTGCAGGCGCATCACGTCTCCACAGGCCGGTGCACCCACCATGCCGGTACCTACCTGCGCGTCTTCTTTATCCATTACACCAACGTTACGCGGATTCTCGTAATGATCGATGACTTTGTTGCTATAGGCCATGTCACTTACCTCTATAAAGTGAATATATTAAAACGACGCCCTAGTGGGCCGCCCATTCGATTGCATTGAGATCAATCCCATCTTTGAACATTTCCCAAAGGGGCGACAGCTCGCGCAATTTATCAATGTTTTTGCGAATCTGTTCAATCGCAAAGTCGATTTCTTCCTCACTGGTAAAGCGACCCAGCGAGAAACGAATTGAGCTATGCGCCAACTCGTCATTGCGGCCGATGGCGCGCAGCACATAAGAAGGTTCAAGGCTGGATGAGGTACAGGCCGAGCCGGACGATACCGCCAGATCCTTTAACGCCATCATCAGAGATTCACCCTCAACAAAATTAAAGCTGATGTTGAGATTGTGTGGGACACGCTGCTCCATATCACCGTTGATGTAGACTTCCTCGATATCTTTCAGGCCGTTCAGCAAGCGGTCGCGGAGCATACGCACGCGCTCGTTATCAGCCGCCATTTCTTCCCGCGCAATGCGAAAGGCCTCGCCCATACCTACAATCTGATGGGTGGCCAGGGTACCCGAACGCATACCGCGCTCGTGCCCCCCACCGTGCATCTGTGCCTCGAGCCGCACCCGCGGCTTGCGCCGCACATACAAGGCGCCAATACCCTTGGGACCGTAGATCTTGTGCGCCGAGAAGGACATCAGGTCGACCTTGAGGTTTTCCATATCAATGGGCACCTTGCCCGCGCTCTGCGCGGCATCCACATGAAACAGGATCTTGTGTTCCCGACACAGTTCACCGATCGCGGCGATATCCTGAATGACACCGATTTCATTATTGACGTGCATAATGGACACCAGGATGGTGTCATCACGCATGGCGGCCTTGAGTTTCTCCAGGTCAATCAGACCATTGCTCTCGGGGGCGAGGTAGGTGACTTCAAAACCCTCGCGTTCCAGATGCCGGCAGGTATCCAGCACCGCCTTGTGTTCGGTCTTGCAGGTAATGATGTGTTTGCCGTTCTTTTGATAAAAGTGCGCGGCACCCTTAATCGCCAGGTTATCGGATTCGGTGGCCCCGGAGGTAAAGACGATCTCCTTGGGGTCGGCATGGATCAAGGCGGCGACATTGCTGCGCGCCTCATCCACCAGCTTTTCCGCCGCCCAGCCAAAGGCATGGGAGCGGGATGCGGGGTTGCCATAGACGCCTTCCGGGGTCAGGCACTGGCACATGGCCTCGGCGACCCGTGGGTCGACAGGGGTGGTCGCAGAATAATCAAAATAGATTGGTGTTTTCATTGTTAGCAAAGCTCTCCAACTACGATGCTGATCCAACATAGCCCTGGCGGACGCGTCGACCAGAGCCACATTTTACCCCACTGGGGGGATTAAATCCTGAAAAGGGGAATTCTAAGCGGACTCTTCAACCCGCGAACTGATGCTTGGGGTCTTCGACTGTACGCGCTGCCGGGCGGCGACAACCTGCACACCCTCGCGCTCCACCAGATTGCCCAGACTAATTCCACAAAGAAAGTCGTAGATTTGCTGGCTCAACTCACTCCACAGCTCGTGCGTCAGACACTGTTGTTCGTCCTGACAATTGGCCAGGCCGCCACAGCGGGTGGTTTCCACCTTCTCGTCGACGGCAGTGATGACGTCCGCGACCGCAATCTCATGAGCCGTTCTGCTCAGACGATAACCACCGCCGGGACCCCGGGTACTATCCACCAGGCCACGCTTGCGTAGACGGGAGAAGAGTTGTTCCAGGTATGAAAGCGAGATGCCCTGTCGTTGCGAGATATCCGCTAATGTAATGGGGCCATCATCATAGTGCAGCGCCAGATCCAGCATTGCGGTGACGGCGTAACGCCCTTTCGTAGTCAGTCTCATTGTTAAGTCCTGCCAAGTTTAGTAAACTCTGATTTACCGATGGAGCTAGTATACAAGTCCTAGTAAAATAGTCAAGTATTAGCCCACCCCGATTTGTCTGTCCCATCTACCCTACTTAATCGGTCAGTTTTTCAGCTTATTTAACTTTATTGTCTCCGGCAGGGTGATCTGAGCCGATCTCACAGGGCCCCAGGTCGGGCAACTCGTAATCCGGCAGTTCCATTCCTAAGTGCTTGATTGCCTGGCACATATTCTCCATCTGCGTATCCATGACATGGACATGATCCAGCAGCCGATTGATTGCATTGGCCACCGGGTCGGGCATTTCCTGGCTCATACCGTAGGCATCAAAACCGATTTTCTGGGCAAAGGCCTGACGCTTTTCCTGCTGTTTTGACTCATCTTTTTTGGTGGAGACAATGCGCCCGGGAATACCGACTACGGTGGCACCGGCGGGCACATCTTTGACCACCACGGCGTTGGAGCCCACGCGGGCACCATCGCCAAGACGAATAGGACCAAGGACCTTGGCCCCGGCGCCGACGACAACATTATTGCCCAGGGTCGGGTGACGCTTGCCCTTGTCCCAGCTGGTGCCACCCAGAGTAACGCCATGATAGAGCGTGCAGTCATCGCCAATCTCGGCGGTCTCGCCAATCACCACCCCCATGCCATGGTCGATAAAAAGTCGCCGCCCCAGCGTGGCCGCCGGGTGGATCTCAATGCCCGTAAACCAGCGGGCAAAGCCGGCAATAGCTCGCGCCAGCCACTTGAGGCCCCAGTGCCACAGGCCGTGACTGATACGGTGGAACAGGAGGGCATGGACCCCGGGATATGTGGTGAGCACATCAAAATACCCCCGGGCGGCGGGGTCGCGGGCAAAGACGCAGCTAATATCTTCTCTGATTCGACTAAACATCGTGGGCTAAGAGTCCGTTTTG
This sequence comes from Gammaproteobacteria bacterium, assembly GCA_046484825.1. Classification (GTDB taxonomy): domain Bacteria; phylum Pseudomonadota; class Gammaproteobacteria; order UBA6429; family Thiohalophilaceae; genus CAJYAN01. The sequence goes on along the minus strand of JAWOIE010000091.1, from coordinate 1,492 downwards.
AGTAGGTTCATTTTGGGAGCGCGGGAGACTGACGATCCGGTCGCTTGTGCATCTTATTCCCTTGCGCCGCGCTCAGGATACCACGCAGGATATTCACTTCCATAAGATCCAGCCGCGCACGATTGAATAAACGCCGCAAACGTCGCATCAGCTGCCTGGGCGCCTTCGGGTCGAGAAAACCGATCTCTGTCAGCGCGGTTTCAAAGTGCTCGTACATGCTATTGAGTTCCGCGGTACTGGCGGGCGCCTGTTCATCGAAAATCACATCCCGCTCCAGTACCTCGTCCTGCTGGCTGGCGACATAGATCTCATAGGCCAATATCTGGCCGGCGGCGGCAATATTCAAGGAGCTGTACTCGGGATTGGCCGGGATATGCACCAGGGCATTACATTGCTCCAGTTCCTCGTTACTCAGGCCATTGGTCTCATTACCAAAGACGACCGCCACCGGGGCGCTCTGCGCCTCCGCAACAATCTGCTGGCCCATCTCGCGGGGACTGACGACCGGCCAGGGAATGCTGCGCAGGCGGGCACTGGCGCCCACAACCAGGACACAATCCTGGAGCGCCGTCGCCAGTGAGTCCACCACGATCGCCTGCTCCAGGACATCCCGCGCCCCGGAGGCGCGGGCACGGGCATGCCCGGTCGGGTCCGGAAAGTCCCGGGGGTTGACCAGATACAGCTCCGACAGACACATATTCTTCATCGCCCTGGCCATGGCGCCAATATTCCCGGGCTGGCTGGTGTTGACCATGACAAAACGAATCGGTAACGGCGCACTCATGTAATTTCCTCAAAAATTTATACACTTCCTGGGACGGCCTGCTAGAATACGCGGCCTTATCATCAAGCGTTCTTTAACATTCTTCAGCAAAGGAGCCCGACGTGCATCCCATGCTTAATATCGCGGTACGCGCTGCGCGTAGCGCGGGGGACATTATCGCCCAATATGCAGACCGTGTGGACAGTATTAGCTTCGATAACAAATCGGAGAATGACTTTGTCAGTGACGTCGATCGCGCTGCTGAAGAAGAGATTATTCGCATCCTGAAAAAGGCCTACCCGGACCACAGCATTCTCGCCGAAGAAAGTGGCCTGCAGGACAAGGGCAGCGAGTACCAGTGGATTATCGACCCGCTGGACGGCACGACCAATTTCAAACACGGCTTTCATTGGAGGTGGACGGACAGGGGACAGGCCGGTCCGATCGCCAGGAAGAGGATGGCGAGCCCGATTTCGGCAACATCGGGGCCATGACCATCGATGCCGAGCCGGATTTGGGATCCCCGGCCCCCGAAACGAGGTCGCGGCCCGAGCCACAGCCCGAAACCCGTCCCGAGCCCAGGCCTGATGCCCGTCTCGAGCCCGCAGCGACCATGTTCACCGCTCCAGAGGAAAAAGCTCCGGACGATCCTTTTCGCTCCGCCGGCGGCCGCAGCGAGCGGGACGAGCCGTCCCGGGCATCCAGGCCGGACGACGGGGAGAAGCCCAG
>JAWOIE010000032.1:0-2527 GCA_046484825.1 Gammaproteobacteria bacterium | reverse complement strand
TGGTCGTTCTGCATATAGCGGATCAACGATTTGAGGGAGAACGGGCTGGTCGGGTCCATCACAAACAACGTCACCAGCGGCCTGAAGGGACGCATGAACCATTGATTGACCATGCGGGTGTGGATGGCAAAGCTGAAATCGCGCGGCAGAAATACCGTCAGCAAAAGACCGTCGAGAAAGGAGGTATGGTTGGCTATCAACAAGGTGCGCGGACCGGCCCGCTGCAGGTTTTCCAGCCCCTGCACCTCGACCCGATAGAGCAGCCTGAGCAGGGCGCGAAAAACGATCTTGAGTAACGTTAGCATCCGCTATTGATACCGGGTCACAGCCCGGTTTGTAAAGGGCTTTACAAACGGGAAGGTTCACAGGCTGTTGAAAACGTTGGCGAGGCAGCCGACGCAAGGCAAAAATGGCCGAAAAAGCGGCGTCTACAGGCAACAAATGCGCATTTTGAGGCCATTTTTAACGCCGCAGCAGCAACGCAGGGAGTCTTTCAACGGTTGGTTAATGTTCGCGGGTGGCGTGGAACGCGATATCGGGCCAGCGTTCGATGGTCAGATCCAGATTGACCCGTGTCGGCGCCAGGTAAGTCAGACTGCCCGAGGCATCCAGCGCCAGATTATCCGCGGCTTTTTTACGAAACTCGTTGAGCATCTTCTCATCGCTGCAGGTGACCCAGCGGGCAGTATTGACATTGACCGCCTCGAAGCTGCACTCCACGTTGTATTCTTCTTTGAGGCGAAAGGCGACCACGTCAAACTGCAGAATACCGACCGCACCGACAATGATGTCGTTATTATTCAGTGGCCGAAACACCTGCGAGGCGCCCTCCTCGCTGAGCTGATCCAGCCCTTTTTGCAGGGCCTTGTTCTTCATGGGATCGCGCAGGCGCACCCGACGGAACAGTTCCTTGAAAACAGTGTTCACGTACCCACCGATTTTTGAATGACCCATAAATATCATAATAAATAATAACGAAAGGAGTCCGCCATGGACGCATCCCCTGTAACAAGCACGGAAGAAATGCCTTTTACCTTCAGCGGCCGGGCCGGAGAATACTTCGGTATCTGGATCGTCAACGTCCTGCTCATCATTATCACCCTGGGCATTTATACCGCCTGGGCCAAGGTGCGCACCAACCGCTATTTTTACGGCCACACCCTGTTGGACAACTCGCCGTTTGACTATCTCGCCAACCCCATTGCCATCCTGATCGGCTGGGTCATCGGTGTCGTCATCTTTATCAGCTATTCGCTGGCGGTCAACTTCTTCCCACTGATCGCCGGGCTCCTGGCCCTGCTGGTCTTTTTGTTTGTACCCTGGTTTGTCGTGCGCGCCATGGCCTTTCGCCTGCGCAATACGGCGCACCGCAATATTCGCTTCATGTTTAATAAAAACTATTCACAGGCCGCGCTGGCCTTTCTGGGTCTGCCGCTACTCCTGCCCTTCACCCTGGGTCTGATCTTTCCCTATATGGTTTTCCGCCAGAAGAAATTTATTGTCGACAATAGCAACTATGGCCAGAGCGGTTTTGGCTTTGCCGCCGGGGCCGGTGGCTTTTATAAAATTGCCTTTATCGCGCTGGGCATCATGCTCGGGGCTCTGGTGCTGGTCACGACCCTTGGCGCCGGACTCGGCACCGCCCTTGCCGCCAGCGGCGCCGGTGAGGCCGCCGGCGATATGGCAAATCTGCTGATCATGCTGCCGCTATTACTGGTGTATGTAGTTCTGCTTGCTTACTGGCAGACCGCTGTCACCAATCTCATCTGGAACAATGTCCAGCTGGAGCAACATCAGTTCCGCAGTCGCCTGAATGTCGGTTACATGCTGTGGCTGTATAGTTCCAACACCCTCGCCATCCTGTGCTCGCTGGGCCTGCTCATTCCCTGGGCGCGGGTTCGCACGGCGCGCTATCGCGTCAGCAAACTGAGTTTTATCCCGGGCGCCAACCTCAATGCCTTTCTGGCCGCCAGGCAAGAGGAAGAAAACGCCATCGGCGAACAGGTAGGGGAAATCATGGACATCGACATTGGTCTCTGAGTCCTTCGCGGCCGTCTACTATGACGGCCGCACCTCGGGACGCTGGCCGGTTGAGGTCCAGGTCGAGCCACGAGACAACGACTGCCTGCTGCATATTCACGGCAACGGTATTGCCCGCCGCGAGTCGTTGAACGATGTCCATATCGAGCCGCCCGTCGGCACCTTGCGTGGCCAGATCCGCCTGGCCGATGGCGCCATGTGTGAAGTAGACGACGGCCAGGCGCTGCTGACCGCTATCCCGGCGCACTATCAACGGCGCACCCTGCACCTGATTCACCGCATCGAGAACAAGTTGCACTACATTGCCATCACCCTGGTATTGGCCATTGCCATTATCTGGAGCCTGATTGAGTTTGGCGTACCCGTGATGGCCCGGTCGATTGCCGCGGCGATACCGGTGAGCATGGAAAAATCCATGGGGGAACAGGTACTGAGCGGCATGGACAGGGTGGTTTTTGCCCCCACGACCCTGGAACCGGCGCGCCGG
>JAWOIE010000006.1:0-3876 GCA_046484825.1 Gammaproteobacteria bacterium | reverse complement strand
CTGCGCGCCTCCGAACAAAACAATGTCATCGATGCGGATGCCCTGTCGATGATCGAAGGCGTCATGCAGGTCTCGGACCTGCAGGTGCGTGACATCATGATTCCGCGGTCACAAATGGTGGTGGTCGAGCGTGACGCCGGACTCGACACCATTTTGCCCATGGTGATTGACTCGGCGCATTCCCGTTTCCCGGTTCAGGGCGAAAACAAGGATGAGATCATCGGCATCCTGCTGGCCAAGGACCTGTTGCCGCTGTTTATCGAGGGCGCCGATAAAAAACTCAACATCCGTGACCTGCTGCGTCCGGCGGTGTTTATCCCGGAAAGCAAGCGCCTCAATGTGCTGTTAAAGGAATTTCGCTCCAGTCGCAATCACATGGCCATCGTGGTCGATGAATACGGCGGGGTCGCCGGGCTCATCACCATCGAAGACGTGCTGGAGCAGATCGTCGGAGAGATTGCCGACGAACACGACTTTGAAGATGACATGTATATCATGACGCATGACAACGACAAGTTTATCGTCAAGGCCATTACCCCGCTGGACGACTTTAACGAACACTTCGAGACGCGTTTTAACGAAGACGAGTTCGACACCATCGGCGGCGTGGTGGTCAATGCCTTTGGCCACCTGCCCGATCGGGGCGAGTTCGTCGATATCGAGGGCTTTCGTTTTCTGGTGCTGCGCGCCGACAATCGCCGGGTCCACCTGTTACAGATGACCCGGGTCCCCGCGGCAACGCCGCCCGAACCCAGCACAGAAGCTTAGCAGGTCGCGACATGAATCCGTGGCAGTGGCGGGGACTGGCGTTGTTTGGCGGCGCCCTGTTGCCACTGGCCTTTGCGCCCCTACAGTGGGTGGTGTTTGCCTTCGTCAGCCCGGCGCTGTTTTTTCTGCTCTGTTATCACCATGCCCCGCGCGCCGCGGCGCAGCTCGGTTTTATTTTTGGCCTGGGGTTTTTCGCCGTGGGGGTCTCCTGGGTCTATGTGGCCATTCATGATTTTGGTTATACCGGCGCCGTCATTGCCAGTCTGTTGACACTGTTGTTTGTCGCCGCTCTGGCGCTGTTCTTTGCCGGCCAGGCCTGGCTCAGCAGCACCCTGTTACAACAACGCCCCGACGCCCGGGCGTCGCGCGGTCTGGCGGCCCTGTTGCTCCTGCCGGCGATCTGGGTGTTGTTTGAGTGGTGGCGGGGCTGGTTTCTGACGGGCTTTCCCTGGCTCAGCCTGGGCTACAGTCAAACGGATACCTGGCTGAGTGGCTACGCCCCCGTGGTCGGCGTGTTCGGGGTCTCCTGGATGGTCGCTGTCATCGGCGGCGCCCTGTGGTTATTGCTGGCGCGGCGTCAGCGGCGCGCCCTGTTCCTCGGTCTGGGCTTGTTTGTACTGGGCTGGGGGTTGCAACAGATCGAATGGACCCAACCCACCGGTGCCCGCCTCAGCGTCAGTCTGGTGCAGGGCAATATGCCGCAAATGACCAAGTGGGACCCGGAACAGGTGGCGCTGCGCAAAGACACCTATGCCACCCTGACGCAGGGACTGTGGGATATCAGCGATGTCATTGTCTGGCCGGAAAATGCCATGACCCTGTTTTATCACGACCTGCGCGAGGACTATCTCGATGTGCTCAGCAAGCAGGCGCATCGGCGCCGTACCGAACTGGTGATCGGGACGCCGGTCATGAACCTGCAAACGGGCGAGTACTACAGCAGCTTTGTCAGTCTCGGTCCCAGCAGTGGCGTCTACCACAAGCGTCACCTGGTGCCGTTTGGCGAGTTTGTGCCCCTGGAAGATCTCATTCGCGGCCTGGTGAATTTTTTTGATTTACCCATGTCGGGTTTCAGTCGCGGCGATGCCGAGCAACCCCTGCTGGAAGTCGCCGGTCAGCCGCTGGCGGCGTCGATCTGTTATGAGGATGCCTTTGGCGAAGAACTGATCCGCTCACTGCCACGCGCCACGCTGTTGCTCAATGGCAGTAATAACGCCTGGTACGGCAATTCCTGGGCGCCGCATCAACACCTGCAGATTTCGCGCATGCGCAGTATCGAGACCGGCCGCGACATGATTCGCGCCACCACCAATGGCATCTCGGCCTATATCGATTACCGTGGCAAGCTCAAGTCACGCACCCCGCAGTTTATCCAGACGGTACTTACCGATACGGTGCAACCGCGCCAGGGCGGCACCCCTTATGTCACTACCGGCAATTACCTCATCGTCAGTCTCATGCTGTTACTCATCGCCGGCGTGCTGTTTGTCTGGCGGCGGGCATCGACACCCGCTTAACCTACAGGCGCAGTGACGGGCGTTAACGATTGACTGCATGGGCTGCGGCGGTCGCGAGATCAAGGCAACGACCCTGGCATGACCGGGCGGCGCGCCAGGGCCGTACTCCGCGATATTTTCTTACTGGCCCAGCAGGGCCGGGTGATCGGCCTGTGGCATGTCCAGATAGTAACCCTGCACCAGGTCGACGCCAAAGTGACGCAGCATCTCCAGGGTCTCGGCATCTTCGACAAATTCCGCCACGGTGAGTTTACGCATGCCGCGCGCCACATCGACAATGGATTTGACAAAGATCTGATTGTCGCGGTCATTGGGCAGGTCACGAATAAACAGTCCATCGATTTTGAGGATATCCGCGCGCAGGTGTTTGAGGTAGGCAAATGAGGAAAAGCCGGAGCCAAAATCATCCAGGCAGGTCTGGCAACCGGTCTTGTGCAGTGACTCGATAAAGCGCTGTGCGTCGTGCAGGTCGGAGACGGCCGAGGTCTCGGTGAGTTCCACCATGAGGCGCTTGGGTTCGACCTGCAGTTCCGCCAGGGCCCTGGCGATGTATTGGGGCAGGTCAACGTCATCAAACGAGCGACCGGAGATATTGACTGCAATCGCCGCCAGCGAGGGCGTCGCCGCCAGGCGGCGAATGCTCTCGTGAATCACCCAGCGATCGATGTCGAGGACCTTGCCGGTTTTTTCCGCTGCGGGAATAAAGTGGCCCGGCATGATAATGCGTGATGGGTCGGCCTCATCCACCATGCGCACCAGGGCCTCCAGGTGGGCGAGCTCGCCGCTACGGGCATCGTAAATGCCCTGAAAATGCAGCTGGAGCAGATTGTTTTCCAGGGCATTGCTGACGCGCTCATTCCAGGTCAGGCGGTGCAGCATTTCGCGCGAGGCATCCAGGTCATAACTGTACACCCGCCAGGCGTTCTTGCCGGCCTCTTTGGCCAGGTACATGGCGGTATCCGCATGGGCCACCAGTTCTTCGGTGTTGGCGCCGTGATCCGGATAGAGGGCAATGCCCAGGCTGGTGGTGAGGCGCAGGTTCTGACCTTCGAAGCGAAACGGGATCTGGGCAATGGAACGAATAATCCGTTCGGCCAGGTGAATGGCGGTTTCCTGGGTGGCGTCGGGGATGAGGATGGCGAACTCGTCGCCGCCGATGCGGGAAATGATTTCATTACGCCGCACCAGGGCACTGACCTCACCGGCGACACGAATCAGCATGGCGTCGCCGGCGCGATGCCCAAAGGTATCGTTGACGTATTTGAACTCATCCAGGTCAAAGAACAACAAGGCGCCACGGTTGCTGCGACGTTCCGCATCCGCCAGCATGCGGGACAGCTCCTCCTGGAAGCGATGGCGATTGTACAGGCCGGTGAGGGAATCGCGTTCGGCCAGATAGATCAACTGTTCCGCGGTCTGTCGTTCGCGGGTGACATCTTCATAGACCCAGAGGCGCCCGATAAAGCGTCCCTGTTGGTCATTCACCGGGTAGGAGAGTTGGGTGACAACCCGGCCATCGGCCATGACGATCTCAAAGGTATCACTGACCTCGTGGGTCCCGAGGATTTGCATAATGTGGCGTGAAAAATGG
>JAWOIE010000177.1:0-9090 GCA_046484825.1 Gammaproteobacteria bacterium | reverse complement strand
ATCGCCGCGCCCATCCTGCGCTACTTCTATGTCCAGCAGCAGTGGCGCCAGCAGGTCCAGGCCGAATCCAGCGCCCGGCTACAGGCCTTGCAGGCGCGCATCCGCCCACACTTTCTATTTAATAGTATGAATACCATTGCCAGCCTGACCCGCAGCCGGCCGGAACAGGCGGAGACCGCGGTAGAAAATCTGGCCGACCTGTTTCGCGCCAGCATGAACGAACAACGCCTGCACCGCTGGCAGGACGAACAACTCCTGTGCCAGCGCTATCTGGAGATCGAGGCCATGCGCCTGGGGGCGCGTCTGCGCGTCGACTGGCAGGTCGAGGCCCTGCCCGCCGACGCCCTGCTGCCACCGCTGGTGCTCCAGCCCTTGCTGGAAAACGCCATCTATCATGGCATCGAACCCCTGGCGCAGGGCGGCGTCATTACCATCCAGGGGGCGCGCCAGGACGGGCAACTCTCGCTGCGGGTGGAGAACCCGGTAGCCGACGCCGAGAGTCATCACCATCGCGGCAATCGCCTGGCCCTCGAGAATATCCGCGAGCGCATCACCACCCTGTTTGGTCGCGCCGGCACCCTGCAGGCGACGCAACACGACCACCACTACAGCGTCACGCTGTCTTTTCCCTATCGAGCCCGACATGAAGATTTTGATCGTTGACGATGAACCCCTGGCACGGGAACGCCTCCGTCGTCTGTTGACGGAACTGGCGCTGGGTGACGTCGTGGCCGAGGCCGACAACGGCGCGCAGGCCATTGCCCTGTGTGAACAACACCCGGTGGATGTGGTGTTGCTGGATATTCGCATGCCGGTGCTCGACGGTATCGACACGGCAAAGGTGCTGGGGCGACAGGCCCCGGCGCCGGCCATCATCTTTACCACCGCCTATGATGAATACGCCCTGCAGGCCTTTGATGTCCACGCCATCGACTATCTGGTCAAGCCCATCCGTCGTGAACGCCTGGCCGAGGCCCTGCACCGGGTGGCGCGGCTGAACCCGACGCAGCTACAGGGACTGGAGGCCGCCGACGACAAACGCCGCACCCATATCCGCGCCCGTAACGGCAACAAGCTGGAACTCATCGCCATCGACAGCATTCACTGCCTGCATGCCGAGCACAAGTATGTCACGGTGTTTCATCAGGGCGGGCACATCCTTATCGAGGAATCGCTCAAGTCACTGGAACCCGAGCTGAGTGAAGATTTTTTTCGCATTCACCGCAACGCCATTATCAACATGGGCTCACTGGAACGGCTGGTCAAGGATAAGGCGGGGCAGTGGCAGGTGTCGCTAAAGGGGGTGGCGCACCAGATCGAGGTCAGCCGGCGTCATCTGCCGGCGCTGCGACAGCGCATCAAAGCGATGGGCGCATAGCGGTATGGGTACCGCGCATTTTTTGCAGGGCGGCGTTAATGCCATCGTCGAGGTCACCGCCGTAGAAATACACCGTGGTCATGCCGATCACCCGGGGGGCCAGCTCCCGGCCCTCGGGGTCGACAAAGACCACGGTCGGCGTCAGTGAGGCGCGATAGCGACTGGCCAGATCGGCGGCGCTCACCTCGTCGCCGTCGAAGTCGCGCAGACTCTGGTAACTGTCCAGTTTGATCATGCCGATAATTACCCGGTCCCGATAGTCGCCACTACGCAGCATGGGCTTGAGGAAGTCCTCCTCCACCACCCGGCAATAACCACAACCGTCCATGGAGAACATGAGCAACACCGGCAGACGACGCTCCTGTGCCTGTGCGGCGACGGCCGCCAGATCGGTAAAGACCGGCAGGTGGACCGGGGGCAGGGCCGGTGTCTCATCGGCATCGGCCACGGTCATGCCCAGCAAGGTGGCGCAGCACAGCAGTCCCAGCAACAGGGGCCAGGGCAGTCCGGCAGGTTTTTCGGTGGGTTTTGGCATCGGCGACAAAAGCAAAAATAATTTCGTGTATTATACGGCCTTTAGGCGCCTTGATCGCCACTAAGTTCAATAACGGTTCAAGCCGATAACCATAGAAGAACGCCATGTCCGACACGCCCATTCGCATCGCCACCCGTCAAAGCCAGCTTGCCCTGTGGCAGGCGGAATACGTCAAAAGTCAGTTACAGCGCTACCACCCCGGACTGGTGGTGGAGCTGGTCCCCATGACCACCCAGGGCGACAAGATTCTGGATACGCCCCTGGCCAAGGTCGGCGGCAAGGGCCTGTTCGTCAAGGAGCTGGAACAGGGCATGCTCAATGGCGACGCGGACATTGCCGTGCACTCCATGAAGGACGTGCCGGTGGAGTTCCCCGCGGGCCTGCACCTGGCGGTGATCTGCCCGCGCGAAGACCCGCGCGATGCCTTCGTCTCCAACACCATTCGCAATTTCGACAGCCTGCCCAAGGGGGCTCGGGTCGGCACCTCCAGCCTGCGCCGCCAGTGTCAGCTGCGCGCCATTCGCCCGGACCTGGAAATCATCGACCTGCGCGGCAATGTGAATACCCGCCTGCAAAAACTCGATGACGGTCAGTACGACGCCATTATTCTCGCCGCGGCCGGCCTCAAGCGGCTCGGCTTTGAGGCCCGCATTGCCGAGGCCCTCGACCCGACCATCAGCCTGCCGGCCATCGGCCAGGGCGCGGTCGGCATTGAGTGTCGCGTCGACGACGCACGCCTCCACCAGCTGCTCGCCCCCCTCAATGACCCCATGACCCAGACCCGGGTGCTGGCCGAGCGCGCCATGAACGCCCGCCTGCAGGGCGGTTGCCAGGTGCCCATTGGCGGTTATGCCGAGATCAGCCACGGCCTGCTGCTGCTGCGGGGTCTGGTGGGCCAGCCCGATGGCAGTGACATCATTACCGGTGAGATCGCCGGCCCGCTGGAAAACGCCGAGGAACTGGGTACGGTGCTGGCGGACGATTTACTCGGTCGTGGCGCCAAAGAGATCCTGGACGCCCTGTATGCCGCAGGCCGCTGATGACCTGCGGGGCCTCGGCGTGCTCGTCACCCGGCCCGCGGGCCAGGCCGAACCCCTCTGCGCGCTGATCACCGCCGCCGGCGGTCGACCCTATCGCCTGCCCTGCCTCAGTATTGAGCCCGTCGACGCGGCCGCGCAGCAACAGGCGCAGGCCCAGCTGCGGCAACTGCACGCCACCGACCTGCTGATTTTTATCAGTGCCAATGCCGTACAGTTCTGCCAGTCACTGCTCGGCCCGGGCCGCGACTGGCTGGCCGGCGCACACACCGCCAGCATCGGCCGGGCCACGGCGCGGGCCTTTAGCTCCGCCTTTGCCCGCCCGCCCGACCTGGTCCCCAGCGGGGACAGCACCAGCGAGGCCCTGCTGGCCCGGCCCGAACTGCAACAGGTCGAGGGGCGGCGTATTTTCATCATTCGCGGCGAAGGCGGCCGGACCCTGCTGGCGGACACGCTGCAACAGCGCGGTGCCGAGGTGCACTACGTCAATGTCTATCGTCGCGGCCTGCCGCCGTTCGCGCTGACCGATCATCTCGATGCCCTGCGCCGCGAGGTCGATGTCATCACCAGCAGCAGTACCGAGAGTCTGCGCAATCTCGTCCAGCTGCTGGGCGAGCCCCTGGGCGCGTGGTTGTGGTCACGGCCATTGTTTGTTATTCATCAACGCCAGGTGGCCCCCGCGCAGGCGCTGGGATTTAAAATAATTCCGGCCGTGGCCGCTACGACCAGTGACGAGGCCCTGTTAAGTGCCATAATTGAATGGCGGCGAGAACACGCCGAGCAGTAATTTTTAACTGACATTGACGACACACAAGGATTTGCGGTGAGCCCAACAGACGATACCAGCGACAAGCCAAAGACAACGGCCACGGACGACACCAACAAAACCAAGGCCGCTGCCGCAAAGAATACCGCACCCGGCAGCCGTCAGGAAAAATCCCCCCCGTCGCGCCCCGCGTCGAAAAAATCGATGCCGGTACTGGTCCCCCTACTCATTCTGTGTCTGCTGGCCGCCGTCGTCGCGGCCGTCTGGCTCTACCGCAACCTGGAAGCCAACCGTGAACAACAGCAGCAGGCCCTCAGCAGTCTGCGTAACCAGAGTGACACCGCCCAGCAGCAGACCGCGACACACATCGCGCAACTGGAACAACGCCTCCAGCAACAGCAACAGTCACAGACAGAACTGCGCGACAACCTCTCCACCCTGTTGAAACGCAACGACCACTTGCGCAAGGACTGGCTCCTGGGCGAGGCGGAATACCTGATCAAGCTCGCCAGCTATCGCCTGCAACTGGAGGGCGATGTCCCTACCGCGCTCCGCGCCCTGCAGGCCGCCGATGAACGCCTGCGCGAAGTCGGTGACCCGGCGCTGCTCTCGGTGCGCAAGGTGCTGGCCGCGGATCAAAACGCGCTGAAGAATGTGCCCAGCGCCGACATCAGCGGCATGTCGCTGACCCTCTCAGCGCTCATCGGCACCATCGACACCCTGCCTCTCAACACGCCAACCGCGGCCACCCGCCAGGAACCGGCCATGGCAGAGGACGACGCCGAAAAAATTTCCACCTGGCTTGAACTGCCCGCCGCGATCTGGCAGGACATCAAGGGCCTGCTCACCGTTCGCCGGCACGACGCCAACATCGCTGCCCTGCTGAGCCCCAAGGAACACTTTTACCTGTTACAGAACCTGCACCTGCAACTGGAACAGGCGCGCCTCGCCCTGCTCCTGGGTAAAGGCGATGTCTTTGGGGAACGGCTGCAGGCGGCGCAGACCTGGCTGACGCGCTTTTTCGATCCCAAGGATGCCCGGGTGCAGGCCGCGCAACAGACCCTGGCGCAGTTATTGACGGTGACCATTGAGCCGGAAATCCCCGGCGTGGAGAAAAGCTATCAGGCCCTTCGCGCCTATGTGGCCGGTGTACCGGCGGAGACGCAGCGCCAACCCGCCACGGCCCCAGCGAAGGCGCCGGCCACGGAGGCCGCACCTGATGGCAACAGTGACAGCCCCGCCGACACCCCAGCAAGCCGTGAGGCCCCGTTATGAAAAAGCTGTTGCTGGTCCTGCTGGTCTTCACCCTCGCCGTCGTCGTCGGGCTGCTGGCGCAACAGGACCCCGGCTATGTGCTGTTCAGTCGCGGCCTCACCACGCTGGAAATGAGCCTGTCACTGTTTGTCGTCGTCGTCCTGCTCGGCTTTACCGCGCTGTATCTGGGCGTGCGCCTGCTGGTCGGCACCTGGAACGTGTCAAGCCAGGTGCGGCACTGGCGCCATCGTCAACAGAACCGCAGCGCGCAATCCGCCTCCAATGCCGGGCTGATTGAACTGGCCCAGGGCCACTGGAAACAGGCGGAGAAAAAACTCGTCAAGGGCGCCGCACACAGTGATGTGCCGCTGCTAAATTATTTGTCCGCGGCGCACGCCGCGCAAAAACTCAACGCCCCGGAACGCCGCGACTATTACCTGGCCCAGGCGCACCAGAGTACCGCCGGGGCGGAGTTTGCCGTGCAACTGACACAGGCCGAACTGCAACTGACCCACGGCCAGCGGGAACAGGCGCTGGCCACCCTGGTGCAGTTACAGCGCAAGTCGCCCAAACACCCGCATGTATTGTTGCTGCTGAGTCGCCTCTACCGGGAGCTGAAGAGCTGGGGCGACCTGGAGATGCTGCTACCGGCGCTGCGCAAGCAACACGTCCTTAACGACACGGCGCTGGCGGCACTGGAAAAGACCCTGCACCTGGAACTGCTACGCATCGCCGCCAGCAAGACCAAGACCGACGAACTCCATGCCCAATGGCACCGCATCCCCAAGACCCTGCGCCAGGACAGTGAAATCCTCGGCACCTTTGTCCGCAGCCTGATTCAACATGAACAGCACGACGAGGCCGAAGGCCTGTTACGCGACGCCATCAAACGCCAGTGGCATAACGAGCTGGTCTACCTGTACGGCCTGGTACAAAGCAGCCGACCGGAAAAACAACTCGCCACCGCCGAGACCTGGCTCAAGGGCCACGAGACCCACGGCACCCTGCTGCTCACCCTGGGCCGCATCTGCGCGCGGCAAAAACTCTGGGGCAAGGCCCGCAGTTTTTTTGAGACCAGCCTGCACAGCACCCCGCGCGTCGAGACCTATGAAGAACTCGCCCACATGCTCGAAAAACTCGAAGAGCCAGACAGGGCCGCTAGCTATTATCGGGAGGGGTTAAAACAGGCCGCGAAGGAACTGCAGCAGATGGAGTTGGCGGGGTAAGTTTTTAAACCCCTTATACATGCCGCAGGTGTGAACGGGGTTTTGAATCGGAAGCGTGAGCTACAAGCAGCGACATTCAGGGCAAGATTGTTCTGTACGGATGGAATAATGAGTTAACCGAATTTGTTGGATCCGGTTTTCAAAATGCCCAGGGCATTCTGTATAGACCTTTTTAAATAAGCCATCACCAGCTCACCCTTCACCGCCAGGCCTCCAGTCCGTGCCACCATGTCGATCCACTGATAGTCCCGTGTAAGTGTGTTCTGAAGGCTCCGGCGATGATCTCGTCATATTTACATACTCATCCCATGGAAATGTATTAGCCCAACTCAGTTTCGCCATCTCAACGAGGAGGATTTTAATAGACATTACAATTTGCTTATATTGCCAGTCTTGTAGGCCTTTTGTGCGGCCTTTTGCCTATAGAAATTGAACGACTTGTTGCTCAGAATGTTGTGCCAGCTTGAGGTTAATATGCGACTTGATATAAGACTCAGCATGGCGCACATGCCAGCGAATTGCGCCAGTAGGGTCGCCATAGCTCTTTGTTTTTTTGATATATTTTTCCCAGAAACGGGAGATAGATTGATCCACCATCATGCTACTCCTTTAGCAAATTTACTCGCAGGCACATCCAATGCCTGTTACGATAATGCCTCTGTTTTAATAAAAAAACAATTATGTATTAGATCGCATGCAGCCTAATACCATAAAAGACCGCATGCGGCCTAAATCACTGTTAGCCTTCAAAAAGGACCAATCATGAATGATGCAATTATTGGAGTAATTGTGGGTGGATTAATTGCATGGGTGGCACCTTTGATTACTCTTCGATATACAGAGCGTCGATGGCGATTTGAAGCAAAAATGAATTATCTTAAAACGGAGCGTGATCGCTTCGAAAAGCTATATGAAGTAAATTTAGAGCGTTTTGCGAAGGGACTTTCTGAAGATTCCTATTCTTCGGAGATGTTCGCAGAAATCTTTACGCTTATGCCAAAGGATATCGTTGAGCTTTATATAAACTGGATAAGAGAAAAGGAAAAGGACGACGACGAGCGTAGAGTTGTTTATTTAGAGATGGCATCGGCAATGAAGCAAGACCTTGCAAAAAGAGACTCGGAAATTCGTGCACTATTTAAAGATTAAAGGCTAACAATGTGTTCAATTCGTTCGCTATCGCTCACTTGGACGCTTCGCCGCATAGCGGCTCGCGCCATTTAACACAACGTTAGCTGCACAATAAAACATTGTGATATAAATAATTATATATGAAATATAAAAAGAGCCTAACCGTACTCGTATTAGCATTGCCAATACTTTTTGTTGTTTATGAAAACACAAGGGGTCAAATCTAGTAATATAAAGCAACAGGAAAAATACTTTCGCCTATATCTAGACAGAGAGTCATGGGTATCTTGATATCACCACCCTCAAAAGGCTTGCGCCTTTCTCGGGCCGGTTAAACTCAAACATTATGTGCAGTAAAGAATGAACAACGAATTAAAATTAGCTGTGGAAACATTTATCAGTAAAGCATCAGAATCAGGTCAAACTGGTAAAGCTATCGACAAAAATGAGTGTATTCAGCTTAATGAAAAGCTAAATTTAATTATTCCAGAGTGGTACCAAGAACTTATAACAACATATCCACTATCAGGCATTGAGTTTATGTGGCAAGCATTTGAACCAAAAGAAGACTTTGATGGTTTATCTACAATTTGGTGGGCAGACGCTGATAATATCTACTCTGAAACAAGCGAGACAATGCCCGGCGCAAAATTACTCAAAGAAGGTTATTTTTGTGTAGCTTGTGACAATGATGGTATTGGTGACCCATATTTTATTAACTCAACTGATGGTGAAAACTCTACGGTCTATCAAGTTAGTCATGAGCTGTTGGCAGAGTCAGAGCTGATTATTTCGGGTTTCACAGCTGCAATAGTTGGTAAAAAACTATCAGAAGTATTTGACAATGCTATATTTAAAATCACTAAAAATACATAACATCCGCATCATACACGCCCGCAAACTACGCGGGCTCGGACCTCGCTACCGCTCGACCGTTTATGCGGAACGTTAAGCACCTAGCTAAAAATCGCCTATACTAAAGTGGCCCGGGCTTCGCCACGGGATACTTACTCAACCAACAGATACACCAGGAGACTGATATGCGGATTCCAAAATTTTTTATGCTATTGATTGCTGCGGGGTCGTTGCTGCTGGCTACCTCGGCCGGGGCCGGAGAATCCGGCAAGATGTCTTTCTTTGTGACCAGTGCCGGTCCCGGTAACGGTGCAGATCTCGGAGGCCTGTCTGGAGCAGACGCACATTGCCAGAAACTGGCGGAGTCCGTCGGTGCCGGTAAACGGACCTGGCGCGCCTACCTCAGCACCCAGGGCAAGGACTTCAAGGACCAGAACGTCGTTAACGCGCGCGACCGCATCGGCACAGGCCCATGGTTCAACGCGAAGGGCGTCATGATCGCCAAGAGCGTCGATGACCTGCACTCATCGAGCAACAATCTGAACAAGGACACTGCGCTCGATGAGCGCGGCAACATGGTCAACGGACGTACAGAGAAGCCCAATATGCACGATATCCTCACCGGCTCGCGCGTGGATGGCACCGCCTTCGGTCCGCAGTTCTTCACCGATATGACCTGCAACAGCTGGACCAAGAGCAGCGAGGGCGCTGCAGTAGTGGGCCATCACGACCGGGTCGGGCCACTCGATCACGACTGGGCCAAGTCCTGGAATTTTGCGCATGTATCCAAGGGATGTAGCCAGGAAGCGCTTACCAAGACCGGCGGAGCCGGCTTGTTCTACTGCTTCGCCGAAAAATAGCCCTACGAAATCCCCCTGGTTTTCAGGACAAGGCGGGGGCGTCGATTG
>JAWOIE010000065.1:0-7240 GCA_046484825.1 Gammaproteobacteria bacterium | reverse complement strand
GTGCTGCTGCCACCGCTAGGCTATTCCCCTACCGGCGAGACCTTTAACCTGGCCATGGAAGATGTCGCCACCGCGGCGGCGATCGAACTGGGGGCGGAAAAACTCATTTATCTGACCGATGGCAAGGGCATCACGGACAGTCGCAAACAGGTGATCCGCGAGCTCACCATTAAACAGGCCGAGGCGCTGCTGCTGGGTAAACGCAAACTCTCCCGCGCCGTCGTCAAGACCCTGAGCAGTTGCGCCCATGCCTGCCAGCTCGGCGTGCCGCGGGCGCACGTCATCGGCCGCGATCTCGAAGATGGCCTGTTGCAGGAACTCTTTACCCGCGACGGTTGCGGCACCCTGATCACGCACGACACGTTTGAAGATACCCGCCAGGCAAGCATTGAAGATGTCGGCGGCATCCTGGAGTTGATCGAACCCCTGGAGGCCAACGGCACCCTGGTGCGGCGCTCGCGGGAGAATCTGGAAATGGAGATCGACTACTTCACCGTCGTGGAACGCGATGGCCTGATTGTGGCCTGCGCCGCGCTCTACCCGTACATCGACGAAGGTGTGGGCGAACTCGCCTGCCTGGCGGTACACCCACAATATCGGGATGCGGGCCGGGGTGATGCCCTGTTTCACTATATCCGCAAACAGGCGGCCACCCTCAATATTAAAAGACTCTTCGTACTCACCACCAAGACCGCGCACTGGTTTCGCGAACGGGGCTTTAAACCGGCGGACATAAAGCAACTACCGGTAAAACGTCAGGGCATGTATAACTATCAACGCAAGTCCAAAGTCTTTATCTGCGAACTCTAGGCAGATGGCAAAGACAAACCTCAACAGCGCCGTCCGGCCCGTGCGCCCATTTCTAAAATGGGCCGGCAACAAATACCAGATTCTGCATCGCATACAACAGCACCTGCCTGCGGGTAAACGTCTGATCGAACCGTTCGTCGGTTCCGGGGCACTGTTTCTCAACAGTGATTATGGGCGCTGCTTGCTCGCCGATAGCAACCCCGACCTGATCAATCTCTATAACCTGCTAAAAAAAGAAGGTCCCGACTTTATTCACTACTGCCAGTCTCTGTTCGAAGATGAACACAACAACCCAGACAGCTATTATGACTATCGCTTGGAATTCAATAGCACCGATGATGTGCGGCGCAAGTCGGCCCTGTTTATTTATTTAAACCGCCATGGCTACAACGGCCTGTGTCGTTACAACAAGAAGGGCGGCTTTAATGTCCCCTTTGGTCGCTATAAAAAACCCTACTTTCCCGCCACGGAAATGCTGCACTTTCATCACAAGGCGAAACGGGCCGTTTTTAAACAGCAGGACTTTGAAAAAATCATGGCCAGCGCGCAACAGGGCGATGTCATCTACTGCGACCCGCCCTATGTCCCCCTCTCCGCCTCGGCCAATTTTACTGCGTATAGCGCTGGTGGCTTTGACCTGCAACAGCAACATCGCCTGGTTGAACTGGCCGAGCAGTGTCAACGACGCGGTATCCCGGTACTGATCTCCAATCACAACACCCAATTGACACGCAAAATTTACAAAACCGCCAGCAGCCATAAATTTTTTGCCGTGCCGCGTTTTATCAGCTGTAATGGTGAACGACGCCACCATGCCGACGAGGTGCTGGCCGTCTTTGCCTGAGGCTTCTAACTGGATAAAGGCAGGATATTTTCCTTATGCGCTAATAACCCGGCGGTGGCACAAAGTCTCTTCTGGAATATCGCGGCAGCTTTGTCATCATAGGCCATCTGTTCACCAGCACCCAAACCCGGTTCAGCACGTCTTTGCAATTCTTTAGCGCGCTTCTCGTCGTTTCTGCTTTCTCCCTGTGCAGCACAACCACTCATGCCATTGTCAGATGAAAGACCTGCACCTCGACGTCCATCAGCAACCAGGGCGATCCGGTGATTTAGACATGCATTTTAGCGGCACCGCTGGCAATACGGACATCACCTCACTAGCGGCCCAGACCAACCGGGTCGAAGCTAATTCGCAATATGCCCGCACAGTGGTGGATCTGGGCCGACGCCCTGCAGTACACTTCATCCCCGTCAGGCATGGCGCCGGTAATTATCCGCACACCCACCCTGGTAAACACGCCTCGGTATAGCCTGATGAACTTGACGATTATTTTGAATTAACCCGGTTTGTCCCATGAACCGAAAACGACAACTCCTGCTCACAGCATTACTGACCTTTGTCCTCGTCGTGGGCCTGTTCGCAAGCGATGCCGAACAGATACCGGACTTTGCCGGCATCGAGAATACGCAGGAAAGAAAGGCGGCCTTCGTCGATTACCTGCGACCCACCATCCGTGACATTAACCACCAGCGCGCAATCGAGCGCCGTAATCTGGAGCGCATCCATGCGCGACTGCAGCGGGGCAAAACCCCCAGCTGGTTGCAACAGCGGCATCTGGAGATCTGGGCAAAGCGTTATGGCATTGACTACCCAGGGGACAGGCTGAGCGGCGTCGCTGAAACTCTGCTGCTGCACCTCGATGAAATCCCCACTTCCATGGTGCTCGCCCAGGCGGCGCTGGAATCCGCATGGGGTACCTCACGTTTTGCCAGTGAGGGTAACAACTTTTTTGGTCACTGGTGCTTTAGTGCCGGCTGCGGCATGGTGCCCTCGGACAGAAAAGAGGGGGCGGTCCATGAAGTCAGACGGTTCGCCAGTGCCGAGGCATCGCTGCTGGCCTATTTCCGCAATATTAACAGCCATCCGGCCTATCAGGCGGTGCGAAAACTTAGGGCTGAGGCACGCGCGCGCGGCAGTGACCTTTCCGGACTGGAGCTCATTGCCGGGCTGGAACAATATTCCGAGCGCGGACCTGCCTACATCGATGAGTTAAGGGACATCATCCGTGTAAATGAGTTTGAATAGACCCCGCCTGCGTCAGCCCAACCCGCAACAAAAAGATCCGACATGCACCTCTGTTCAGGGCTCGGCATACCAGTGGCCATCCGGCCGTTTGCGCATAAAAAATTCTGAGTACCAGTAAAATCGCCCCCGCTCCCCCGAAGGGGCCGTACAGTTAATACGCGAGCGGCCGACCGGTAAGTCGTGCTTCGGGCGCGTCACGATCGTATCGCCCTCAACCTGTACATCGAGCCGACCCTGACCGCTGGCAAAACAGCTGACGCCGCGCGCCACGGCCGCAGACTGCAGGCGCAGGGTCAATATCGGCCGTGTCACCGCCATGGGCAGCAGGGGTTCCACCAGGCGCTGGCCCTGTGCATCGCTCACCGAGACTTCTCGCAAGGGCATGGCCCGACTGTTCACCTTGTCAATAAAACCCTCCAGCGCCGTATAGGGACCACCAAAGGCGAAACGCGGTATGGCCTGCCAGTTCACCTGCGGGTCAAAGGCTCCGGAGTGTTGCGCAAAGGCCAGCAGGCCCAGTTCCCGGGCGATCGCCTGGACCTGCGGATTATATTCGCCATAGGGATACGCCAGCAGGCCGGGCGAGTGGCCCAGTTCACGCTGGATCACCACTTCGCCCATGCGCATTTCCTCGCTTACCCGTTGTTCCCACTGCCCCGCCGTTTCACCGTCCAGGGCGCGCACCAGATGCGGGTGACTGACGGTATGGTTGGCAATGAGATGACCGCGCGCCGACAGCTCACGCAGCTCGTCCCAGTGCATAAAGCCGTTACCCCCGACCCGCTCGGTATTGATAAAGATGGTCGAGGGAAATTGATATTTTTGCAGTATCGGCAGGGCCTGATGGTAGACCGAGGCATAACCGTCATCGAAGGTAATGGCGATGACCTTGTCCGGAAGCGGCTCGGCATGCTTAATCGCTGCCAGCAAACGGGGCAACGGCCAGACCTGAAAATCGTTCTCTGCCAGATAAGCCATATGCTGCGCAAACAGCCTCGGCGCGATGCTGGTCGCCGCTGGCGTCTCGGTATCGACATGGTGATATTGAATAATTACCGCCGCACGAATCGATGCAGCATGGAACAGCAGGCAGAGACTGCAACAGAGTATTTTTACTGAATGTTTCATAGACCTTGTTTGGGACCATCGTATTGCCGCAGCGTTCAACCTGCTGCGGGTATGTTGTGACGTTTTACCACATTGCCGACATTTCGCTACTGCGTCTGTTTTTTTTTCGCCGCCCACCGATACCACCACGGCCGATAATAAACAATGCACGGGGCACGTCAAACCTGCCCCAGGGTCCGCTTGCGTTCTGCCGTAAATGCCCACCACTTTGTTGCCGGGCCTCCCTCCATAAAACGCACCGCAGCAATAAAGGTATCGAGCACGCAATAGTCCTGACGCTGGCCGATCAGGGCGCAGAGTTCAGCGTAGAGTGCATAAGGATCTCGCCCAATCAACTCGGCGGGGTCTTTTAGGCCCAACAGGACTAAATCGCGCGCCATGGCCTTGCCGATGTTGGGGATGTCGGCAAAGGTTTTGATGTCCCTGCGCGCCATCTAACGCTTTGCCGCCTGCACATGCATCCAGTCGCGGTTCTCGCTTCGCCCCAGACTGAGCCAGCCCTCCTGTTCCCAGCATTCCCACCACGCATCCAGCTCCGGGTTTGACAGGCTGGCCTGCGCACTGTTCCAGCGCAATTTATTTTTCGACGGAAACCAGTCAATGGCAATGCCCCAGGCATGCGTGGATTGCGCTGTGTCACTGCCACGTTTGTTGCGACAGTTGTAACTGCCGCCATAACGGTCCAGACCGTGGTGCCTGATGCCGTCTTCACCATAGATCTGATAGATATTTTCCAGCACCGTGGCCAGGCTGTCGCTGAGTTTGTGGTGAATGGAAATGGTGCGCGTGCTTTGCCGCAGATTCCAGTCGAGGCGCAGCCGCCAAGGGCACGTCACTTTTGTCAGGGAGGCCTGGCAGGGTTCACCGTAATAGTCCGTCAGGCTCGCGGCGCGCTCCAGGGGAAACTGATGGGGATTCAGCCGCAGCGGGACAATATCCGTAAAACCGCGTGGCCGGGGGCGGCCACTGTCGAGGAGGGCGAAGCGCCCAATGGCATACTCGGTTTGCGGGCCATAAAAGCCGTCAATGGCCCCGGCGTCAATATTGTGCTCGTGACAAATCAACTGTAAACAGGCGACGGCCATGCGCCGGTTCGACCAGCCTGGCCAGTCGGCGGGGAGTTTCGCCGCCTGCGCGGTCAGGGCCGCCGCGATGGCCTGATTGGTCCTCGGCCCCTGCTTGCCATCTATGCCCCCGGTATAGTGACCGGCGCTGGCTAGGGCTTCCTGTAGCTGTTTTATTTCACTGACCTTCATCCAAACACCCCCTCCGTGGTTAAGTCACTGGCCCACTTTTGACCGGCCTGATTTTAGGCGTAAAGCGAGGATTAGTGCTATCCAAATGCCGCCGCTGGCCTGGGGGCCGCGGTCTCGATGCTGCGATTTCTGCAATACCACGACTCCCCCGTGGCACACTCGACACCACCCTATGATGCGCTAGCGTCGCTGCTGGTCGGGGCGCAATACACAGAAAAAACCTCATAACTCATTGTTTAATAGTGATTTATTCAAAACCCGATACCACAGTGCCGGTAGCAGTGGCGGTGTCGGAATGCTTTACAGATTGCGCCAGCCCCTGGCCTGAAATTACACGTAACCTATTGTTAATAAACGATTAATAAAATATGGCCCACATATTGCACTTGTAAGTGTGAAACAGTTCACAATCATAAGGTCACTCAAATGTATAAGCATATGCACAAAGTTTTACCTCTGGCGCTCATTCTTGGCCTGAGCTGGGGACAGGCCTCCGCCGTTGTCATTGAAGACAACTACTGGGGTTCGAATAATCGCGGCTATGGCGACGTCATCTCCGCGCCCGGTGATAGCAGCTACCAGATTCACAATATGGAAGTGACCTTCTCTGGCGGCTTCATGAATGTCATCGTTAATACCAACTTCACCGGGCCTGACAAATACGGCGTCGATTTCGGTGACCTGTTTATCAGCACCAATGGCTGGAATCCCTACGGCTCCGCAGCAGATAATTATAAATACGACAACTACAGCAACGGTGAAGGCTGGGAGTTTGTCTTCGACACCTCGGCCAGCATGCTGTATGGCGGAGACTTCAGTATCAACCTGTCAGATGACATGATGGGTGCGGGCTATGTCTTTCGCAATGGCCAGGAAGTACAGCGCCGTGACGGTGGTACCGCCTACGCGGGCAGCTCCGTTGACCTGAGCAATGCGGGTAACGGTGGCTACATCGAATACAACATCCTGCTGAGCAGTCTGGGGATCACTGATGGCACGGACATCGGCCTCAAGTGGGGCATGACCTGCGCCAATGACACCATCGAAGGTGTTGTAACGGCCTCTGTACCGGAACCCACCAGCCTGCTGCTGTTGAGCATTGGTCTGCTGGGCCTGGGTGCAGTAACACGCCGCAAGCGTAGTTCATAACGCACTCACGCCAAACCGGGGCCGGGATGCGATTGTCTCTCACGATTGAGTGACAATCGGGTTCCGGCCCCGGTTTTTTATTGGCGACGCAAAACACCTCCCTCTGCAAACAATCCCTTAAGATACTGTTACGTTTTTTTGCCCGGGACCTCCTGGCATGGTTTTATTTCACGAATTACCTCACGGGTTTTCATCAAGGTCCTCGCCCTGCGCATAATGCGCAATGCGCATTTTTATATATCCTTCGTCGCAACAATGCGCGTCAATAAAAAATCATAGCCGATTTTATCGTTATAGGGAAAGCACCTCGCCCGTTCCATCTCGTTGCCGAGACTGGTCCGCCGCCGTGACTTGCCCGCATAAATAATATAGTTCTCGTCAGGCGCGTGGTAGATCAATACCTCGGCATAAAGACGGTGTAGGAGCGTAAAAAATTCTGCGGAGCGATCCGGCAGGGTATGAAAGTTGAGCACCAGCCAGCCCTCCTCCGTGAGGAGCCGGTGGCAGAGACGCAAAAACGACTTCTGCAATTGCAACGGATTCATCTCATCGGCCGTGTACAGATCGGCAAAGATAATATCCGTAGAGACCGCCGCGGTGCGTTTCAGGTAAGCACTGGCATCGCTAACGTTCACGCTGATATTCCCGGCCTCTGGCAGCCAGAAATAGTCCCGGGCCACATCCACCACGGCCTGCCGGTGTTCCACCACTGCCACACGTGGAGGCGCCGGCATGGCCTGCAGTCCCTGTAACAGGCAACCGCTGCCCAGGCCCAGCAGGGTGACATGTTTCGGCTCGCGAAATGCCA
>JAWOIE010000117.1:0-5548 GCA_046484825.1 Gammaproteobacteria bacterium | reverse complement strand
TGATCAAGGTCCTCACCGGCCGTGAGATCTCCTCGCAACAGCGGCCGGTCGACATCGGTCTGGTGTGTCAGAACGTCGGTACCGCCGTCGCCGTGGCCGACGCCGTGCTGCAGGGTCAGCCGCTCATCGAACGCTTCGTGACCGTCACGGGCAACGCTGTCACCGATCCCGCCAACTGGCGGGTGCCGCTGGGCACGCCCATCGCGCACCTGCTGGCGCAACACGCCATGGCGACGGGCGACAGGGACATTATTATCGGCGGTCCCATGATGGGCTTTGCCATTGCCGATACCCAGGCGCCGGTGATCAAAACCACCAACTGTGTGCTGGTGCAGCGGCAGCAAGCCGTTGAACCCGCCCTGCCCTGTATTCGCTGCGGCGACTGCGCCCGGGTCTGTCCGGCGCAGTTGTTACCGCAACAGCTCTACTGGCATGCCCGCGCCCAGGACTTTGACAAGGTCCAGGACTACAACCTGTTTGACTGTATAGAGTGCGGCTGCTGCGCCCACGTCTGTCCCAGTCACATCCCCCTGGTGCAGTACTACCGCTTTGCCAAGACCGAGATCTGGAACCGCGACCACGAAAAACAGAAATCCGATCGCGCCCGCGAACGCCATGAGTTTCACCTCTACCGGCAGGAACGCAAAAAACAGGAAGACGAAGAACGTCGGCAGAAGAAAAAGGCCTTGCTCGATCGCGCCCAGGGCAAGACCAACTCGGAGACCGAGAACAAGAAGGCGGCGATCGAGGCGGCCTTGGCCCGCGCCAGGGCGCGCAAGGAGGCACTGGCCGCCGCCCCGAAAAATGTTGACAATCTGACGCCGGAACAGCAACAGCAGATCGATGCGGCCAACGCCCGTCGTCGCCAACAGCACAAGGATCAGACCTGACCATGCCACTCAGCTCACCGTTTATTTTTGCCCGCAACAGCGTCACCCGCATGATGTTGTGGGTGGTGCTGGCGCTGCTGCCCGGCATCATCGCGCAGGTCGCCTTCTTTGGCTGGGGGGTATTGATCAACGCCGGCATTGCCATCGCCACCGCCGTGCTGTGCGAGTCGCTGGTGCTGTACTGGCGCCAGCGACCCATCGCCATCAGTCTGCTCGATGGCAGCGCCCTGGTCACGGCCCTGTTGCTGGCCATCTCCCTGCCGCCCCTGACCCCGTGGTGGATCCCGTTTCTCGGCACCGCCTTTGCCATTATTATTGCCAAGCACCTCTACGGGGGTCTGGGTTACAACCCCTTCAACCCGGCCATGGTGGGGTACGCCATGCTCTTGATCGCCTTCCCCCGGGAAATGACGGCCTGGCTGCCCCCGCTGAGTCTGGCGCCAGCCCCCCTGTCCCCGGGTGAGTTGTGGCACTACAGCCTCAACGGCGCACTGCCGGCGCCGCTGAGCCTGGACGCGGTCACCGCCGCCAGTCCGCTGGATCTGCTCAAGACCCAGGCGCAGCTGGAACAGGGCATTCCCGTGGTCCTGCAACAATCCTCACAGTGGTTCGGCTCCCTGGCCGGGGTAGGCTGGGAGTGGATCAATATCTGGTTTTTAATCGGCGGCCTGGTCCTGCTCGCACGACGCGTGATCAGCTGGCACATCCCGCTGGCCATGCTGGCCGGTCTGGGTATCATGGCCGGCATCTTTCATTGGCTTGACCCCAACCTGCATGCCTCGCCACTGTTTCATCTGTTTAGCGGCGCCACCATGCTGGGGGCCTTTTTTATTGCCACCGACCCTGTCACCGCCGCCACCACCGTCCGGGGCCGGCTGATCTATGGTGCGCTGATCGGTGTCCTGCTCTACGTCATCCGCCAATGGGGCAGCTATCCCGACGCGGTGGCCTTTGCGGTGCTGCTCATCAATATGACGGTACCGACCATCGACTACTACACCCGGCCACGCGTGTTTGGTGAAGGCCAGGGAGGTCCGCAATGACCTGTGAGCTGCGCGACCGCCGGGCCTGCCGGCGCACAAGATGCAGCGGTGCGCGCGTATGAACCTGTGGCGCACCATGTCCATCAGTGCCATCGTGCTCAGCGTGTTTGCCATCGGCGGCACCGCGCTGGTCGCCTGGACCTTTAGCGCCACGGAAAAGCGCATTGCCGAAAATGAACGCCAGGTCTTACTACACCAGTTGCATGCACTGATCCCGGCGGACGAATATGACAATCAACTGGATGAAGACGTTATTCAGGTCACCGCGCCGCAACAGCTCGGCAGTAAGACACCACTGAAGATTTACCGCGCCCGCAAGGACCAGCAGCCCGTGGCCGCGATTATCAGCGCCGTGGCGCCGGACGGTTATAATGGTGATATTAACTTACTCGTCGCCATTCGCTACGACGGCACTCTGGCCGGGGTGCGCGTTACCCGCCACCGTGAAACCCCCGGCCTGGGCGACGCCATTGATGAACGGCGTTCCGACTGGATTCACCATTTCACGGGCAAGTCCCTGACGTACCCGCCCGCCCGGGACTGGAAGGTAAAACGCGATGGCGGGGTGTTTGATCAATTTACCGGCGCCACAGTCACACCGCGCGCCATCGTCAATGCGGTCTATCGGGCGCTGCGTTATTTTGCACAGCACCGCGACCGGCTCTTTGCCAGCAACGAGGGACAACATGCTAACGATCATTAAAGACGGCCTCTGGAAAAACAATCCGGCCCTGGTGCAGATCCTCGGGCTGTGTCCGCTGCTGGCGGTGACCAACACGGTCGTCAACGCCCTCGGCCTGGGTCTGGCGACCCTGCTGACCCTGGTCGCCTCCAATGTCACCGTGTCCATGATTCGTCACTATGTGCGCCCGGAGGTTCGTATCCCCGTGTTCGTACTGATCATCGCCTCGGTGGTCACCACCATCGAGTTGGCCATGAACGCCTGGTTTCATGAACTCTATAATATTCTCGGTATCTTTATTCCCCTGATCGTCACCAACTGCGCCATTATCGCCCGCGCCGAGGCCTTTGCCTCCAAGCACAAGGTCAGCGATGCCTTTCTCGATGGCCTGTTCATGGGCCTGGGGTTTACCGCCGTGCTTATCCTGCTCGGCGCCATGCGCGAGGGCCTGGGCTTTGGCACCCTGTTTTCACAGGCCCACCTCATGTTCGGTGAGGGCGCCCGCGAGTGGCGCATTGTCCTGCTGGAAGACTACCGGGGTTATCTGCTGGCCATCCTGCCGCCGGGGGCCTTCATCGGCCTGGGGCTGATCATCGCCATGAAAAACATTATCGACAACCGCCAGGCCGCCAGGGCCCAGCAGGTACGCGTCAACCTGACACAGACGGCCAGCCACACGGCCGGCTAGGCGCGCACCGTGATCACCGCCCCGCATCAGCGGCGCTGGGCGCAGCACACTGTCGTAACACATTGACCGAGGACCCCGGATGGAGAAGGAACACATCGCTGAGTTGTTCAAGCGCCTGAAAAAACACAACCCCGCGCCGACCACCGAATTAAACTACACCAGCCCGTTTGAACTCCTGATTGCCGTGGTGCTCTCCGCCCAGGCCACGGACAAGGGCGTCAACAAGGCCACCACCGAACTCTACAAAGTCGCCAATACCCCGCAGCAGATCCTGGACCTGAAACTGGCCGGGCTGAAAAAATACATCAAGACCATCGGCCTGTATAACACCAAGGCCAGAAACATCATGGCCACCTGCAAAATACTGGTGGAACAACACGACAGCAGGGTGCCGGAACACCGCGAAGCCCTTGAGGCCCTGCCCGGGGTCGGCCGCAAGACCGCCAATGTCATTTTAAACACCGCCTTTGGTCAGCCCACCATCGCGGTGGACACGCATATCTTTCGCGTCTCCAACCGCACCGGTCTCGCGCCAGGCAAGAATGTCGTGGCGGTGGAAAACAAACTCCTCGAGGTGGTACCGAAGCGTTATATGCAGGACGCCCACCACTGGCTCATCCTGCATGGCCGTTACACCTGCATCGCCCGCAAGCCCCGTTGTGGTTCGTGTGTCATTGAGGATCTATGTCAATTCGAACAAAAGGTAATTGAGGAATAAAAAATGGACCTGTCATCTAGCAACGAGCTTCTAGCACCTAGCACTTAGCACCTAGAAGCTGCATTTATTAGTGTTTCTGAAACAACACATCCTTCGACTGCTCATACTCATCCAGACTGATCACACCGTCATTACTCAGACGCCGGAGGGTGCGCATTTCGCCGGCCAGTTCCTGATCGCGCGTCAGGCCGAACTCGTCCTTGAGGCGATCAATCTGCGCCTCCAGATAAGTAACAAATTTCGCCACCTCGTTGCGGCTCGGTGAAGCCAGTTGCAGTGTCACCAGCGGCACACCGGAGTGTCGGCTGTAAAACACCTGCTGACGGATGCCTTTATGCCAGGCCAGATAGCCCAGGCCGGCCGCGATGAGACACCCCACGACCAGGCTCAGCAGCGCATTGCCGGTAAACTGTAAATAAGAGAGGGCCACGGCCAGGATCACGCTCAGCAGCAGGACGCCCAGCGCGCTCAACCACCAACGCCAGGCAATGCGGACCTCACGCTCACTGGGCGAGCGCAAGGCCAGCAAATCCACCTTATAGACCTGGCGCTTGCGCCCGGCGCTGCTGACCACTTCCAGTTCACGCCCACGCAACAGGGCAAAGTGCCGCACGGGCCCAAGGGGACGCTTCTGATGTAATTCGATACGGGTTTCAGTTGTCATTCAAACTAACACTATGGCCAATGAAGTGAAATACGACATGAATCAGCAACCGCGCGGGATGAGACCTTTTTATTCTAGCAGGAGATTACCCAATGTCTGCAAGCCATTGCACAATACGCCACCGCGACAACGCACCGCCACGCCGGAGCAAATCATTATAAGTTTATGATTTTACGCGCAATAACCTAATCGCCACTCAATCTGTCACGGGAGATTCTGCATAAAGGGACAGCGCAAAAAAAAGCACAAGTCCGCAAGCATTATCCCTGCACGCTACGCCAGCACAGCACGTATAGCTGCGTTACTCGATTCCTTTGATAAGGAAATTTAAGCCCATCAGAAACGTGATCGGACCACGGAGTGTGAGCCGCGCACAGTGCAGATTATATCGTTGACACCCCCTGCACCGACAGTGATGATGTACTACTATTG
The DNA here is from genome assembly GCA_046484825.1 of Gammaproteobacteria bacterium. Classification (GTDB taxonomy): domain Bacteria; phylum Pseudomonadota; class Gammaproteobacteria; order UBA6429; family Thiohalophilaceae; genus CAJYAN01. The sequence goes on along the minus strand of JAWOIE010000117.1, from coordinate 431 downwards.
AGGGGATTCAAGCTCGACAGGTTGGGGTGACGACTCCATGGATGGAGGAGGTCACTACAAAATGATAAAAAAGACATGCGCACACAAAAACAATTCGCGATATGACAATCTATGAATTTCTAACAGTAGTATATTTTACATGTATGGGTTTTCTGACAGGAATACATATTAGCTATGGCATGTATTTGCAGAAGTATGGGAAACGATTTCCCAAAGTCAGATGGCTGTTGACCATGATTGTTTTTTTTATTCTTGTTTTTCTATTGAGATTTGCGCTGCACGGCGTAGATGATGATAGCAAAATACATTGGCTTGCCCTGCCGTTAGGTGCCGCGGTCGCCATAATTGCTTATAAAGTCAATATTAAAAGATTGAAAAACAAGAAAGCTCAGTCCGGTAGGTTGGGGTGAGGTTACGAACCCCAACAAAAC
>JAWOIE010000075.1:0-21546 GCA_046484825.1 Gammaproteobacteria bacterium | reverse complement strand
TCTGGGCGCTGTATGAAGACGGTGCGTTGCACCCCGACAGTGAACTCCACGGCGACTTTGCCGAAGACACCCGACCCGCGAATGTCGATGAGCTGATGGAAAACATCAAGGCCGTGCTGGCCGAAGAAGCGGAAAGGCTGGAACGCCTCCGCGATACGGATTAGCCCGGACCGGCACGGCGACCGGGGGTGGTCATTGCCACGACCTGATCCCCGGCCCGGCCGTTACGGTCGCCGCCGTTTCTCCTCTTCCTCTTCACGCGGCTGACGCTTGTCCGATTTTTGTCCGGGTCCCGGGCTACTGTGGTATTTCTCGCGGTACTCGCGCTGCTGCTCGTACCAGTAGCGGTTGTCCTCTCGCTCACGCCGGTCTAACTGCGGCGGCGGTCCCGGTTGTGGTCGTGGCCGGTACATGTCCCGGTGCTGCTCGTGAAACAGATAGGGCCTGTCGTTCTCGATGTGCAGGTGCACCCGATCGCGGGGATTGAGGCGAATCGTCGCGGGGAGCACCCGGGTACGGACCCAGATGCCGTTGGAGAAGTAAAAGTAAACGCCGGTGGCATAATGAAAATAGACATTCACGCCGGGGTAGTAGTAATACCCCCAGGGCTGGTAATAGCCGCCGACCGTGATGTGCGGTGGCGGGCCATAGTAGACCGGGTCATAGACGCAGGCACTGACGACCAAGGTCAGCAGCCCGAGCGCGCTGGTTTTCAGGTACTGCACTTTGCCCATGACACACCTCCTTGTGTACTGCCCGAGTCGTCAGACCAGAACTGGCTTCATCACTCGGCCTGATCAGTATAGGCCAGAACCGCTACGCCCGGTGGCGGCCGGGAACATTATCGATGTCGCACCCGACCCTGGCGCGCAGGCCGCTCCGGCGTCGGGGGCGAAATACCTCGCGGGCTCAGTCGTCCAGCTCGTCCACGTCCAGTTGCCCGGTCAACCGCCGCCGCAGGTGCGACCAGACCATGCCCACCGCCAGCAAGGCGCTGATCACCACTTCGACCATGTAAATAACGGCACGGGTAGAGTCACGGGGGATGATGTTCCAGGTCACCAGCAACCACAGAATGCTGCCCATGAGGGCGATCACCAGCAGCATGCCGAACCCGCCCAGCGACTGCAGCGTGGCGCGCAGGTAAATGCTCCAGCCAATCAGCAGAATAATACCGACCAGCACCTTCAACGCCAGTGGCCCGGCCTCGTCCATGCCCAGCCAGTCGATATAGGAATACTGCTCCGGATTGTAGGTGACAAACACCAGTACCAGCGCCGCCAGAAAACGCCAGAAAATCCCCGCCAAACCAATTTCACTCACCGTTGCCATAGTGTGCCTTCTCCAGAGAAAGGTGTCGTAGTGTCGCCCGCCGGGCTGCATGGGCGGCCGCCGATATGGCCATTGTGATGGCCTCGGCCGCGCTCACCCGGAGTGTGGGAATCATAGCAACCTGCCCGCACGCAGGCCATGCGTTGTCGGGCGTGTCCTACTGGATTCTGTTGGCGAAACCTCCTACAATCTCTTCCCGTTGTTAATACTTGAGTGATTTAATGCAGTATTCCCTGGGCAGTGGCATTTCGATCCGTTGTTTTTTCTAAGAATTGTAGGTTGGGGTGAAGCCATGAACCCCAACAGGGCATTGTTGCAAAGATTAATGTTGGGTTTCCTTCGTCAACCCAACCTACGACTATCCCCCCAGGGGAGAGGAAAAAAACCAGGGTGACAGGGCTTAAACCAGGGCTTAACTAAAGGTAATAGACAACATGACTGTTAGTGAATTGATTAACAAGCTTAATTGCCAACCAGATAAGATCGAATTTGCCGAGGTCATGGCTACCATCGAGGCGCACTACACCTATACACCGACGCGCTTCAGCAACGGCAAAAACGGCAACATCGTGGTGAACGAAGCCGGCAGCAATGAAGGCTCGTGCAAGATCTTCGCCTTTGCCCGACGCCATGCGCTGGACCAGCGACAGACCCTGGCCTGCTTCGGCACATACTATCGCGACGATGTCCTCGGCAACCCGGCCGGGGATGACCACGCCAATATCCGCCGCTTTATGCACTACGGCTGGGACGGCATCCGCTTTGACGGCGAGGCCCTGCAAGCGAAGTAGTCGCGTGTTTTATGCTGGCGAGGTTGGCAGGGACCCTCTACCTGCAATTGAACACTGCTTTCACCGCGCTTTCACCGCAAAGGCGCAGAGGGCGCCAAGAGTACCCGCGTTAAAAACCCATAGGGCAATACCAGTCGATTTTTTATATTTGAGCCACTTATTTTATTTCCTATGTTTTTTCGCGTTCTTTTCGCCATAGCGTCTCTGCGTTGGGTTTTGACCTTGTATGACGAAGTCTGCCCTGCCCGCCGTTTGACGGCGGGCAGGGCCTGACTCCACTACCAGGTCCGGTAGGGCAAGAATTTACCATTCAGGGTAATTACCACCCGATCGCCGGCGGGATTTTTTTCCTTGTCGATATCCATGCTGAAGTCGATGGCGCTCATGATGCCGTCGCCAAACTTCTCATGGATCACTTCCTTGATGGTATCGCCGTAGACCCCGATCAATTCATAAAAGCGGTAAATGACCGGGTCCTGGGGGACGTCTTTTTCCCAGGCCTTGTGCGGAAAGGTCTGCAGGGCGAGGCAGACCTCGGAAGACAGGCCGAGCACGCTACAGATCTTCTCGGCGATCTCCGGCGGCGCGCTGTTCTTGCCCAGGCAGGCCGAGGTCAACCAGACCACGCCGGTGCCGACCTGATCGGCGATCTCCTGCCAGCCCAGGCCTTTACTGAGTTTGGCGGAAATAATCGCCTCGGTCATTTCGACCTTGTTCATCATAGTGCTCGACAACAGGGTGGTGGGGGTCTGTGTCTTGAGTGCGGTTGCAGTGCTCATGGGAGTGACTCCTTTACGCTTAGAGGTTATTTAATGTTGACGACGTGTTTATCGCTGTGTTTCACCACATCACTGTGTGCTGCTGCCACAGTGGATGCTGGATCCTGTGTCCGCGCCGGGCGCACTTCGGGCGGGTAGTGCAGGCCCGGCGTGCGCTCCTGGTGGGCGGTCTGTTGTTCCTGATTGGCCAGTTCGCGCGAGCGCTTGACCAGAAAATCGACAATGTGATTGCGAATGCCATAGTAGTTGGGATGATGAATGACATCGGTACGAGTGCGCGGCCGCGGCAGGTCGATGACCACCGACTCGGCAATGCTGGCGTGTGGGCCATTGGTCATGAGAAAGATGCGGTCGGCCAGCAGAATGGCTTCGTCTACATCATGGGTGATCATAAAGACGGTCTGGTTAGTCTGTTCCCAGATCTTCATCAGCTCTTCCTGGATCATGCCACGGGTCAGGGCATCGAGGGCGCCGAAGGGTTCGTCGAGCAGCAGCAGCTTGGGCTCGATGGCAAAGGCACGGGCGATACTCACCCGCTGGCGCATGCCGCCAGACAGTTGCGAGGGTTTGCGTTGCTCGGCGCCGTTCAAACCCACCATGTCGATATATTTCATGCTGTGCGCCAGTACCTGCGCCTTCGACCAAGCGGGCCAGCGCGAGGCCACCGCGAACTTGATGTTATTGAGCACCGACATCCACGGTAACAGGCTGTAGTTCTGAAACACCACGCCCCGGTCAAGACTGGGCCCGGCGACTTCCCGGTTGTCCATGAGCACCGCCCCGGTGCTGGCACTGTCGAGACCGGCGAGGATGTTGAGAATGGTCGACTTGCCACAACCGGAGTGACCGATAATGCAAATAAACTCACCCTTGTTGACACCGAAGCTGACATTATCGAATACCGTCAGGGCGGCGGTGTTTTTTTCACCGGGATAGGTCTTGCTCAGGCCCTGGGCATTGAGAAAATATTGGCTCATTTGATTACTCCACGTATTGCACAAGTTTGGTGGCGCGCGCCAGCATGGCGTCCAGCAGCATGCCCACCACGCCAATCACCAGAATGGAAAACACCACCGCCGTCAGGTCGAGATTGTTCCATTCATTCCAGACGTAGTAACCGACGCCGGTGCCACCGACCAGCATCTCGGCGGCAACGATCACCAGCCAGGCAATCCCGATGGAAATACGCATGCCGGTAAGAATGGTGGGCGCCGCCGCCGGCAGGATCACCAGAAAGGCGGTACGCAACCTGCCCAGCTCATGGGTCCGCGCCACGTTGAGGTAGTCCTTTTTGACCCCGGCCACACCGAAGACGGTATTGATGAGCATGGGCCAGATGGAACAGATAAAAATGACAAACACCGCCGAGACCTCCGAGTCCTTGAGTACAAACAGGGCCAGCGGCATCCACGCCAGAGGCGAGATGGGTTTGAGCACCTGCACAAAGGGGTCCAGCGCCTTGTGCATGAGCGGCGACATGCCAATGAGAAAGCCCAGCGGAATGGCAATGAGTGCCGCCAGCAAATAACCGAGCATGACACGCTGCAGGGAATACATCAGTTGCAGCCCAATGCCCTTGTCGTTGGGGCCCTTGTCGTAAAACGGGTCACTCAGTTCTTCGACGGCGAGGCTGAAGATCTCACTGGGGTTGGGGACCCGCGCCTGGGGCGCGGACCCTCCCATCATCATCTCGTACTCGGTGAGTGCAGCCGTCGTCTCCGCCGGCCGGTTGGCGAGTTCCCAGACACCGAGGAACAGCAACAACAGGACCAGCGACAGGGCCGCGGCGCGAAGATTCAGGCTGTGCATGCTCAGGCCCTCGTAATCGCAAAGCTCTTGGCGTATTCGTCCGGCGTGTTGTAGTCGAACTCCTTGCCCATGATGGTGTACTTCTCATAGGTCCTGTCGGGGGCGTCGTAGCCCAGCTCTTTCATGAGCTTGCCGCAGTCCGCCGCCAGGTAGACCTGCTCGGCAATACCCTTGTAATCGACATCACCCTTGATGTAGCCCCAGCGTTTCATTTGCGTAAGGATCCACACGCCCATGGAATGCCAGGGGAAGGGGTCGAAGTCGATACGATCAGGCTCGTTGCGAATATTGCCCAGGCCATCGGCAAAACGCCCGGTCAACACCTGCTCGACCACCTGCACCGGCTGGTTGAGGTAATTCTTGGGGGAAATGGCCGCGGCGATGTCCTTGCGATTTTCCTGTTTGGAGGAAAAGTGCGTGGCCTCGACAATGGACTTGAACAGTGCGCCATAGGTATTGGGCAGGGTCCTGGCGAATTCCTCGCTGGTAGCGAAGGCGCAACAGGGATGCCCCTGCCAGATCTCCTTGGTCAGCAGGTGAATAAAACCGACCTTCTCCCACACGGCGCGTTGATTAAACGGGTCTGGCGACAGGTACCCGTCGAGATTACCGGCACGCAGGTTGGCGACCATTTCCGGCGGCGGCACCACGCGGATCTGGATGTCCTTGTCGGGATCGAGGCCATGTTCGGCAACGTAGTAACGCAGCAGGAAATTGTGCATGGAGTATTCAAACGGCACGCCAAACTTGAAGCCCTTCCACTGTTTCGGGTCACGCTTGTCCTTGTGTTTGTTGTGCAGGGTAATGGCCTGGCCGTTGATGTTCTCCACCGCCGGCATAAGAAAGGGCATGGCGGTCGAACCGGCGCCCATGCTCATCGCCAGCGGCATGGGGGTGAGCATGTGCGCGGCGTCGTATTCCTTGTTGAGCGACTTGTCGCGGGCGACCGCCCAGCCGGCGGTCTTGATGACCTCGACATCGAGGCCGTACTTGGAATAGAAACCCAGCGGGTGCGCCATAATAATAGGCGTGGCGCAGGTAATGGGCACAAAGCCCACCTTGAGTTTGGTCTTTTCCGGTTTACCGAGTTTGTCCTTAAGGGCCGCCTTGGCCGCCTCCAGGGGAAACATGCTGCCGATAATCGACGCTGCCAGACCACCGCCCACCAGTTTCATAAAGTGACGCCGGGAGGGATCGTTGTGCCCGAACATGGCGCGCACCACGGCGCTCTCCACGGCGCGATCAATAATCGCTTCCTCGCTATCGAGGCTGGCACTACTGCTGGCCGTGGTGGCGGCCTGCGGCGGATGTGCCTGCTGCTGTTGTGGCACAGACGGCGTTGCGGCCTCGACCGAGGTGCTGCTACAACGGGCACAGCTACAACCCATGCCGTGGCGCAGATCACTGTCAGGACTAAAGGGGTTACCCAGACTCTTTTTACTCATCACATTTTCCTCACCGGTTATATTCATGCCCACTTGTTGTGCGTGATGCACTCTTTGGATGCACACTCGAACTGACAGCACCGCTGTGTGCGGACACCCTGCCCCGGACTGCATCAGGTCCGTTGCGCTCAGTATCTGTAGAGCAAGGGCTGTACCAACTCGGCAATAAATTTATAAACGCATGTTTTGCTTAAACTAATTGATCAAAAGCGAAATGCGTAGGCACTACGCAAATGCATAAACTACGCATATGCCTAGCGACAATTACGTATTTGCAGAATCTGGTATGGAATTTGCGATGTCATATCGGCGCGTCATCCACACTGAATATTGAACGACACACAGACGCACACGTTTTGCTGACATTTAACATGAGCCCATGATGAACAAAACCCACGCCCCCCTTGCCGACGCCCGCGATACCACTATCCTCGACAACCTGCCGGAGGCGGTGCTGGTCATCGACCCCATCAACAACCGTATCGTCGAGACCAATGCCGCCGCGACACAGCTATTCGATAGGCCCGACCCGCAGCTGCGTGCCATGCGCGTCAGCGAACTGTTTGCCAGTGACCTGGCTCGGCTGATTGCCTTTACCCAGGAGGTCATGGCACAGGGCTATGGCTGGAGCAATGAACTCCACGGCCTGCATGCGCAGCGCGGTTTGATCAGTATTGAATGTTCCGCCTCATGCCGGATGCAACAGCAGGCCACCTACATGGTCATGCTGCTGCGTGACCGTCAACAGCTTGAGACCCGCCAGGAACAGGCCGAGGCCAATACCTATCACCGTCGCGGTATTATCGAGTGGAAACGCATTGAGGATATTTTTCAGGACATCGAACGCGAAAACCAGTTGCTGTTGCGCGCCGTCGGCGAGGGGATTTATGGGGTCAATGCCGACGGCCGGACCACCTTTCTCAATCCGGCGGCGGAGCAGATGCTGGGCTATAACGCGGAGGAGCTCATTGGCAAGGACATCCATACCATGATCCATCACAGCAAGGCCGATGGCGCCCACTACCCATCCCTGGAGTGTCCGATTTTTGCCGCCTTCCATGATGGGGTCGTGCACTGCGTCGATGACGAGGTCTTCTGGCGCAAGGACGGCACGCCTATTCATGTGGAATATACCAGCACCCCCATTGAGGACCATGGCCACCTGGTCGGCGCGGTGGTGGTGTTTCGCGACATCAGTGATCGTAAACTGGCCGAGGCCCGCTTACGCGATGCCCTGCACGAGGTCAGCGACCTCAAACATCGTCTGGAACTGGAGAACGAATATTTACAGGAGGAAATTCGTTCTGAATACCACGCCCGGGAGATCGTCGGCGACAGCGTCGCCATACAACGACTCCTCAATCAGATCCCGCTGGTCGCGCCGACAGACACCAGTGTGCTCATTACCGGTGAGTCCGGGACCGGCAAGGAACTCATCGCCCGCGCCATTCATGAGGCCAGTGAGCGACGGCACCGACCCCTGATCCGCGTCAACTGCGCCGCCATCCCCCGCGAACTGTTTGAGAGTGAATTCTTTGGCCATGTCAAAGGTGCCTTTACCGGCGCCCACAGCGATCGCGCCGGGCGTTTTGAACTGGCCGATGGCGGTACCCTGTTTCTCGACGAGGTCGGCGAGATCCCGCTGGAGCTACAGAGCAAGCTGTTGCGCGTACTGCAGGAGGGACAGTTTGAACGTGTCGGCGAGAGTCGCACCCGCGATGTCGATGTGCGCGTGATTGCCGCCACCAACCAGAATCTGTTCGAGGAGGTGCAGCAAAAAAACTTTCGCGAGGACCTCTACTTTCGCCTCAATGTCTTTCCGGTGGAATCCGTGCCGCTGCGCGCCCGCCTCGACGATATCCCGCTGCTGGCCATGCACTTTCTGCGGCACTTTACCCAGAAACTCAACAAGCCGGGGATCAAGCTGTCGCAGGCCGACATTATTCGCCTGCAGTCCTATGACTGGCCCGGCAACATTCGTGAGCTGGAAAACGTGATCGAACGCGCCGTCATCCTGTCGCGAAACAACAAGCTGGTCCTGGATATACAGCAGAAAAAGTGGCTGGCGCCAACGGGTACCGCGCCACGCGGTGTGAGCACCGACGGTGACCCGGCCATTCTCAGCCGCGATGAACTCCGCGCCCAGGAACGCGACAATATCCTGCGCGCCCTGCACAAAACCCGCGGCAAGATCTTCGGCGACGACGGCGCGGCAAGGCTGCTGAATATGAAGGCCACGACCCTGGCCTCGAAACTGCAACGCTGGGGAATCGACAAGCGTCGTTTTGCCCGCTCGACCGTTTAGACTAACGAGCAAGCCACTAGCGACGAACGACAAGGCTTTGCCCTGTGGTCCATGCACGTCGCTGAACTGTTCCCGGCTCCCAAACGGAAATAAAAAAGACCCGCCGTAGCGGGTCTGGTTACTTTGACACGGGTCTGAGCATTCACGCCAGGCCCTGGCTGCCGTCTGGCTTCGCGGTTAGCGCACGGGGTCGCGTGTTGCTTCTCGCGTTTCCTCTTCGACACTGCGCGCCGGCAGACGACGTAGCACCGGTGTGGCTTCTTTTACCGGGGTGGCCTCGATCATCTGGATCTTGGGCTTTGCCACAGGTGTCGCCACTTTGCTGGGGGTTTTCGGTGCCGGTGTGAGCGTTATGGGGCTCGCCTGGATCGTGCCGGGCTTTGGCGCGGGGGCGGCCTGGATCTTTCCCACGTTGGGCGAAGCACTGGGCTGAGGCTGTTGCAGAACACTACCGGGACCACCGGCGGCAATACAGTTGACTTTGAATTTGGCATAGGCGTATTCGACGTTCGGTGAGAGGACCTTCAAGGTGGCGCTGCCGGTGGGCATGCTGGTATCCGTCGGGAACTCCACCAGCTCAATATTCCGGGTGCCCGCCTGGTTAAAGTGCAGGTTACGCACCGGCGTCTCGCCATGGCCGAGGAACATCACCTTGTACTGAACGGTGCCTGGGGCCGTGGCCGTAATCGTACCGGTCAACTTGGCCTTGGTCGGGCAGGTGGTTGTCAGCTGATACGGCGTTGCCTGCAGGCTGGCGGCAGTGACCTGAATCTGATTCTGCACATTCATGCCACCCACGGGTGGAAGTTTTGGCTGCTTCTGGATGCTGTTGGGCCCGCCCGCGGCACCGGCCTTGCAGATCACTTTCAGCTCCGCGCCGGTAAAGGTGCTGCCATGGTTGTCATTGGTCTTGCCCATCTTGCCGCAGCTCGCCACCGCGGTAATCCATACCCCTTTGCTCAGGACCTGATCCTGTGCCATGACCTGTTGCTTGCTGGCGCCCTTGGCCATCTTGTCATTCAGATTATTCTGACACAAGGTGGCCGGATTAAAACCCAGTTTGGTCATGGGGAGATCCATCTTGACCGTCGTCCAGGGCAGGGTCTTTTGCAGATTGGCATTCACATTGACGCGGAAATTATCGCTGTACTCGATGACGTCTTTGCTGACATTTTCAGTCCCCAGAGAGACAAAAACCTTTTTCAGCATGTTCTGGCCTTTGCAACCGGCCTTCACCTTGACGTGATAGGGCACGGTGGATTTGCTGGCGGTGCCATAGTTGCCGTTGTTGGGGTGGATAAAGATCTTGCCATCGAGAATGTTGATGCCGTCACCTTTGGCCACGTTGACATAATCAAATTTGTTGAGTGCCTGCGCCTGGCCCATACAGGCCAGCAGACTGCTGATCATCACTGCTTGATAGATATGTGTATTCACCGAACTCTCCTCTTTCCTGTTTTTTGTGTTGTTACGTAGGCTTGCTGGCAGTAGGTCGTAGCGACCGGCCGTGCGGTTCAATGATTTTTTACTGCGGGCCACAGGCCCCCGGCAACTGCAACAGGCCATGACCGAAGACCGGGTCGGGGCCCGCTGCGCCCAGGTCACGCGCCTGCCGTTGTAGCTGCGTCAGCAGTTGGGCGTTGCTCCGGCCGCCGTGGCGCTGACGCAGTACCGCCAGCGCCGCACTCACATAGGGTACGGCGTAGGAGGTGCCGCTATAGTACGCCCCGCCGGCGCCACTACGGGCGGCCCAGACATCGACGCCCGGCGCGGCCAGGTCAAGATAACGGCCCTGGTTTGCCTGCCGGTAAATATCACGCCTGAGGTCCACCGCGGTGACGGCGGCCACCCCCGGCCAGGCGGCAGGATAGGCCGGCGGGGCCGTGGCACCGGCATTGCCGGCCGCCGCTGCGATCAGCTGGTCCTGTTTTATGAGCTGTTCAATGGCGCTCTGTAATAAACGGTTGGCCTTGCCCGCCAGGCTCAGGTTGATCACGTCGACCCGTTGCCCCTGCAGCCAGTCCAGCGCGGTAATAATCAGTTCCGCCGTGGTATCGACCCGTTGTCGTGCGCGCTCGCGAAAAACCCCGGCACTGTAGAGTTCAGCGGCGGGCAGCAGTCCCGCGACGCCATCGACTCCATCTGCCGATGCCACCAGCAGCGAGGCGATCGCGGTGCCATGCCGACCCTCGGCGGCCGTCACCCCCAGGGGTAAAAAAGAACGCGCCACAATCTTCGCCCGCGACAGGCTGGCGTGGTTGACATCCACCAGGGTATCGACCAGGCCGATGCGCAGGCCGCGGCCACACGCCGGGCCGGGTCGGTCCCAGCCCACCAGTCGCTGTGCCGCCGCCGCACCGCTTCGGTCGCGATGGGCGGTACTAGCATCCGCCTGCATGAGATGGTACTGGTGATTGGCATCCACCAGCAGTGGCGGTTCGAGTTGTTCCAGGGTCTGCACCGCCTTTGCCACAGTGACCGTATCGGGCAGGCGAATGACATTGATCACCAGGCCCAGCTGTTGCAGTGCGCGGCGACGCTTGATGTGGTACCCCCATGGGCGCAGCTGCGCATCCAGCGCACGGGCGGCCGTCATGTCCCGGCTAAAGACAATCACCTCGCCCGGTTCTGCTGTCGCATCACCCGTTTCCGCATCGTCGCTTACCGCGACAGACACACGCGCAGGAGAATCCGCAACAAAAACACGATTCACCGCCGGGCCAGTGGGCACTGCGCGTGGCGCGGGCGGGCCTGGCACTGCGGCCGGTTCAACCGGTGCCTCCGTCGCGACCTCGGCACGTTGTGTGCGCTCGACCGGGCGACTCCGTGACGCCGGCGCGGCACAAAAGGCCACGGGCAGACGATTACTCACCACCGCCGCGCTCTGCCGATTTTTAAGCAGCAGCACGGCGGGCGACTCCACCGGCAGCGCCAACTCGGGCAGTAACGCGACAATGGCCTGTTCGCGCCACTCTTCTACCCTGAGCGGCCACTGCCGGCTCCCGGCATGCAGCACGAGCTGATACGTGCGCTCACTGCCGAGGTGTTCACCGCGCAGGCGCAGGCGTTGACCGCTGAGCAGACAGGTGTCGCTGCCCATGGCGATGAGCGGCGGCCTGTCGTTTTGTGCGGTGCGGGTCTGAACCGGAATCTGGACTGTACTCTGGGCTGGCATCCGATCCTGGGAGTGGCACGGGGCCACGATGCCGCAGGCAAACAGGATGAGCCCCAGGCGATAGATCCGGCGGCGCATCTCAGTCACGTTGCAGATAGTCAATCACGTGGCGGTGCCCCCGCAGTGTCGCCAGGGCCTCCTGCTGTTCCTCGGCACTGGCCTTTGCGCCGTCGAGCAGCCGAATGCGATAGACGCCACTGGCGCTGGGGCCGGCCACGATCTCGGCCCGGACCTGCTGCAGGGTGGTGCGCATCGCCTGTTCCGTCGCCTCGGGATTGAACTTGACCTGCAACAGGACTCCCGTGTGCCCATCGCCCGCCAGGTCATAGCGACCCTCACCGTCGGGGTGAAACAACAATACGCTCTGGATCACGATCACCAGCGCGGCGGCGGCCGCCATGGCCGGGCGCCAGGCCTGACGCCATTGCGGCGCGGCCGCCCCCGTAGCGCGCATATCGCGGCGCAGGCGTTGCCAGGCAAATTCTGTCGCGGGCGTCTCGATGTTTTCCTGCACCTGGTGACGCATCTGGCGCAGCAGCGCGACCTCCCGTTGACAGACGGTGCAGGTCAGCAGATGCGCCTCAACCTGCTGTTGTTCTGCCGCGTCGAGGCTGCCATTGACATACCAGGGCAAGAGGTCCTCGGGGTGGTGTGTGTCTTCAGTCATATTCGTTATTCCTGTGGATACCTGTTCGTTGAGTCGCTGTGCAGCGCATAACAGTTCAAACTTCAGGCCATGTGCAAGGCGCTCAGGCAGCGCTTGAGATTTTTTTTGGCATGCAGCATGCGTGTCTTTACCGTGCCGGCCGGACACCCCAGGGTCTCGGCAATCGCCGGATAGGCCATATCTTCGTAGAAGGCCAGGTGCACCACCTGACGGTGGCTGTCGGAGAGTTTTGCCATGCAGTGTTTGAGCATGGCCGCGTCCTGGGCCAGGACAATATCCGCATCGACATGGGCCGCCTGTTCGTCTTCCAGATTTTCATCCAGGGCATCATGTGTGGTGCGCTGGCGCCGACGATAGATGTCGAGAATTTTATGATTGACAATCCCCAGCAGCCAGGTCCTGACTTTGGCGTTACCGGCATAGCGATCGGCGCCTCTCCAGACCTGTAACATAGCGTCGTTGAGAACGTCGGCGGCATCGGCGGTATTGTCGAGACGTCGCAAGGCAAAGGCATACACCGAGGCCTGATGACGCTGGAAGAACCGCTGCATCGCCGCTTCACTGCCCGCGGCTATTTGCGCTAATAGTGTTGCATCATCCGCTGACAAAATGCATTACTCCACGCGCGTCATGCTATGGTGCCACCTTGATGCTGCTCCAGGCGCTGGCGGCAATCACCTCGCCTTGCGCGTCCAGCGCCTCCACGCGCCACCAGTAGGTCTCGCCCGGCTGGAGTTTTTGCAACAGCGAGCGCGTCAGGCGGGTGCGATGCGTGCGGCTCTTGATCAGGATGCCGGTCAGTGGCGGCACGGCGACTGCATCTTCCATGGGCATGGCCCCGACCACTTCAAGCTTGTAACTCTCGGCCCCCGCTACGGCCTGCCATTCAAACACGGTATGCTGATCAAGACTGGCGTTCGGGGCCGGCGTGACGGACGACAGCGGCGCGACCGTGGGCGTTGACGTCTGGCGCACCACGTATTGCAGTACCGGTGGCTCCTCGCTCAGGCCGGGTTCGAGCAGACGGAACCTGACCAGGTGGTTGCCGGCCTGTCTGGTGGGCAAGGGCGGACTCTGTAAACGCAGGGACTGACCGCTGCCGACCTGGCGCGTGACCAGTTGTAACGACTGGTAAAACGGGGTACCGGCACTGCTCCCCGGTGTCGCCACCTCCCACACACCCTTGATGGTGCCACTACCCGTGACATTGAGACGCACCTCGGCGAGGAGTTTCTGTTCCTGCGAGACAATGGCCGCCAGTGCGCCATCGCTGAACCTGAGGACAAAATCGCTAATCCCAAAGGCCGCCGCACTGGAACCACCGACACTAAAGGACGCCGCCAGTGTCGGGCTCAGGGTACTGCAACTTGTTCCCGGACAATTGGTAAAGTCACGGCGATAGTAAATCGTCTGGATGTTCTGCTGATAGGCCTTGAACAGCACATCACGCGGCACGCGCAGCGTCTCGGTAAAGGTGAAGGTACTGCCCGCATCGAGGGGGATAGTTTTGGACAGGGTTTTGGCGACCGTACCGAGCACAATCCCGCCGCTGACATCGGTAAAGGTGCCGCCCTGCGAGGTAACGGTAAGCCCAGGCATGAACCTTGCGGGTGAACGCAGCATGGACCAGCGCAGGGTCACGGAGACAGGCTGGGTATAGGCGATGTTGCGCGTCGCGGAAAGATTGCTGACCGAGCCACTCAACAGCGTGGCGTGGAGTGTAGCCGGTATGAACAACAGCGTGGCGAGTGTGCCGTATAAGGCGTGGAGCATTTTGCGTGATCGGTTCATGGGTGCACCTTCTATATGTGAGCAGGTAAGGCGATATTGACGCCGACAAAGACCTGATATTCGTCTGTTTCAACACCACTGCTTGTGGCCTGGCGATGGCTGGCCGTGCTAAACAGACTCAGACCAAACTGATTGCGTTTGGCCTCCCGGTAGCGCCACTGCACCGCCAACTGGGCGATGCGTGTCAGTGTATCAATTGAGTCGTCGCCCGCGACTTCACGGTTCACTGTATAGCTCAAATTATGGCTCCAGTGTTCCGGGTAGTTGAGGTTCAGGGTGGCCGCCGCCAGCCAGGCGCGGGATTTTATCTGCAGGTTACGATAATCGGTCACGGACTTTTGCAGCACCGGGGTGATCGACAGGTATGGAGTGAGTGTGAGCTGTGATTCCAGGCCGCTGCTCACGGTATCCGCCTGATTGCCGACATTCACCTTGTCGTCCTGTTTAATCAGCGCATGGTTCAGACTCCAGTACCAGTCGCTACCGGAAAAGGTGGCCGCCACGGCCAGCTCGTCATAGCGCGAATTGACATCATCACCGCTATAACCCAGCGGGGTCCTGATCTGATCCAGACTGTTCTGTGTCCAGCTGAGGGTATAGGCCGGGTTGCTGAACAGGCTCTCTGCCGGCGGAGCCGCCTGCCCCGACGCCGCGACGGTATCCTGCGCGGCCGGTTGTGGCACGTAGCTTAGATACACGGCGGCCGATTCAATCCGCGTGGTCGGCAAGCTCGTGATGTTGTCGACATTGTCTTCACCCAGGGACAGGGTGCCGTTGACACCCAGGCCAGGCCCCTGATAGTGGCCCAGTAACTGGGTGGTGCGACGGTCAACGGTATTGGTGCTATTCCCCAGGCTATAAAACCATGGACCAATGTCCTGATGCACGACACTGATACCCCAGTGGTGGTCCGAGGGCTCGGTCATGTCTTCGGCCCGCGCGGTGTCATAGCCCAACAGAAAATTTGTCGCCGTATCCTCGACCGCGGCATAACCGCTATGGACACCATCAAAATCAAAATCGCTGCGGGCGTGTTCGGCGCGCAAGCGCCAGCGTTTATTTTGCAGGTAGCTGTCGATAATAATCGCCTGCGCCTGGCCACCGACGTTATTACTGCTGTCGTTGACCTCCGCCACACCCTCGGGCGCACCCTGGCCATCCAGATACACGGCCGTGATGGCCAGGCGCTCCGGCTGCTGCTCCAGGGGAAAGCCGGTCAGCGCCAGGCCACTGGTGCGATGCCCTGAATCCTCCAGCCCGGTGAAATACTTAAACCCGGTAATCTCTTCGGTGCGCGTGGCAAAGCCATTCAGCTGTACGGCATTACCCTCAGTACGCGTGCTGACGCTCAGGCCACGGCGATTGAACTGGTTCAATACCAGACTATTCACCGGCAGGGTCTGATGCCCCAGGGTGAAGGCGCTTTGTGTCCAGTCCGTCCTGATCTGATAGTCAGTGAGGTCAAACGCATTTTCCGACAGCCCCTGTGCCTCCTGTGAGTTATACAGCATGTTTGCCTGGGTAGTGGTGCGCCAGCCGTCATTGGCATGCTGGCTGTTGAGGCCAATAGCCCCTTGCCCCTGGGTGCGACCACTCGGCGGGTCGAGCAGGTTGTCCGTCAGCCGTTGCGTTACCTGCAGGTCCAGCTGGCCATTGACTTCGGCGACACGAAAGGCCGCCGAGGCCCGAATCTCGATGGTCCAGACTGCCGCCTCCTCGATAACACCGTCCGGCAGGACGGCGACAACGCGCAGCTGATGCTGTCCCGGCGTCAGCGCCTGCGGTGGACGAAAGCGGAGTAACGCTCCCTCTGTGGTGACAAAATCGGTGACATCTATGGCATCGACCTCGAGACGCAAATAGGGGATCAGGTCGGGCGGCATCTCGGGGCCAAGACGAATCTCAATCGGTGCCTGGCCGGTTCGGTGTTCCCCCTCCGCCACCGCCACCAGGCTCAGGAGCTCGGCCGCTGCCGGCGGCGCATAGCACAGCATGCACAGGCCATAGAGTAATACTGTGGTATAGGGCATACCCCTTGAGTTTTTCATAATGTTGTTCCGTACTTGTTATTATCTTTTTTTGTCGCACCGCAACACCAAACGGTTCACTCAAATTCGCCGGCGCGGTTGCACCCCCGATTCCATGGCGAAATAACCTGCCCCCCTGGCCACGCTGTCCTCGAATACTTGCATTATATATAGGTACATTATTGCTACAACATAGTATAGGCACTAACTCGGCCGGATCCGGCCACCAATGCCGGAAATCTTGACCCCCTTCAACCTTCCGCCGGTGCCACCCCCCTGAGCATGAGCCTGCAGTCACACCCGCCCACCGACCCATACTATATATATGCATCGGGATTTTGCCCCAGGACGGTTTTAGGGTATCTTGCCGCCCATGTTTGGAAATGACCGCAACGAGCTGCGCCGCCTGTTTTTCAGCGCCTGGCGCAAGCAGCAAAACAGCGAGGCCCTGCAACCGCTGGAGGCCCTGATTGCCGAGATCATCAGGCTGCACCCGGAATACCATGCCCTGCTTGAGGATGAGCAGGCCCAGCTCGACCGCGACTACACCCCGGAAATGGGCCAGACCAACCCGTTTTTGCACATGGCCATGCATATCAGCATCCAGGAGCAGCTACAGACCGACCGCCCTGCGGGTATTCGTTCGCTCTATCAACAACTTATTGCCAACAGTGGAGACGCCCATGAGGCCGAGCACCTCATGATGGAGTGCCTCGGGCAAATGATTTGGCAGGCCCAGCGGGATAATAGCCTGCCCGACGAAAGCCAGTACCTGACCTGCCTGCAGGATCTGTGTCGCCGCTAACACTCTGCCACCGCGCGGATGGACGCGCACAGCCAATGAATGTTAAAAACACCCCTGACAGAAAAAAAACCGACGGGGCCGCCCACGGGCCGTTTCGTGAAACTTTCGGGATACCTCTTTGTCATACTTGTTCCAAGACGTTCACGGCGAACACCTGTTTCCCCTGCCGTCCCCCGGAATGGTTCAATAACAATCAACGTTCTATTGCACAACTGAAATGGAGATACCTCAATGTCTAAGAAACAAACCTTAAAACCCATCGCCGCTGTCATGGGTACCGCCTTTGCCGCCAGCATGGCCATGAGTAACGTAGCCAGTGCCGACACCAACCCCTTCGCCATGAACGAACTGTCCAGTGGCTATATGCAGGTTGCCGACAAGCACATGGAAGGCAAGTGCGGCGAAGGAAAATGCGGCAGCAAGCAGCAGAAAAAGGACATGGAAGGCAAGTGTGGCGAGGGTAAGTGCGGTGGCCAGAAGGAAATGAACAAGAATATGGAAGGCAAGTGTGGCGGCAAGAAGGCGGCCCAGGAAGGCAAGTGCGGTGAAGGTAAGTGCGGCGCCAAGAAGTAACTTACTGACACACCATGAACAAGACTACTCATCAGTTCCCTGTTCATGGCGCGGGCCTCGGCCTGCGGCGCGGTCTGGTCGCGCCGTTGGCCGAGACGCCTCCGACCCAGGTCGGCTTTATGGAAGTCGCCCCGGAAAACTGGCTGGGCGTCGGTGGCCTCTGGGGCAAACGCTTTCGCGAATTCACCGAACGCTACCCGTTTATCTGTCATGGCCTGTCCCTTTCCATTGGTGGCCCCACGCCACTGGACGAGGCCTTTTTGCACAAACTCAAACAGTTTATCAAAGAACACAATATCCGCTGCTATAGCGAACACCTGAGCTATTGCAGCGATGACGGTCACCTCTATGACCTGATGCCCATTCCCTTTACCGAAGAGGCCGTCCGCTACGTCGCCGAGCGTATCAAACGCGTGCAGGACATCCTGGAGCAACCCCTGGTGATGGAAAATGTCTCCTACTATGCGGCGCCGGGCCGGGAGATGTCGGAAATCGACTTTATTACCGCCGTTCTCGAAGAGGCCGACTGCCCGTTGTTACTCGACGTGAATAATATCTACGTCAACAGTGTCAATCACCAGGAGTACACACCGCAGGAATTCCTTCAGGCCATGCCGGCAGAGCGCATTACCTATTTACATATCGCCGGTCACTACAACGAGGCCGAAGACCTGATTGTCGATACCCACGGCGCCGATGTTATTGATCCGGTGTGGCAGATCCTCGAGCAGACCTATGCGCAGTTCGGCGTTATACCCACGCTGCTGGAACGCGACTTTAATCTCCCGCCGGTCGCGGAACTGCTCGGCGAAGTCGATACC
Organism: Gammaproteobacteria bacterium; assembly: GCA_046484825.1. Lineage (GTDB taxonomy): Bacteria > Pseudomonadota > Gammaproteobacteria > UBA6429 > Thiohalophilaceae > CAJYAN01. Next base: position 3,226 of record JAWOIE010000075.1, on the reverse strand, counting down.
ATTATTCACTACCAGCAAAAATGGTCTGACCAGCATGACAAGCAGCGCCAGCAAAACTAGGCTGCCGCGTTTCATGCAGCAGCAGTATGCGTTTGCTGCGCACATCCGCAATCCGCTGGAAAACCCCCGCCCGGAGGATGTCGCCGCGCCACGCATGGCCGTCTATAACGAGCTCTTCTATAACAACGTGGAAGACTTTATGGCCAGCAGCTTTCCCGTCCTGCGCAGCCTGCTGACGGATGAGTCCTGGCACGCGCTGATTCGTGATTACTTTGCCCGCCACCGCGCGCATACCCCCCTGTTTCCGGAAATGCCGCGCGAATTTTTAAAATACCTGGAAAACGAACGCCCGCCGCAGCCAGACGATTACCCTTTTCTTTTCGAGCTGGCGCATTACGAATGGGTCGAACTGGCCCTGACCCTGCTCGATGTCGACCTGGATGCTATCCCGGTCGACACCAACGGCGATCTGCGCCAGGGCATACCGGTGTTGTCACCACTGGCCTGGCCCTTACAGTATCACTACCCGGTGCAGACCATTGGTCCCGAGACGATTCCCGAGGCCGCCACTGAAGGCGGTACCTTCCTGCTGGTCTATCGTGACCGCGAAGACCAGATCCATTTTATGGACCTCAACCCGGTCACGGCACGGCTATTACAGGTGATCCAGACCGAGCCGGGACTCAGTGGCGAGTCCATCCTCGGCGGGATTGCCGCGGAACTGCAGCATCCCAATCCGGCCGTGGTCATTGAAGGTGGCCTGCAGATCCTGTACGACCTGCAACTACGCGGTGTCATTCTCGGCACCAGGGCCCTTATCCCATAACACGCGACGGCCACCAGGCAAGGTTCGAGGCGCAGGACGGTACGCTGTGGCACCGTGGACTCAACAGCGCAACACACTATGCGTGCGCGGCGCTGGCATGCCCGACTTTCACCGCAATTATTGCCTGCAGCGGCCGCCCGGAAATTCGCCTCGCCTCTGACAGCGCCTCTATGTGACTGTTATTCAATAAAAATTCACATGCGCGGGACAAAGCTCGAGAAAAACCGCTTTTTATGTTAGGGTAGGCGCGTTATGCAGACAAATTGCATACTCTAAATCTAGGTGCCCAGACTACGCTGGGTAACCTGTCAAAAGGTAACGCGGTCCTTCGCACCGCTTGCCACTCGTGTCTGACGACACTTTGGTCCAAACACTGGGCCTGCAGAAATAGAAGCCAGCGTATTCAGTAAGCGGTTTCTATGCGCTAAATATTGCTGCGTTAAACGCAATACTAATGACTAGAACTCAGGGGATTGCTATGCAAGAAGCAACCAAACAAACCTTCGGCAAAGATCCAATCAAGATTCGTGATACGGATCATTATCAGGAAGAGTACGTCAAAAGCTTTGTGGAAAAGTGGGACGAACTCATTGACTGGGAGCAGCGCTGGAAGAGTGAAGGCGATTTTTTTATTGAACAGTTGCGCTCCTATGGCGTCGAGCGGGTGCTGGATGTCGCCACCGGCACGGGGTTTCATTCGGTACGCCTAAAAGAAGCCGGTTTTGATGTCACCAGCGCCGATGGCAGCCCGGAGATGTTGGCGCGCGCCTTTGACAATGGCTGTAAGCGTGGCCACATCCTGCGCACCGTGCAGGCGGACTGGCGCTGGCTGAACAAGACCATCCATGAACAGTTCGATGCCGTCATTTGCCTGGGCAACTCCTTTACCCATTTGTTTGATGAGAATGACCGTCGCAAGGCCCTGGCGGAATTCTATGCCACCCTCAACCATGACGGCATTCTTATACTGGACCAGCGAAATTATGACGCCATCCTGGACACAGGTTTTTCCACCAAACACAAATATTACTACTGCGGGGATAATGTCAGCGCCGAACCGGAACACATCGACGAGGGCCTGACGCGCTTTAAATATTCCTTCCCCGACAAATCGGAATACCATCTGAATATGTTTCCCCTGCGCAAGGCCTATACGCGTCGCCTCATGCACGAAGTCGGCTTTCAGCATATTGAGACTTATGGTGACTTTCAGGAGACCTTCAAGGCCAACGACCCGGACTTTCTGGTGCATGTTGCGGAAAAGACCTATCACCCGGAAAATGCGGCAGACCAATCATGAGCAGCCATTATTCAGCGGCGGTCGCCACCGCGCGTGAGTATTATAATAGTGACGATGCCGATAACTTCTACGCCACCATCTGGGGCGGTGAAGATATTCACATCGGTCTCTATGGGCATGACGGCGAATCGATTATCGAGGCCAGTCACCGCACCGTACGCCACATGGCGGAACTGCTCGGTGCCCTCGACGCCAATACCAGGGTGCTGGACATCGGCGCCGGCTATGGTGGCGCCGCCCGTTATCTGGCCAGCACCTTTGGCTGTTCCGTGATCGCCCTCAACCTGAGCGAAAAGGAAAACCAGCGTAATCGCGAGATCAACGCGGAGCGCGGCCTGACGGATCAGATCGAAGTGGTCGACGGCAGCTTCGAGTCCATCCCGGTCGATGATCATAGCGTCGATGTGGTCTGGTCACAGGATGCCATCCTGCACAGTGGCCAACGTGAAACCGTGATTCAGGAAGTGGCCCGCGTGCTCAAGCCGGGCGGCCGGTTTATCTTTACCGACCCCATGCAGTCGGACAACTGCCCTGCGGGGGTGCTACAACCGATCCTGGATCGTATTCACCTCGCCTCGCTCGGCGCACCCGCCTTCTACCGTGAAACGGCAAGGCAAAACGGTATGCGCGAAGTCCTGTTCGAGGAACAGACGCAGCAGCTGGTGAATCACTATTCCCGGGTGTTGCAGGAGACCGAGCGTCAGACCGCGGAACTAAAAAAGCGCGTGAGCCCGGAATATATTGAGCGTATGAAAAGGGGACTGGGGCACTGGATAGAAGGTGGTAACAACGGCTATCTGGCCTGGGGCATTTTCGTTTTCACCAAAGACTAAATCACCGTTGCGCATCCCCGTAGCGACGCGGGTCGCTTCGCCAGGCTCCCGGGGATTGGGGCTGCGGCACGGCTATTGTGTACTGCCTGCCGCCCGCTTATTCCACAGGCATTCAACCCTCAGACTTTGCGGTACAGCAGCGCCGCAGCCTGCCATCCCTGCGGGGAAAATTCTGCGTCATTCGCCGCCCAGGGACCCATCAATCCTCGGCGAGTATGGCGCTGACCGCGCGCGTCAATCGCTGCAGGTCGATATCATCAATAATAA
>JAWOIE010000071.1:0-5522 GCA_046484825.1 Gammaproteobacteria bacterium | reverse complement strand
CGTAGCGATTGTCGAACAGGTGTTTGGTCATGGCGTCGTTGACGGCCATGACCGGGAATTTCAGCGCCTGGTCACTGGCCATGGCGCGCAGGCGAATCACGCCGGTGGTGGTCTCTTCCGTGCCGCCGAGCATTCCGTCGAGCAGGTCCGTGCGTGAGCGATGCAGTTCACTGACCAGGTCGGCGCCATCGTCCAGGGTGATTTGCGGTGCGTGATCCAGGGCGGATTGAATGTGATGGTAATAGACCTCGGTGGCTTCCCCGTGGATGGCAAACACCGGTATCCCATATTCCTGCACCAGCGCGGCGGCCACATCGTCCTGGGTGCTGAGGGGATTACTGGCACACAGCACCAGGTCCGCACCGGCGGCCTGCAGGGCGCGGGCGAGGTTGGCGGTCTCGGTGGTAATGTGCAGGCAAGCACTTATTTTTATTCCGTCCAGGGGGCGCTCCACGGACAATTGCTGCATCAGTTGCCGGACTACGGGCATCTCACTCAGGGCCCAGTTGATCCTGGCCTGGCCCTGTGCGGCCAGGGCGATATCTTTTATGTCGGACATGGTGGTCTGCTCCTGTGGGACGATACCACTACAATTAGCGGCTGGATTACCCGGAGGTAGTACGTCGCGCGTTTGCCATCATCCGCTAAAAACGAGCTCGGCGCGTTAAAAAAATGTGCACATGCGCCCTGAACAAGCGCAGTATGGCTGCAATGCTTTCGTCCACTGCATAACAGGACTATAGTTAATTTAAGGTTTGTTGGACATTGATTTAAAGCAAAACACTCAGGGACGGGTTGTGTCATGGTCGGCATGACTGCCGCTATTCAAACTTATCACCTGGTACATGGAGGTCATTATGCAAATCCCCTTACAGATTACCTTTCGTCACATGGAGACCTCGGAGGCCCTGGAGGCCAGGATCCGTGAAAAGGCCCGCAGCCTCGAACGCTTCGCCGATCACATTATGAGTTGCCGGGTGACCGTCGAGGCGCCGCATCAGCATCAGCAGCAGGGCAATCTGTTCAGTATCAAAATTGACATTACCCTGCCGGGTGGCGAGATTGTCGCCGCGCGACATTCGGATAAACATCATGCGCACGAAGACCCGTATGTCGCGCTGCGTGATGCCTTTAATGCCGCGCGACGACAACTGGAAGACTACTTGCGCAAACGGCGTGGCAAGGTCAAAACACATGCGCAGCCTCCGCATGGCCGCGTCAAGCAACTCTTTCCCTTCAATGACTATGGTGTGATTGAAACGGCGGATGGCCGTGAGATCTACTTTCATCGCAACAGTGTTATTGAAACGGAGTTTGACAAACTGGAAGAAGGTAGCCTGGTGCATTTTAATGAGGAAATGGGCGATGACGGTCCGCAGGCCTCATCGGTGCATGTGGAAGGCAAACACCACGTAAGGGGATAGTGATGACAGCGGGTGAATATTGTAATCGTGAAGTTGTCGTTGCCGAAAAGGGCGAGTCCATCCGCTCCGCCGTCAACCTGATGCGACAGCATCATGTGGGTGATGTGGTCGTGCTTGATGCCGCCGCCAATAAACCGGTGGGGATCCTGACCGATCGGGACATTGTCATCGAGGTCCTGGCCGAAGATGTGGACCTGGACGCGCTCAGCATTGGTGATGTCATGAGCTTCGCGCCAGTGTCGGTCAGCGAGGAGACCCGGCTACTGGATGCCATTAAGTTGATGCGGGTCAAAGGCGTGCGGCGTCTGCTGGTGGTGAATCAGCAGGGTGGCCTGGTGGGGATTATTTCGGTGGAGGATATCCTGGAGTTGATCGGTGAACAGTTGAGTGACCTGGTGGCACTGGTATCACGCGAGATATCCAACGAGGTGCACAAACGTCACTAAGGAAGCTCTGCATAAGTATGCAGAGCTTCCGTGCGGGGCAGGACGCCCCGCCGCGCCAATCCCGCAAGTGATTGAAGCGCGTGAGGAAAGCGCGGATACGAGCCGCGCTTTCCGACTCTGCAAAAGTCCAGGGAGGGACTTTTGCAGAGTTTCCCTAAGACATTAGCAGATCCGCGGCAGGGGTTCGTCGCCAAGTTCATCGATAAAACGTTCGCCCCCCAGTTCGGTCTCCAGTATGACATGCTCACCCTGGATGACCCCGATACAGGCCGCGTTGCCGCCATGTTCCAGCGCCTGCCATTGCTGTAATACCTGCTCGACCATCGGCTGTGCGACAACGGCCATGACCCGGCCTTCGCAGGCCAGGTATAACGGGTCGTAACCGAGTATCTCGCATATACCCTGGGTGGCCTCGTGAAACGGCAGCTGTGCCTGCTTAATCGTGCTGCCGAGACCACGCTGTTGCAGGATTTCATGCAGCACCGTGGCGGCGCCGCCACGGGTGGGGTCACGCATAAAGCGCACCCCGGGTAAATGTCGAATGGCTTCGCAAAGGGGCCGTACCGAGGCGCAGTCGGACAGCAGACTGCCGCTCAGGCCAAACGCTTCACGTGCCAGCATCACCGCCGTGCCATGATCGCCGAGACTGCCACTCACAATAATGGCGTCACCCTCCTGGATATTGTCCATGGCCAGTCGTACGCCACCGGGTTTGATGCCAATCCCGGAGGTGGTGATATAAATACCGCTGCACTCACCGCGGGGCACCACCTTGGTGTCGCCGCAGGCTATCTTAACCCCGGCCTGGCCGGCCGCCTCGGCCACGCCCTGCAGGATGCGGCGCAGTTGTGCGGTAGCGAAGCCCTCTTCGATAATCAGGTTGAGGCTTAGATAGAGTGGCGTCGCGCCACTGACCGCCAGGTCATTCACCGTGCCGTTGACCGCCAGGCTGCCGATGTTACCTCCGGGAAACTCCAGGGGTTGAACGGTAAAACCGTCGGAACAGAACATCACCTCACCGTCGTGCCCTGACAGCGGCACGGCCGTGGCATCGTTATGGCTTTCGAGCAACAACCCCTGCAATTGCGCGACGATGAGCTCGTCGATGAGTTCACGCATGCGGCGGCCACCATTGCCATGGGACAGGGTAATGCAGTCAGGCAGTGGCATGTATCCATCCGTACTGGCAGGCGGCCTGGAGGATCTGGCCATAACAGAGACCGCCATCATTGACGGGTACCGCCTGCGGCAGGTAAACGCGAAAGTCGTGTTGCTGCAAACGATCCATTACCATTTCAGTCAGATAGCGATTCTGAAACACCCCGCCGCTGAGTCCCACCGCAAACGCACCATACTGTTCGCGACTCTGCATGGCCTGTTGCACTAATGCCCCGGCCAGACTGTGGTGAAAGTTGGCCGCGCGCTGGGCCACGGAAGTTTGCGGCTGGTTCAACAGAGGTAACAGTGGCGACCAGTCACTGCGCCAGACCCCATGCGTGTCCTGCAATAACGGCAGTTCAACCGCGTCACCATGATTATCCCGGCAACAGGCCTGCAACTGCATGGCGGCCTGCGCCTCGTACTGGCTTTGTTCACAGACATGCAGCATGGCGGCGGCGGCATCAAACAGTCGCCCCACCGAGGTCGACTCGGGACAGTTAATGCCTTTTTGTAAGGCCTCGCGCACAAGGGGTGCGTTCGTCTGCCCACTGCACCAGGCATAGCCGGCCTGCTGGCAAAGCGATACCGCGGTGCGCCAGGGATGGCGGCTGGCGGCATCCCCCCCTGGCAGGCGAAACGGGACAAAACTGGCGACCCGCTGCCAGTCGCCCGGGCGCCCCAGCAGGGCGTCGCCGCCCCAGAGGCTGTGGTCCTCACCCAGACCGGTGCCATCCCAGGTAAACACCAGCCAGCGTTGCTCATCGGGGTATTCCCCATGTAACTGTGCCGCGTGGGCATGGTGGTGCCAGACCTTACTGGTGATGAGCCCGCTGTTATCCGCCCAGCGGCTACTGGCATAGTCCGGATGCTGATCGCACACCAGTCGTTGTGCGCTAATGCCATACAGGGATTGCAGCGAGTCGATAGACTCTGCAAAGCGCTGCATAGCACGCACCGAAGAGAGGTCGCCGATGTGGGGCGAGATGACAACACGGTCCTCCCAGGCCAGGGCAATACTGTTTTTGCCGTGGCCGCCGACGGCCAGGGTGGGCGTCGTGAGCTGAAACGGCAGCCTCAGGTGCAGGGGCGCCAGGCCGCGTCCCAGCCGCAGGCGCTGTGGCTGGCGATGGACAATCTGCACCACCGAGTCATCGGCGGCATGCCGTATCGGGCGGTTGTGGTGTAACACCGCATCGGCCACACCGACGAGGTGACGCGTGGCGTCATCGTTGTCGATCAACACCGGTTCTCCGCTGAGGTTGGCCGAGGTCATCACCAGCGGCCGGGCATAGTGAGCGCTAATGAGATAATGCAGGGGCGAGTAGGGCAGCAGCACACCGATCTCATACAGGCCCGGTGCGATGGCCGCGGCCAGGCTGGAGCCCTCGCGTTGTGCGCACAATACGATGGGCCGTTCCGCTCGGCACAACTGTGTGCGCGCTGCAGGGCTGAGATGGACGTGTTGCCGGACAGCGTCGAGCCCGTCTTCGCCCTGCATTGGAAACATCACCGCCAGGGGTTTGTCGGGGCGGTGCTTGCGTTGTCGCAGTCGCATGACCGCCTGCGGGTTGAGGGCATCACACATGAGGTGATATCCGCCCACGCCCTTGATGGCAATGACCTCGCCCGCGGCCAGTGAGGCATTAAGCGTTTCCAGAATCGTCTCGACGTCGCTAATGCAGGCATCGGCGCTCTGCAAAAGGATCTGCGGACCACACTCTGGACAGGCACTGGCCTCGGCATGAAAGCGGCGATCGCCGGGGCTGTCATACTCCGCCTGACAGGCCGGGCATAAGACAAACCCCGCCATACTGGTATGACGACGCTCATACGGGAGTTGCTCGATAAGCGTATAGCGTGGTCCACACTGGGTGCAGTTGATAAACGGGTAGTGGTAGCGGCGCTGATCTCTATGCCTGAGTTCGTGCAGGCAGTCGGGACAGGGCGCGGTATCCGCGGGGATGTCGAGATGTGAGGTGGAGGTCTGGGTCGAAGTGCGGATATGAAACGTATCAAAGTTTATGGTCTCGATCGTCTGATCATCGATCAGCTTTGGTACTGCCAGGGTCGAGCCCTGTTGCAGCAGCGCATCACGAAACGCGTTAATAACATGCTCGGGACCGCTGACAATGACCTCGACCACGCCACTCAGGTTACTGACCTGTCCGCTTAACTGATACTGTTCCGCCAGTCGATAGACGAGAGGACGAAAGCCGACCCCCTGAACCCGGCCGCCGATGCGCAGCCGGCGTGTCACCTGGTCAGGCCGCTCGAGCACCGCGCTCATGCGCCCACCTTTTGTTTGAGTTGCCGGCCGCTACCGGCACGCCACCAGATGTGACAGGCTCCTTCGTCCGACACCATGCAGGGACCGATGGGCGAATCCGGTGTGCAGGCGTCGTCATACAGGCGGCACTGGCCTGATCGGTGTTGACCATTCCAAGCGCACCATGGTGGTTGAATGCCTCTTGCAGCACCTCGACCGCATGGC
>JAWOIE010000273.1:0-4713 GCA_046484825.1 Gammaproteobacteria bacterium | reverse complement strand
GGGCTTTCAGGCCGATTACACCCTGAGCAAGAACCGCTTTGCCGTCGGCGTGGCGGAGTACCGCCTCTACCCGCAGGCCACCGGCATGCTCATTTATGAGTCCACCGCCAAACCCGAGGGCCTGGCCGCCGTGTTTGTGCGTGACCGCATTGTGGAACGCAGTCACATCACCCCCAGCGGCAACCAGTTGCGGCCACAGAAGTACGAATACCAGCAGAAGGGCGGCAAGCAGACCAAACACTATCAGCTCAACTTTGACTGGGCCGCAGCAAAACTGGAAAACACCAATATCAACGAAACCTTTGACTTGCCCGCCGACACACAGGACATGCTGAGCTTTCAGTTACAGTTGATGCGTCAGCTACAGACCGGTGAAAAGACCTTCGCCTTCCACCTGGCCGACCGCAACAAGGTGCGTGCCTATGAACTGCGCTACAAGGAAACGCAGCAGCTACAGACCGCGCTGGGCGAAATGCAGGTCGTGCTGCTGGAGCACCGGCGCCCCGACCACCAGGATGTCTTTCGTTTCTGGTGCGCCCCGTCGCTGGAGTATCTGCCGGTAAAGATCGAACGGATTGAAGATGATGGTGATCAGGTCATGTTTGAACTGCGCCACTTCGCCTCGCTACCCCGGACAACGACTGCCGCAGAATAGAGAATGCCACCGGGCACAGTGGCGGGGCAGCGCGCCACGGTTTTGGCAGAACCTCAGGCCCTGGGCAGGGTCACGCCCTGTTGGCCCTGATACTTGCCGCCGCGGTCTTTATACGACGTCTCACACACCTCGTCCGATTCGAAGAACAACATCTGCGCGACCCCTTCATTGGCGTAGATCTTTGCCGGCAGGGTCGTGGTATTGGAAAACTCCAGGGTCACATGGCCTTCCCACTCCGGCTCCAGCGGCGTGACATTGACAATAATGCCACAGCGGGCATAGGTCGACTTGCCGAGACAGATCGTGAGGACACTGCGGGGGATACGAAAATATTCCACCGTGCGCGCCAGGGCAAAGGAGTTGGGGGGGATAATGCAGACATCGCCCTTGAAGTCGACAAAGCTCTGATGGTCAAAGTCCTTGGGGTCCACAATGGCGGAATTGATATTGGTGAAGATCTTGAACTCGTCGGCACAGCGCACATCATAGCCATAACTGGAGGTCCCGTAAGACACAATACGCTGGCCATTGGCCTCGCGCACCTGACCGGCCGCGAACGGCTCGATCATCCCCTCATTCTCCGCCATGCGGCGAATCCACTTGTCTGACTTGATGCTCAATTTACTACCTCAAAAGCAATAACCGCAAAGACGCAGAGTGCGCAAAGAAAAAATGACGATCCAACGGGGGTGAATTCTAACCCTGCATCAGAATTGTTCCAACTAATAATTCCAGAACTTCTATACGAACAAAGCCGCAAGGCACTTAGAGAATCTCTCTACGTACTTTGCGGCTCTGCGGTGATGATTTTTAATTAGTTATTCTGAATGACGATCTTCGGGAACGACGCTGAGTAATCCTTGGCTTGCAGGGCCAGTTTGGCGGCCATGCGACGGGCGATTTCACGATAAATCTGTGCAATGCGGCCTTCGGGGTCGGCAACCACAGAGGGTTTGCCCTCGTCGGTGCCCACACGAATACTCATGTCCAGTGGCAGTGCGCCGAGCATGTCGATGTCGTAGTCTTCCGACATTTTCGCTCCGCCGCCCTGGCCGAAGATGTGTTCTTCATGACCACACTGGGAACAGATGTGAATGCTCATGTTCTCGATAATGCCCAACACCGGCACCTCGACCTTCTGGAACATTTTCAGACCCTTGCGGGCATCCAGCAGGGCGATATCCTGAGGCGTGGTGACAATGACGGCGCCGGTGACCGGTACTTTTTGCGCCAGGGTCAGCTGGGTATCACCGGTGCCCGGGGGCAGATCGATAATCAGATAATCCACGTCCTTCCACTGGGTGTCGTTGAGTAACTGTTCCAGCGCCTGGGTGACCATGGGGCCACGCCAGATCATGGGCGTCTCTTCGTCGATCAGGTAACCGATGGACATGGACTGAATGTTGTAGCTGTTCATGGGTTCGAGGGAACTGCCGTCCTTGGAGTCCGGCTGGCCGCTCACACCCAGCATACGCGGCTGGCTGGGACCGTAGATATCCGCGTCCAGAATCCCGACGGTGGCACCCTCGGCCGCCAGGGCCAGGGCCAGGTTTACCGAGGTGGTGGACTTGCCGACGCCACCCTTACCGGAGGCCACGGCGATAATGTTCTTCACGCCCTTGATGTGCTCGACACCCTTTTGTACGGCGTGTGAGACAATCTTTTGCGTGACATTGATGGTGGCACTACTCACGCCATCAAGGCTTTCAACCAGCGCCTTGAGCTGACTCGCCAACTCGGCCTTGTAGCCCTCTGCCGGAAACCCCAGGACCACATCGACCGTCACCTTCCCGCCATCGATCTGGATGTCCTTGATGCTCTTGGTGGTGACCAGATCTTTTTCCATATAGGGGTCGATATAGGTTTTTATCTGTTCTTCGACCTGTTGTTGTGTCAGCTCAGCCATGCTTATCTCCTACGAATTCGTGCGGCTTAAAAATACCCGAGTAAATGAATCGGGTATGGTACTATATTAGATTCTGCTAAACAATTAGCGCGAAACCCTGTATTTTACACGCCTTTAAACTATCTGTGCGCTACCTTTGTAATCCTGTGGCGAGTCCAGTCCGGGTCTGATAGGGTATACGCCTTTAAGAATAAGGACTTAGCTACAACTTATGTCAGAAAAACAAAGACATATTCTGGTCACCAGCGCCCTGCCCTATGCCAATGGCTCCATCCATCTCGGCCACCTGGTGGAATACATCCAGACCGATATATGGGTGCGCTTCCAGAAAATGCAAGGCCACACCTGTACCTACGTCTGCGCCGACGACGCCCACGGCACGCCGATTATGTTGCGCGCCCAGAACGAAGGCATCAGCCCCGAAGCCCTCATTGCCCGCAGCGACCGGGAACACCGCGCCGACTTTGCCGACTTTTTTGTCGAGTTCGACAACTACCACTCCACCCACTCGGACGAGAACCGTGCGCTGGCCGAGTCGATCTACAGGAAACTGCGCGCCAACGGCTACATCGAGACCCGCACCATTGAGCAGGCCTACGATCCGGAAAAGGAAATGTTCCTGCCGGACCGCTTCATCAAGGGCACCTGCCCGCGCTGCGGCGCCGAGGATCAATACGGCGACAACTGCGAGGCCTGCGGCGCGACCTATGCCCCGACCGAGTTAAAGAACCCGGTCTCCGCCATTTCCGGCGCGACCCCCATCCAGAAAACGTCCGAGCATTACTTTTTTAATCTGCCGGCCCTGGAACCCATGCTGCGCGAGTGGACCCGCGGTGAACACATGCAGCCGGAGATCAGCAACAAGCTCAATGAATGGTTCGAGGGGGGGCTGCAACAGTGGGACATCTCCCGCGACGCACCCTATTTTGGTTTTGAGATCCCCGACGCGCCGGGCAAATTCTTTTATGTCTGGCTGGACGCCCCCATGGGGTACATGGCCAGCTTCAAAAACCTGTGCGACAAAGACCCTTCGCTCAACTTTGATGACTACTGGAAGGCTGATTCCGACTATGAGGTCTATCACTTCATCGGCAAGGACATCGCCTACTTTCATACCCTGTTCTGGCCCGCCACCCTGCATGGCGCCGGTTACCGCAAACCCTCCGCGGTGTTCTGTCACGGCTTTTTGACCGTTAATAATCAGAAAATGTCCAAGTCGCGCGGCACCTTTATTACCGCCCGCACCTACCTGGACCACCTCAACCCCGAATACCTGCGTTACTACTTCGCCGCCAAGCTGGGCAGCGGCATCGACGACATCGACCTCAACCTGGAAGACTTTACCCTGCGCGTCAACAGTGACCTGGTCGGTAAGGTCGTCAACATCGCCAGTCGTTGCGCCGGTTACATTCAGAAAAAGTTTGCCGGCCAGCTGGACGCCCGCTGTGCCGCGCCGGAACTGTATAACGACTTTGTCGCCGCCGGCGCGCGGATCGCCGCGCTCTATGAACAGCGTGAATTCGGTCATGCCATGCGTGAAGTCATGGCCCTGGCGGATCGCACCAATGAATATATCGACGAGCAAAAACCCTGGGCGCTGGCTAAGGAGGAAGGCAAAGAAGCAGAAGTGCTGGCGATTTACAGCATGGGCATAAATCTTTTCCGTGTCCTGATAACGTACCTGAAACCCGTGCTGCCTGAAACGGCGAAAGCATCTGAGGCCTTTTTAAATATCGAGCCCTTGATGTGGTCTGATATTGCAACACCGTTAACCGGGCACACAATTGCAAAGTTCAAACCGTTAATGACCCGTATTGAACAGGAAAAAATTGACCGTATGGTTTATGCCTCACAAGAAGACCTGACCCCGACCCACAGCAAAAAAGAACGAAAGGCCAGTATGAATATCGAAGCCATTGCCGAACAGATTGACTATGACGACTTTGCCAAAATCGATTTGCGTATCGCCCGCATCGTCAAGGCCGAACATGTCGAGGCCGCCGACAAGCTGTTACAACTGACGCTGGACATTGGTGAGGAAAACACCCGCAATGTCTTCGCCGGGATCAAATCGGCCTACGCCCCCGAAGACCTGGAAGGCAAACTCACCGTCATGGTCGCCAACCTCAAGCCGCGCAAAATGCGTTTTGGT
>JAWOIE010000209.1:0-12026 GCA_046484825.1 Gammaproteobacteria bacterium | reverse complement strand
GGGCCTGAAAGCCCTCGGCGCGATAGAGCTCACAATTGCGATTTATGAAGGCGACGTTTTCATGATAGGTATCAATGCCGACCTGGCGCAGCGACAGGTCGGCCTGTTTCAGGGCGGGGTTGTCTTTTTTCATCAATGCTAAAGCCAGCTATTATTATACCTGCTAGCCTAGCAGGCTTTGGCCGAGAACGTCATGGGCTGTCTGGCCTTTTGTGTTCCTGTCAGCGGGAGGGGAAATAACATGAAACCCAGCGCAGAAGAAATGGCCACTGCCCTGAGCGAGGCCCGGCGCATGCGCGAGGGGGGGAGGATGCCTGTTTCCTCGCCAAGGCTCTGTTGAATCTGGACTATCGCCAGCATCACTACGAGGCCTTAGTCCAGGCCGTGGAGCATTACCTGCGCAGTGGCCAGGCCGAGGAGGCGCATAGCCGCCTGCTCATGACCCTGGAACGGGTCCGCCACATGGACGAGCGCACCGCCGGGGCCGAGCACCAGGACTTGGGATTGGGCTGAGTGCCCCCATATCCGTTGGGGGTCGTGACCTGCCATCGGCTCGCGGCTATAATCGCGCCCCGCTGTCCCTGTTGTGTCTGAAGAGGAAGTCACGAGCAATGCCAATTTACGAATATGAATGTCAGGCCTGTGGCCACCAGATGGAAGCCATGCAGCGCATGAGTGATGCGCCGCTCAAGGAGTGTCCCGAGTGTGGCAAGGCCGAGCTGAAAAAGCTGATTTCCGCGGCAGGCTTTCGCCTCAGCGGCGGTGGCTGGTATGAGACCGATTTCAAGACGGGCAACAAAAAGAACGTCGCCAACAAGGATGAGGGCAAATCCAGCAAGCCGACCACGCCCAGCAAAACCCCGTAATTACGGCGACAAACGCCCGCGTCGCCGTGATTTTGAGTTGCATCCGCTATGCGCAATCCGTAACATTGCCCGCCTTTATTAGCGTTCGAGGCAGACCATGCGTAGCCATTATTGCGGCGAAATTAACGAATCCCTGATTGACCAAACGGTCACCGTCTGCGGCTGGGTACAGCGCCGGCGCGACCACGGCGGCGTCATTTTTATTGACCTGCGGGATCGTGAAGGCATGGTGCAGGTGGTGTATGACCCGGATCGGCCGGAGACCTTTGCCAACGCCGAAAAGGCCCGCAATGAATTTGTCCTGCAGGTGACCGGTCGCGTGCGCCATCGTCCCGACGGCACCCAGAACCCCAATCTGCCCACCGGCATGGTGGAGATCCTGGGCCTGGAGCTGGTCATCGTGAACACCTCCGAGACCCCGCCCTTTGTCCTCGACGACGACAGCGTCTCGGAAGAATTGCGGCTGCGCTATCGCTATCTCGACCTGCGCCGCCCGGAAATGCTGCAGCGCCTGCGTCTGCGCTCACAAGTGACCACCGCCATGCGCCATTACCTGGATGCGCAGGGCTTTCTCGATATTGAAACCCCCATGCTGACCCGCGCGACCCCCGAGGGCGCGCGTGATTACCTGGTGCCCAGCCGCACCCATGCCGGTTCCTTTTTTGCCCTGCCGCAGTCGCCCCAGATCTTCAAACAACTGTTGATGGTGGCGGGCATGGACAAGTACTACCAGATCGTGCGCTGCTTTCGCGACGAGGATCTGCGCGCCGATCGCCAGCCGGAGTTCACCCAGCTGGATATCGAGATGTCCTTTATCGATGAAGAGGCCATCATGACGCAAATGGAGGCCATGGTCCGTCACGTCTTTGCCCAGGTGCTTGAGACCCCCCTGCATGATCCCTTCCCGCGCATGACCTATAAAGAGGCCATGCTGCGCTATGGCTCGGACAAGCCCGACCTGCGCATCCCGCTGGAACTGGTTGACCTCAAGGACGTCATGGCCGAGGTCGAGTTCAAGGTCTTCAGCGGCCCCGCCACCGACCCGCAGGGCCGGGTCGCGGCCCTGCGCCTGCCCGGTGGCTGCGCGCTGAGCCGCAAGGACATCGATGACTACACCAAATACGTCGCCATTTACGGCGCTCGGGGTCTGGCCTATATCAAGGTCAACGACAAGGCCAGGGGTGCCGAAGGCCTGCAATCACCCATCCTGAAATTCCTTCCGGATCAGGTGGTTGCGGCGATTCTGGAACGTACCGGCGCCGAGGATGGTGACCTGATTTTCTTTGGCGCCGACAAGGCCCGTGTGGTCAACGAGGCCCTGGGTGCGTTGCGCGTCAAGCTGGGCCACGACCGTGGCCTGGTCGAACGCGGCTGGCGGCCCCTGTGGGTAGTGGACTTTCCCATGTTCGAGTGGGACGAGGCGGCCCAGCGCTGGGTCTCCCTGCATCACCCCTTTACCTCGCCCCGAGAAGACCACCTCGACCGACTGGAGTCCGATCCGGGGCACTGTGATTCCCGAGCCTATGACCTGGTGCTCAACGGCACTGAAGTCGGCGGCGGTTCCATGCGTATTTACCGTCAGCATGTGCAGCAACTGGTGTTCAAGCACCTGGGCATCGACGAGGCCGAGGCCAGAGACAAGTTTGGCTTTTTGCTGGATGCGCTCAAGTATGGCTGCCCACCCCACGGCGGCATCGCCTTTGGCCTGGACCGACTGATTATGCTCATGTCCGGGGCGGCCTCGATCCGGGACGTGATGGCCTTCCCTAAGACCCAGACCGCCAGCTGTCTGTTGACCCAGGCACCATCACCAGTGTCCGAACGCCAGCTCAAAGAACTCAACATCCGCATTCGCAAGCCTCAGTCCGAGGCGTGACCGACGTCGGCTTTTGGTGCCAACAGGCACTCATGAAAATACCGGCGCTGGCCGATACTATCTAAAGTATTAAAATTGAACGGCTTTACTTGCCCCTCCGCGGAGGGGCCGTTTACTATCCCGGGGCGGGCCTTTTTGCATATTTTTTATGGGTGAATATCAGTCATCGTACTGAACTTTTGATATGAGGCGTTACTGGCATACAGACTGGTTTCTCGGCATGGTGGTTGCCGTGATATTTCTGCTGCTCGCGAGTATGGCCGGTACCCGTAGCATCGATAATCTGTTTTACGATCTCGGCATCCAGTTTTCCTCGGCGCGGCAGGCACATCCGGACGTGGTGATCGTCGCCATTGATGACGCCGCCATGCAGGAATATGGCGGCTGGCCCTGGCCGCGGGATATTCTGGCCCGGGCGACCCTGGCCCTGTCGCGTGCCCAGCCCAAGACGGTGGGCTTTGCCCTGCCCTTTGATACCCGCCAGAGCAGCCCCGGACTTACCTACATTGAAAACCTGCGCAAGGTCTTTGACAGCCGCCAGGGTCTGAGTGACGCCACCATCCAGAATCTGCTGGCCGAGGCGGAATATGGCCTGGATACAGATCGTACCCTGGCGCTGGCGTTGCGCCGAGTCAATCGGGTGGTGCTGGCGGCGCCGTATCATACGGCCGTGGATGAGGCGATGCCGGTGTTGCCCGCCAGTGATGACATGCGCCGCTTTGATCTGTCCAACATCAGTGGTGATCGTGACGGCGGCAACGTCGTGACGCGCCTGTTTCGTGATGTCTGGGTACCACGCGCCGGGGGTATGCACAGCCCCATTGCCCAGCTGAGTCAGCATGCCGGCGCCGTGGGCGTGTTGCAGAATCCCGAGACCCAGAGCATCGCCACGCGTTCCGTGCCCATGGTGGTGCAATATGGGCAACACTATTTCCCCGCCTTTCCGCTCATGCTGGCCGTGCGCGGACAGGGGCTCAAGACCAGTGATATCGGCGTGGTGTTGCAACAGGGCATGAGACTGGGGGCCAACCCTTTGAAGACCGATCGCGCCCTGCGCATCTATCCCTATTTCTACCGGGGCAAGGGTGATAAGGAAGCCTTTCCGACGATCTCGATTCTTGACCTGCTCAACGACAAGGTTCCGGCCGCCACGTTCAAGGACAAGGTCGTCATTGTCGGCCTGACCGCCCGGCAGCAGGTGCGCTGGCTGGAGACCCCTCTGGGGGAAATGATGTCGCCGGTCATGGTGACGGCGCATACCGTTTCGAGCCTGCTCAACGACGACCTGTATATTATTCCCGAATGGGCCGGGCTGGCGCAGAAGCTGGCGATCCTGGTGGTCGGTTTGTACCTGATGTTCCTGCTGCCCCGTTTTGGCTCGGGTACCGGTCTGGCCCTGAGCATCCTGCTGGGCCTGGGGATGGTCAATGCCCACTTTATTCTAATGATCGCCAAGACCATGTGGGTCCCTCTGATGGTGCCGCTGCTGGCGCTGATCACCGGCCATGCGGTAATGGGGGTCAAACACCTCCTGGAGCGTCGCTGGTCCGGCTATCAGCGCGAGCTGTCCGATGCCAACCGCATGCTGGGGCAGTCCTTTCAATCGCAGGGTCACCTGGATCAGGCCTTCGAAAAATACCGTCGTTGTCTCATCGATACCCCGCTGCTGGATCAGGTCTACAATCTGGGACTGGACTATGAGCGCAAGCGCCAGTTCAATAAGGCCGAGGCGGTGTTTCGCTTTATTACCCAGACGGACAAACAGTTCCGTGATGCGGACGAACGCAGCCAGCGCAATAAAGAGGCCTCCGAGGTCATGCTGCTCAAGGGCGGCAAGGCCACGGCCCCCAACGGAACCCTGGTGTTGAGTAACCCCGGGGTGCAAAAACCCATGCTGGGGCGTTACCAGATCGACAAGGAACTGGGGCGTGGCGCCATGGGGACGGTCTATCTTGGCCATGACCCGAAGATTGGCCGTACCGTCGCCATCAAGACCATGCTGCTGTCACAGGAGTTTGAAGGTGAAAAGCTCGAAGATATCCGTCAGCGTTTTTTTCGCGAGGCCGAGACCGCCGGCCGTCTGAACCATCCCAACATCATTACCATTTACGACGTGGGCGAGGAAGAGGAGCTTTCCTATATCGCCATGGATTATTTGCGTGGTGCGACCCTGCTGGAATACTGCAAGGTGGATAATCTCCTGCCGGTGAAGACCGTGCTGGAACTTGTGATCAAAGTGGCCGATGCGCTGCATTACGCCAACAGTCAGAGTGTGGTGCACCGTGATATCAAACCGGCCAATATCATGTATGACCCAGAGAGCGGCGTCCTCACCGTGACCGACTTCGGCGTGGCCTGTCTGACCGACGCCAGCAAGACCCGGACCGGCACTATTCTCGGTAGCCCTTCGTACATGTCACCGGAACAACTGGCGGGCCAAAAAGTCGATGGCCGTTCGGACCTGTTCTCACTGGGGGTCACCCTGTATCAGATGCTCACCGGTGAGCTGCCCTTTATTGGTGAATCACTGGCGAGTTTGATGTATAAAATCACTAATGAGAAACACCCGGATGTGCGTTTATTCCGTCCGGACTTGCCCTCCTGTATTAGCAGCGTCATTAACAAGGCACTGGCCAAGGATGTGGAAAGGCGTTTTCAGACCGGTGAGAAAATGGCAGCCGCGCTGCAACGATGCATTAAGCGAATTGATCGATAGAGAGAAGGTGTTGCGGTGATTGGATCTGAAGTGAAGCTGAGCATCAATGGTATCTCCGATGTGGGGCGTGTCCGCGATGGCAATGAAGACAGCATCTCCTGGGATGCGCGCCTGGGTTTGATCATGCTGGCCGACGGCATGGGCGGGCACAATGCCGGGGAGGTGGCCAGTTCGCTGGCGGTGGAGACCATCAAGGCGGCGCTGCAGGATGTGCTGGCGCCCGAGATCCAGGCTGCCGATATTATTGATTACCATGATGCCGTGCGCGAGGCCGTGGCCTTTGCCAACCAGGAAATCCATGAACAGGCGCAGATGAAGCCCGAGTGTGCGGGTATGGGCACGACCGTGGTCATGGGGCTGTTTCGTGATGACTCGGTGATTTTGGCGCACGTCGGCGACTCCCGCATATACCGATATCGCCACGGCGAACTGGAGCAGATGACCTCGGATCACTCCCTGGTGCAGGAAATGGTCGATAACGGCTATCTCAGCAAGGAGGAGGCACAGCAGTCCAGCAGCAAGAATCTGATTACCCGCGCCCTCGGTATCGCCCCCGAGGTCGAGGTCGATGTAAAACAGATCCCTGTACAACGGGACGATATTTTTCTAATGTGTTCCGACGGCCTGTCCGACCTGGTGAGTGATGCGGATATCGCCAGGGTTATTGCCGAGGCGGGCCGGGACATGCAGGCGGCGACTCAGGGGCTGGTGAATCTGGCCAATGAGCGTGGCGGGACAGATAATGTGTCCGTGATTATTATTAGCATGACCGAGGCCTTTTCCGATGAGCGGGGCCTGGAGCCTTCAACCGACAACCTGGCAGCACCAGAGTGAGAGGAATATGCCGAAACTAGTTCTAATGCACGATGGGGCGGTCATCCGCGAGTATCCTCTGAATAAGGAGCGTATCACCGTGGGTCGTCGTCCCAATAATGATATACAGCTCGATGACCAGACCGTCAGCGGCACCCACGCCATTTTTCTGGTCCTGCACCATGTCTATGTCGAAGATCAGAACAGCACCAATGGTGTCCTGCTCAATGGCAAGCGTGTGGGGAAACGCCAGCTGGAGCATGGCGACATGGTGCGTATTGGCCGGCACGAATTAAAGTTTATTGACGACAAGGCGCAGGATTTTGAACGGACCGTGATCATTAGTCCCGGCGCCAGTACCCATGCCGCGCCGGCGAGCCCCGCCGCGAGTCCCGCCGCCGGGACAGCAGCCAGCAGCCCCGAAGCCGCCGTGTCTTCCATCCCCATGGTGGTGCGTGTTGTCGCGGGTCCGAAAAACGGTACCATTATCGAATTAAAAAAACCCTATACCACCCTGGGGAACCCCGGCGGTGAAATGGCCGTGATTGCCCGTCGCGGCAGCCGTTTTTTTCTCATGCAAATGCAGGGCACGGCCTCAAATTCACCGCCACGCCTCAATGGCGAATTGTTGCGGGCCCAAAGCCAGGTCCTGACGCTGGGGGATATTATCGAGGTGGCGGGTTCGCGTTTGCAGTTTGAAGCCAGCGCCAGTGAATAATCGTCCCGGTTGTCTGTGAAGGATTGAGTATGTCCAAGTTGGTCTTGACCCATCAGGGGATTACCCTGCGCAGTTATCCCCTGGCCATGAACGAGATTCGCATCGGCCACAAGGCGGAGAATGACATTCAGGTCGATGATGCGGCCGTCAGTGGTTACCATGCCCGCATTGTCCGCTCGCAGGCGTCATATCTCGATGACCATGAAGATTTCTTTATTGAAGACCTGGGGAGCACCAACGGTACCCTCATCAATAACGCATCACTGAGCGGGCAACACCTGCTCAAGAACGGTGATGTCATTCGTATCGGCCAGCATCAGTTTCACTACGACACCGAACAGGGTGTTGACCTGGACACCACCGCCATCTACTTACCCGACTAGCCGCCCTCGCACGTCCGAAAGAACGCGCCTTTCTACCTCTGGCGTGGCAATGGTACACTGGCACGAGTGCATTTTCGGGATATACAGAACGAGGGGTTCCATGGCAGGTCATAGCAAGTGGGCCAACATCAAGCATCGTAAAGCCGCCCAGGATGCCCGGCGCGGCAAGATCTTTACCAAACTCATTCGTGAAATTACCGTCGCCGCCCGGAGCGGCGGGGCAGACGCCGATACCAATCCGCGCCTGCGTGATGCCATAGATAAGGCGCTTGGCGCCAATATGAAAAAGGACACCATCGAAAACGCCATCAAGCGTGGCAGCGGCGCCCAGGATGGCGAGCATTATGAGGAAGTCCGCTATGAGGGTTACGGCCCCGGCGGCGTCGCTGTCATGGTCGATTGCCTCACCGATAATCGCAACCGCACCGTGGCCGAAGTGCGTCACGCCTTCAGCAAGTATGGTGGTAACCTCGGCACCGATGGTTCGGTGGCCTACCTCTTCAGCAAACTGGGCATGCTCAATTACAGCGGTGACTGCGACGAAGACGCTATTATGGAGGCCGCCCTCGAGGCGAATGCAGATGACATTGTCACGCAGGAGGATGGTAGTATCGAGGTCCGTACCGCCGCTGAGAATTTTTCTGTCGTGAAGCAGGCCATCGCCGCCGCCGGATACGAACCGGCCCTGGCTGAGGTCACGATGCAGGCCGCCGTCGAGGTGCGCCTGGAGGGCGACGATGCGGAAAAGGTGATTCGTCTGGTCGACATGCTCGAAGACCTGGACGATGTACAAAATGTCTATACCAATGCCGACTTCTCCGATGAGGCAATGGCACAATTCTCCGGCTAATTAGAGGCGCATGACATGCCCAGACGGCTTTCAGGTATGACCCCGCCAGGCCGTGATCCGGGCGTGCGTATTCTCGGTATTGACCCCGGCTCGCGCATCACCGGCTACGGTATTGTCGAGCTGGTGGGTCAAAAGGCCATCTGTATCGCCAATGGCTGTCTGCGCGTTGGCGATGGTGAGATCGCCCAGCGCCTGCGGCATATCTTCACCGGCCTGCAGGAGATCCTGGAGCAGTATCAACCCCAGGAAATGGCCATTGAGAGTGTCTTTGTGCACCGCAATGTGGACTCCGCCCTCAAACTGGGGCAGGCGCGGGGCGTACTCATCAGCGCCGTGGCCCTGAACGATATCCCGGTCGACGAGTACAGCCCGACTCAGATCAAAAAGGCCGTGGTCGGCAAGGGCAATGCCAGCAAGGCGCAGGTGCAGCATATGGTCAAGGCCATCCTCGGTCTGGGCAAGGCGCCGGCCGCCGATGCCGCCGATGCCCTCGCGGTTGCCCTCTGTCACGGGTATCATCGACAGACGGCGCAGCGGGCGCCGCAATTAGAGGGCGTGCGTTTTCGGCGCCGTTAACCTGGATAATGAAGAGATGATTGGTCGACTCACCGGTAAGCTCCTGCTCAAACAGCCCCCACACATTCTGCTGGATGTGCATGGCGTGGGTTATGAGCTCGAGGCGCCAATGTCGACCTTTTATCAGTTACCCGAATTGCAGCAGGAGGTCTCCCTGCATACGCACCTGGTGGTGCGCGAGGACGCCCAGTTGTTGTATGGTTTTGCCACCGAGGACGAACGCCGCTGGTTTCGCAGCCTGATCAAGGTCAATGGCGTCGGCGCCCGTCTGGCCCTGGGGATCCTTTCCGGCATGAGCGCCGCGGATTTTGCCCGCTGCGTGCACGACAAGGAGATCGGGCAGCTGGTCAAACTGCCTGGCGTCGGTAAAAAGACCGCCGAACGTCTGATTGTGGAGATGCGCGACCGCCTGCCCGAGTGGCACGCCGCTGCCCTGGAGCCGGCGTCGGCGGCCGGTGATGTCCCCGCCGCAGCCGCCTTGGCCACGGCCAGCAGTGAGGCGCTGCATGCTCTGATCGCCCTCGGCTATAAACCCGTCGAGGCCAGTCGCATGCTGTCACTGGTGGAGGGCGAGGCCGAGAGTAGCGAGGCGCTGATTCGTGCCGCGCTCAAGACCATGATTAAGGTATAGTCAGGATTACGGACCCTAAAACATCAAGCCAAATCGCTATGCTCGAACACGACCGCACCATCAATGCCAGCGCCATGGCCGGGGAACAGGCCCTGGACCATGCCATTCGCCCGCAGACCCTGGCCGATTACGTCGGCCAGCGCGCGGTATGTGAGCAAATGGAAATTTTTATCCAGGCGGCACGTCAGCGCAAGGAGGCCCTGGACCATGTGTTAATTTTCGGCCCCCCGGGGCTGGGCAAGACCACCCTGTCACACATTATCGCCAACGAGATGCAGGTGAATATGCGCCATACCTCCGGCCCGGTGCTGGAACGCGCCGGTGACCTCGCGGCCTTGCTTACCAATCTTGAACCCTATGACGTCCTGTTCGTGGATGAGATTCATCGCCTCAGCCCGGTGGTGGAGGAGGTACTCTACCCCGCCATGGAAGACTTCCAGCTGGACATCATGATCGGCGAGGGTCCGGCGGCACGCTCCATTAAACTGGAGCTGCCGCCGTTCACCCTGGTGGGCGCGACCACCCGCGCCGGTTCACTGACCTCACCGCTACGTGATCGTTTTGGCATCGTGCAACGCCTGGAATTTTATTCCGCCGATGAACTGGTCAAAATCGTGAAACGTTCGGCGGGTATTCTGGGTGTCGCCATTGACGACACCGGCGCCAGCGAAATCGCGCGGCGTTCGCGCGGCACACCGCGCATTACCAATCGCCTGTTGCGGCGCGTACGTGATTTTGCCGAGGTCAGGGCCAATGGCCGGATTACCGCCGAGGTCGCCCAACGCGCCCTCGATATGCTGGATGTGGATGAACAGGGCTTCGATATGATGGACCGCAAACTCCTGCTGGCCATTATTGAAAAATTTGCCGGTGGGCCGGTGGGTGTCGACAGCCTGTCCGCGGCGATCGGTGAGGAACGTGACACCATCGAAGATGTGATTGAACCGTTTCTGATTCAACAGGGGTTTATGATGCGCACCACGCGGGGGCGAGTCGCCACGCAACACGCCTATCAGCACCTGGGGCTTAAACCGAAGGTCGACAGTTCCGCCGCCGCGCTGGACCTGTTTGCCGACGAGTCATGAGTGCTGCTGACTTCTGTGCCTTCAATCAAAGGGCTAATGGCACGGTAACTCTGTGTGAAAATCTGCATCTCCGACCCTGCTGTAGGGCTGTTCGTCCTATACTACCGCGGAGGCCTGTCTGCAAACACGAATGCCATGAGCATTTTGAGTCGCTTTGGACGGATGATGATTAAGTACTCGGCAATAAAAAGGTAATGGCTGCGTGCCAGCAAGATAACTGCAAATATGTCAGCAAGTCATTCTGAAAGCGTGAACGAGTTCCTATGGCCGGTCAGGGTTTATTATGAAGATACTGACGCCGGTGGTGTCGTCTATTACGCGAACTATCTCAAATTTATGGAACGGGCGCGCACGGAGTGGTTGCGTCAACTGGGTGTGGAGCAGGATGAACTTCGGCAACAACACAATGTCGTATTCGTCGTGAGCGCGGTGCACATGAGATATCTGGCGCCGGCCAGATTCAATGAGCAGTTGCTTGTGGTGAGCAAAATCAAACACGTCGGCAAGGTGCGGCTCTGTTTTACCCAAGAGATTCTCCGGGCGGAGGACCGCCGGCCTTTGTGTCGGGGCGAGGTCGATGTGGCCTGTCTGGACATGGAACGACAAAGGCCGGTGGCGCTGCCGGCGATTATTACAGCGCAGTTACTCACAGGGGATTAGAGCGTGGATGTCGATCTATCAATAATGACGTTAATCTTGAAGGCCAGCCTGGTGGTGCAGTTGGTCATGGTGATCCTGCTGGTGGTCTCGCTGATGTCGTGGACCATTATTTTTGTCAAACGCCGTGCCATTAAGCAGGCACGTGCAGCCGCGGCAGAGTTTGACCGGCGTTTCTGGTCCGGCGGGGAATTGGGTGAGATGTATAAACAGCTGGCCAATCGCAAGGAAAAGCTCCACGGGCTGGAGGCGATCTTTGAAGCCGGTTTTCGCGAGTTTGTCCATCTGCGCAAGCAACAGGGCGTCGAACCCATGGCCATTGTCGAGGGGGCGCAGCGCGCCATGCGCGTGGTCCTGAATCGTGAAATTGAAACGTTGGAAACCCACCTGTCCTTTCTCGCCACGACCGGATCCACCAGTCCCTATGTGGGGCTGTTCGGCACCGTCTGGGGCATCATGAATGCCTTCCAGAATCTGGGACAGACACAGTACGCGACCATTGCCGATGTGGCGCCGGGCATTGCCGAGGCGCTGATAGCGACAGCCATGGGCCTGTTTGCCGCTATCCCCGCAGTAGTGGCCTATAACCGTTTTGCCAATGACGTGGAACGACTGGTGGGTCGTTATGACAACTTCGCCGATGAGTTTTCCACGCTGTTGCAGCGACAGGCGCATGTAAGTTAGCCATGGGTATGGAGTTTGATCAATAGAATATGGCGCTGAACCCTCCACATCACCGTTACCGGAAAAAGCGACTCGCCGAGATCAATGTCGTGCCCTATATCGATGTCATGCTGGTCTTGTTGGTCATCTTTATGGTGACCGCGCCATTGTTGACCGAAGGCGTCAATGTTA
>JAWOIE010000090.1:0-3170 GCA_046484825.1 Gammaproteobacteria bacterium | reverse complement strand
GTTTTTAAGAAGCGGCCAGGCCACTCAAAAAAGCAGTCATCTGTTTTTTTGAGTGGCCTGGCCGCTTCTTAAAAACATAAATGACACAAACCCGGTCACCATCATCATGACGTCCGGTCGGTATTCAAAACCGTGCTGAATAATGAGGTTGTTGGTAAAAAACAGAAATACAAAAGTGTAGAATACGTTTTTTTCCGCTTGCAGCCATGCATACAGGTAGTGCCGGATCAGGAACAGAAATACGGTAATGTAGATGAGCGGGAGCGCCTTTAGGTAATAGGCGTTCCAGCCAAAGAGCCATAGGGTCAGCGCGCCCTGCCAGACGTGCAGCTTGTGATAGACAAACTGCCGCGTCTCATAACCGAGGACGCCCTCAAATAAATCCGAGCGGACATAGCCGTGTTGCAGGAACCAGTAGGCCTGCTCGGCAAACCAGGTATCGTCACCGGTGATCCAGCGCTGGTATAGCGAGGCGCCAAAGACGGCGAGGGCGGTCAGGGCGAGCCAGTGGCTGTGCTGCCGGAAGATCAGGCTTGGATTGGGCATGGTGTCGTACCGGTTCGGCCTCAGGCAGACATGATAATAAGGATTCGGGTCAAGGTTCAGGCGTCGTCTTATTGTTGTATGCAGTGCTAGGAAAGGTTAAAGTTTAGCGGAAAACCCCTGTAATATAAACAACATAACCAGAACCACCGGGAATAAAAGGTATAAGATGCGCGATTGTATTGTCTGTAACGAGGCTGTCCATGCCAGCCACTATTGTCTGATCGATGGCCAGGACTACGTGCGTTGTAGCCAGTGCGGTCTGGTGTATGTCGACCACCTGCTGCCGGCGGAGCAACTGTACCGTGCCTATAGCGGTGACGTTCTGAAATCACTGCGCCGCAAGCTCATGGCGCCTTTCCGTAAACTTCACCACTATGGCAACTATAGTAGCGGCATGCAGCGGGCGCGCCAGATTATTGATTTTACCGGGCGGCAGCTGGGCACCGCCGGTGGCAGGCTGGAGTACATGGATATCGGCTGTAATCGCGGTTACCTGCTGGCGGTCGCCCATGAACAGGGCTGGAACCCGCATGGTGTCGAACTGGTTCCCGAGCTGATGGCGCCCTTTCTGAATAGCTACCCACAGTATCGGCAGCAGGTCTTTTCCGAACGCTTTGAGGATGTACGCAAGAAACATCTCAAGGACAACTCCCTGGATGTCATTACCGGTATTGATGTGGTGGAGCATTTTGAAGATGTGGTGGCTGACCTGGCCGGCATTTATGCGGTACTGAAACCGGGTGGCGTCGTTGTCTTGCAGACCCCCGATGCCGGTTGTGCGCGGGCGCAAAGGGAGGGTTGTGCGTGGGGCGCCCTCAAGCCGCTGGAGCATCTGCATCTGTTTGACGGCCAGAACTTTGAAATCATTGCACGCCGCGTGGGCTTTTCCGATTACAGCCTGCATGAGGCCTTTGAGGAGGCCGACGGTAACTTTGTGGCTGTACTGCGTAAATCGGCCTGATCCGTGTCGCCGGTCGGGGGCGTGCTATTGCCCATAGCGAAGCGTTGCCGCAAACAGGTAAAATCTGATTTTTGGGCCCAGGGCGGACGAGACGCGTGAATCACCCCATTGTCGAGCAAGCGCAGCAGAGCATAATGCTCTACGACCCGCAATGGGCGGGCCAGATCTCTGCCGCCTGGTTCCAGGCGCGCTACTGGCAGGGCGCCGCGGAGCCGACACCGGCCGGGCGTGGCCGCAGTTACTTTATCATCTGCGGCGCGCAGGCCTGTGTCCTGCGCCACTATCAACGCGGTGGCCTGGTGGCCCGACTCTTCACGGACCAGTATCTGTGGACCGGTCTGGAACAGACCCGGCCCTGGCGCGAGTGGCGGTTACTGACGCGCATGTATGAGCAGGGCCTGCCCGTGCCCAAACCCGTTGCCGCCCATGTGCAACGCCAGGGGTTTTACTATCGTGGTGATATTCTGCTGGAACGTATTGTCGATGCCCTGCCCCTGTCCCGCTGCCTGCAGGACGGTGCACTGCCGCCACATCAGTGGCAGGCCATTGGTCGGTGTATTCGCTGGTTCCACCGGCAGGGGATTTATCATGCCGACCTGAATGCGCACAATATTCTGCTCCGCGATGCCGAGGTCTTCCTGATTGATTTCGACAAGGGTGAACAGCGCCCGGCCGGTCGCTGGTGTCAGGGCAATCTGCGGCGACTACAACGCTCATTGACAAAGCTGGCCAACCAGCACCCCTGTTTTGCCTTTAATGTGCAGGACTGGCAATATCTGCTCACGGGCTATGACGCCGCAGAAGAAACTACCGTGTGAAGGCCAAAATGGAAAAATACGACAGCATCTATACGCAGTGCCCCATATGTCAGTCAGCGCATATCGCGCTTTACCATGAGGACTTTCGCGACAATAAAATTTTCCGCTGTGCCGATTGTCAGGTTCAGTTTATGAACCCGGTCTATTCCAATGAATACCTGAATCAATATTACGCTGAATATTACACCGGTGGCGAAACGAGCGCGGATATCGATGCCGGCCAGCAGCGTACCAACCTTATCAAGTTGCGCGCCATTGAAAAATTTATCAAGCAACCGGGAAGGGTGCTAGATTTTGGTTGTGGTAATGGCAACTTTATCAGGACGGCGCAGGAAAAGGGTTGGCAGGTCACCGGTTATGATGTCGACTGTGACGCCATGCAGCATGTCGCCAGCCGCTATGCGGTCGAGGTGGGTTGCGGCAATCTGCATGATCTCGACTGGCCGGAAAAACAGTTTGACCTGATTCATGCCCACCACGTGGTCGAGCATCTCAAGACGCCCGTGGCCGATCTGCAAAGACTCAATCGCTGGCTCAAGCCCGGCGGCCACTTCTATATCGGCGTCCCGAATATTCATGCCGCCTCGTCACGGCTCAAGTTTTTTCTGGAAAAGATTGGCCTGCGGCGAAAAAATATCGGCAAGTATTATGATTCGGATCATCATGTGTTTTATTACACGCCGACTTCATTAACGCACCTGCTGGAAACCTGTGGCTTTGAGGTGCTGATGGTGATGAACGGCAACAAGTCTCATGTGAGTGATTCGCCGCTGGTGCAGTTCTTTACCTACTATTTAATGAACTATGTCTATAGCAGCTCGGCGTTTTTTGTCATTGCCCGCAAA
>JAWOIE010000211.1:0-10535 GCA_046484825.1 Gammaproteobacteria bacterium | reverse complement strand
CCGAAATTCCACAATATCAGGTCGCCGCGGAAATTGTGGAATTTCGGTGATGGTGTCCAGGAGTCGGGCGGTCATGAAGTAACCCATATCTATACCCGGCCCGGCACGTATACCGTCAGTGCCCGGGATGAAAACGGGCACCTTAAACTTAGCCTCCCAGTTACCGTCCCCCGGGCACATTACGCTACAATGGCCCAAACTTTACCGCCGGGAACTCCCATGAACCTGATCCGACTCGTCATTATCGGCCTCATCATCTGGCTGCTCTACCGCATGTTCCTGCGCCTGTTCAGTGCGCCGGCCTCCGCGGAGCAGAAGCCGCGCAAGATATCCTCGCACGACATGGTCAAATGCGCACACTGCGGCATCCATATCCCCGCCAGTGAAGCGCTGGAGCAGGACGGCAACTACTACTGCAGCCCCGAGCACCGGGACGCCGACAAGCAGCAAGCAGGGGAGTAAACGGTTTGGTCGAGATGGTCAACCCGCCGTTCGGCCCCCGCCTGTCACCCCGGGACGCTGACAGCCCCGCCCGCACCTGGCGCCCGCTGCGTTTTCTCAACCTCTATCGCTTCACCCTGGCGGCGCTGTTCGCCATCCTCTATCACCTTAATGAGCTACCCACTCCGCTGGGCCTTGCGGCCCCCGAGCTGTTCTACCACACCAGCCTCGCCTACCTCAGCTTCAGCCTGTTGGCCTTCTATCCGGTATCGCTCCAGCGCCCGCCATTCCTGGTGCAACTCTATGTCCACATCCTGGCCGATATCGCCTTCATCACTCTTTTGATGCACGCCAGCGGTGGTGTCAGCAGCGGCGTCGGTATGTTGCTGGTGGTCAGTATCGCCAACGGCAGCATGATCGCCGCCGGTCGCCTGCCGGGCTTTTTCGCCGCCATAGCCACCATCGCGATCTTGCTGGAACAGGCCTATAACGCCCTGTTCCCCGCCACGGTCGGCAGCGTCAACTACTCCCTGGCCGGGCTACTCGGTATCGCCCTCTTTGCCACCGCCATCCTGGCCCACGTGCTGGCACGCCGCGCAAGAGAGAGCGAGGCGCTGGCGCAGCAGCGCAGTATCGACCTGGCCAACATGGCACAGCTAACCGACTACATCATCCAGCAGATGCAGACCGGGGTGATGGTGGTCGATCCGGAGAACCGGGTGCGGCTGATGAACAGCGCCGCCTGGCAGCAGCTGGGGGCACCGCTGACAAAGCTGCTGGCCCCCCTCTCTCAATTTTCCCGCGAACTCGACCAATTAGTGAAACAATGGATGCAGGAGCCGGACTGGAAGAAACACCGGCTGCAGGTGGAGGGAACCTCCCGTGACCTGCTGGTACAGCTACTCAGCATCGGCCACGAGCGGCGCGACGGCACCCTCATCTTCCTGGAGGATGCCGCCACCACCACCCGCCAGGCGCAACAGCTCAAACTCGCCTCACTGGGGCGCCTGACCGCCAGTATCGCCCACGAGGTCCGCAACCCGCTTGGCGCAATCAGTCACGCCGCCGCGCTGCTGGGCGAGGCCCCTGAGCTCAGCCCTGCCGACCAGCGCCTTACCGAGATCATCACCACCCAATCGCAGCGCATCAATGCGATTGTGGAAAACGTATTGCAGCTGGGAAGGCGCGATCGCTCCCGCGCCGAATTGCTGCCACTGCAGCCCTGGCTGGAGAAATTCCTGCAGGAGCTTGCCCATAGTGACCCTACGGCGCTGAAGGCGGTAAAAATAAGAGCTGTCGAAGCCGGACTGGAGGCGCATTTCGACCCCAACCAGCTGCAGCAGATCCTGCTCAACCTCTGTCTCAACGGTTTGCGCCATGCGGCGGCCAGCAAGGAGGCGGTCAAGGTCATGCTGCATGCCGGGAGCCTTGACGCAGAGCACGGCTATCTGGACATTATCGATAGCGGGCCGGGCGTTGCGGCGGCGCAGCGTGAGCAGATCTTCGAGCCGTTTTTCACCACCGAGAGCAGCGGCACCGGCCTGGGCCTCTATCTGGCACGGGAGCTGGCCGAATCCAACCGAGCCCAGTTACGCTATGAGCCGACCCGTGACGGGCGCAGCCGATTCCGCCTGGTCTTCCAGCGCCATTCAAGCGATGATATGGAGCACCATGACTAACCCCCGTACACCCCCCCTGGTCCTGATCGTCGACGACGAGCCGGACATCCGTGAGCTACTGGCGCTCACCCTCTCGCGCATGCAGCTCGAGTGCCTGGATGCGGAGAACCTGCAGCAGGCAAGGCAACTGTTGCAGCGGCAGCGCTTCGACCTCTGCCTAACCGACATGCGCCTGCCTGACGGCAGCGGCATCGAGTTCATCCGCGAGATGCAGCAAACCTGGCCCGAAACACCGGTGGCGATGATCACCGCCCACGGCAACATGAACTCCGCCATTGAGGCGCTCAAGGCGGGCGCATTCGACTTCCTCAACAAGCCGGTGGAATTACAGACCCTGCGCGAACTGGTCAGCAGTGCCCTGCGCCTCACCGCGCCCCTTCCCGACAAGGCTGACAGCGCCCCTGGGCCGCAGCTGCTGGGCCACTCCGCGGCCATCGACAGAATCCGCACTACCGCCAGAAAACTGGCACGCAGCCAGGCCCCGGTCTACATCAGCGGCGAGTCCGGTACCGGGAAGGAGCTGGTGGCGCGGCTGATCCACGCCCAGGGACCACGGGGCGAGGCCCCCTTTATCGCTGTCAACTGTGGCGCCATCCCGGCCGACCTGATGGAGAGCGAGCTGTTCGGTCACAAAAAGGGGAGCTTCACCGGCGCCAGCAGCGACAAGGCGGGCCTGTTTCAGGCCGCCCACGGCGGCACGCTGTTCCTCGACGAGGTGGCCGACCTGCCGCTTGAGATGCAGGTCAAGCTGCTGCGCGCCATCCAGGAGAAAGCGGTGAGGCCCATCGGCGCGCAAAAAGAGGACCACATCGACGTGCGTATCCTCAGCGCCACCCACAAAAACTTGGCCGAGCAGGTCCAGCACGGACATTTTCGCGAGGATCTATTCTACCGCATCAACGTCATCGAACTGCATATCCCGCCGCTGCGCGAACGGCCCGAGGACATCCCGCCGCTGGTAGAGATGATTCTCGCCAGCCAGGCGCAGACCATAGGCATCAGCCGGCCCAGGCTGAGCGATGCCGCGCTGGCAACGCTTTCGGCGTACCCCTTCCCCGGCAACGTGCGCGAACTGGAGAATATTCTGGAGCGGGCCATCACCCTCTCCGAGGAAGAGGTCATCTACGCCGAAGACCTGCACCTGGCCACCACCGCCCGCCACCAGGACGAGGAGGTGAATGCCGAGGAGGGGGTACTGCAGGTGGGGCTGGAGGCCTACCTGGAGGGGCTGGAGCGCAAACTCATCCAACAGGCGCTGCAAAAAACCCGGCATAACAAGACCGCCGCCGCCAAGCGACTCGGCATCAGCTTTCGCGCCCTGCGCTACCGCCTGAAGAAGCTCGGGCTGGAGTGAATGGCCAACGCCCGAGCTGCAGGCATGCGCACCCTCCTCAGCCGCACTAGCCATCCAGAATAGCCGCAGCACGAACGTGACACTAACGGTCACGTTATGACAAATTTTGTCACCCAACTTTGATGATGCGACAGCGGTAACAGGCAAGACGGCAGTCACGTAGCACGCGAAGTGTGAGCCTCCGCACAGATTCCTGCCTTTTGCAGTCACCAAAATGCCATCAAGCAGGTTGGCACGGATGCTGCTTAAAGGTACTATTGAAATGCCCGGAAAAGCTCAGAGGCATCTTGAGGGGCATCAAGCATAACCACACCAACCAACTGGAGTAATCCAATGAAAAAAGTACAACAGGGCTTTACCCTTATCGAATTGATGATCGTTGTTGCGATCATCGGCATCCTGGCCGCCATCGCTGTACCGGCCTACCAGGACTACACCATCCGCGCCAAGATGTCAGAAATCATGACCATGGGTGCTGCAGCCAAGACCAGCGCCTCCGAGTACTACATCAGCATGAACGAAATGGCTGCTGATGCTGACACCGCTGGTGTCAACACCAACCCTGCGCAGAGCACCTATGTATCCGCAATTGGCTATAGCGCTACCACCACTACAGCCACCGTTACCTACACCATCCAGAACCTGAACCCGGCAACCGGCACCGTCGTGTTCGTGGGTACTGGTACCTCTACCGGCGTACAGTGGACCTGTGATACCGGCACCGTAGATGGCAAATACCTGCCTGCTAACTGCCGTTAATCCCCGGACTATCGGGTAGAAGAAGGCCTCCCTTAGTGGAGGCCTTTTTTTGTGATAAATTGCTTATTACGCTACTCAACGCTTTATTTAACTCAAACAGCCAAACAAATGGTGTGTAATCCAGCATGTTGAAGTTCGATAAAAACGCAAGCCTCAGCGGAAAAAGCCAGTGGGTAATTGCGCTAGCGCTTGTATTTACCCTTGTTATCACCTTCCTTACCTACCAACCGGCTCTGGAGGGCAACTTCTTCACTCTGGATGATGCACCGACATTGTCGCCCATGGCCAATCATGGTGGCGTGGATTCACTTGAAAATCTTGTCCGTTATGCCTTCAGTGGGGATACTGGCCCCGGCGGCAGGCCGTTGGCCTTGCTCTCCTTCCTGATCGATGACAATCAATGGCCCGGCACGCCCTCCTCATTCAGATATACCAACATTCTTTTACACCTGCTGACCGGTGTATTCATCTTTCTCATCAGCCGCAAGCTGCTGGGATTAGCGGTAGAAAACAAAGGGTTCGTAAGTGGGCTTTCCCTGTTTGTAATGGCGCTGTGGCTATTGCACCCAATGAACTCCACTACCGTGCTCTACATTGTGCAGCGAATGACCATCCTTTTCTCGCTGTTTGTCGCCATGGGGCTCTACAGCTACCTTTACCTGCGCACCCGAATTAATACCGTGGGGGAGAGAAAAGCGCTAGCCCTGCTGTTTGCCAGTGTGGGTTTCTTTACGCTGGCGGGTGTTCTGGCCAAGGAAAATGCCGCCTTGTTGCCACTTTACATCGCTGTCATTGAATTTGCCTTCGGCAGCAAACTCCCTCCCTTATCGAGAGGAGTTCGAAAAGTACAGAAGATCGCGCTAGGCGCTATCGTCTTCACCTTTACCGTCTACATCATCAGTAAATGGCCGCAATTTTCCAAAAGTTATGAATATCGTGACTTCTCCCTGCTGGAGCGTTTACTGGTAGAACCGGTCATCCTGTTTGATTACCTGTCCAGAATCATCCTTCCCAGGCCATTTGGCATCTCACTGTTCCACGACAACGCCATTAGCTACCTGGAAAATGGTGTTGTTGTCGCCTTGTCCATCACTTCCGTCTTTGCGCTGTTAGGTCTGGCCATTGGCGCAAGAAAGAGTCACCCCATGCTCACGTTCGCCATCCTCTGGTTTTTTGTCGGGCACAGCGTGGAATCGACAATCCTGCCACTGGAGCTGTACTTTGAGCATCGTAACTACCTGCCCATGTTGGGGGTAATTGTGGCGTTAGCCTACTATCTAGGCAATATGTTTCAAGCAACCACAAGTAGTCACAAGCTCCTCGCAAATAGGGGCTCCGTGTTCATTTCGGCTATGTTAGTATTACTTGCACTGTTTTCATCGCAGTACCTTGCCAAGCAGTGGCGTTCATCATATATCTTTTATACAAATGCCATTCAGACGCAGCCCGACTCACTCAGGGCAAATCTGCTCTATTATTTCTATGTCATCAATAAGCACGCGGAAACAGAGAAAAAGTACGCATTTATATCCTACGTCATCGAGCGATTTCCGGAACACATGACTCCTCGCATCTATCTCATTGAGGCTGCCTGCCAAGACCCTGCCAAGGTTACGCAAGAATTATCGGCGCTAAACATAAAAATAGAGAATAAGCCGCACATAGCAGACTTTTCATCAGGCTCTGCAATTCAAAAACTTACCGAATCTTATGTTAGTGGCAATTGCGGGATTGATGATCCAAGTGAGCTCCACCGTCTGATTCTGCTTATGCAGAATAGTCAGTACGCACAAAAAGCGCGCAAACTCATGGCGCAACTGGCTGACGCCGAATCAGACCTCATGATTCATGAACGAAACCTGGCTGGAGCAATTACAGCTCTGGAAAAACTTTATCGCGCTCAACCAACAGTCGACAGCCTTCTTCACCAAATCGATCTTCTTATTTCAGCGGGACTATTTGAGCAGGCAAGAGAACGCCTGCCTCTCGCGAAACAGGCAGATGAAAATAGAAAAACATTTGCACCCTCAAGGCATGAGGAAATAACAGCCCGAGAGTCTCACATCGAATCAAACCTTGGCACAGGCTATGTCAGTCAATGAAGTATTTTCGGGCTAAGCCACTCATTGCACAGAACCGCATCCACTAATTGAGCGTTATCATGGACAAAGATTCTGTAAGATACGGTAAACCATTTCTAACTTTCGGCGCCCCTCATATTGATGAGTCGGAGGTAGAGGAGGTTGTTGCAACCATGCGCAGCGGCTGGCTAGGAACCGGCCCAAAAGTAGCAAAATTCGAACAGGATTTCGCCGCTTACAAGGGGCTAACAACAACGCATGCTGCCGCACTTAATTCCTGCACGGCTGCGTTACATGTCAGCATGATTGCGGCTGGCTTACAGCCTGGCGATGAAGTCATCACAACACCAATGACCTTCTGTGCCACAGTTAACGCGATCATCCATGCCGGGTTAACACCAGTTCTTGCCGATGTAGAAGAGTCCAGTTTCAACATTGATCCAATTGCAGTAGAGGCTGCCATAACGCCTCGCACCAAAGCCATTTTACTAGTGCACTTTGCAGGTCGTCCATGCAATATGGATGCAATTACAGCACTGACCAAAAAGTACGGCCTGATGCTTATTGAAGATTGTGCTCATGCTATCGAAACCGAATACAAGGGAAAAAAAGCAGGGACCTTCGGACATTTCGGATGCTTCAGTTTTTATGTGACAAAAAATGTAGTGACCGGTGAGGGGGGCATGGTATTAGCCAGAAACGAGAATGATATCGAGAAAGTAAAGGTACTTTCTTTACACGGCATGAGTAAGGATGCATGGCACCGCTTTGGTGACTCAGGATTCAAACATTATCAGGTTGTAGAATGCGGTTTTAAGTACAATATGATGGATTTACAGGCTGCTATTGGCATTCATCAACTATCCCGAGTAGAAACGGCATGGTTAAGACGGCAACAGATCTGGCAGCAGTATCAGCAGGCTTTTGCTAATCTTCCTATTACGGGACCGCAAGAACCAGAACATCAGACAAGGCATGCCTACCACCTTTATACACTCCTTATCGATCAAACCAAGTGCGGTATTAGTCGTGATCAATTTCTTGATGAAATGACTCGCCATGGTATTGGTGTCGGTGTACATTATTTGAGCATTCCTGAGCATCCAGTCTATCAGAAACGCTTTGACTGGAAGCCACATGACTACCCTAAGGCCATGAATATTGGGCGCCAGACGGTAACCCTGCCTATCTCACCAAAATTGACTGATGATGATGTCAGCGATGTAATAACCGCTGTAACCCGAATTCTTGGTGCCAATGCAGCTTAATCCAATGATACGCAATGCATTATTGGGACTTAATCGCGGCATACATCCTATCGATAAGTATTTCGCAAAAACAGCGGTACCAGGTATTCCACAACCACTTTTCATTGTCGGGCCACCGCGTTCAGGCACAACACTGCTGTATCAGTTAGTGGCACAACACTTTAATGTTGCATATATGACCGCTCCTTTGGCATATGCTCATGGAGCCAGCAATCTTATAACCCGCTTACTGAAACCCATTCTTGGTCGACCAAAACCGATTTTCACATCTAACTACGGTTCAGTGAAAGGCCTTTTTTCACCAAGTGAACATGCTCATTTCTGGTACCAGTGGTTCCCGGAAAATGCGACTATGGGCCATTACCACAGCCCGTATCAATTAGACACTGACTCGTATACAGACTTACGTAATTGCCTTGACTCACTGGCCGCAATCACAAATCGTCCCTGGGTATTCAAGAACCTTTACATTGGCATCTCCGCTGGTGTTATAGCCCGCATCCTACCAGAAGCGAGGTTTTTATTTGTACGACGTGATCCTATGATGGTATTCCAGTCATTGCTTCGTGGCAGAATGCAACATGACGGTCAACAGTGGTGGTCAGTAAAGCCGCCACACTACCGCGAATGGCTTAATCTACCTCTATGGCAACAGGTAACCCGGCAAGTCTTCTACTCTGAGGCAATTCCTTTGAGGGATTTAGAGCATTTTGCACAAAACCGCGTACTAGAAATTAATTACACCGACTTATGCGAAGACCCTCATAGTAGCCTCCATCGTATTCAGACATGGTTAAAACCCTTAGGCTATACTGCATATCCTAGAAACAGCAAAATACCTCAAGCATTTCATGCATCATCTGAATTGAGGATCGATCAGCCCCAACTTCGGTTAGTCCGTGAAGAATTTATGGCATTAAATGAAAAATTCTATATTAATCAAGACTAAAGAGCTTTGTATACCGTTCATTCAAGTATGGAACATGATAAAAGCCCCTATGGGTTACAGCCTCTTCATTATCGCTATAAGTTACGGCTTATGGCATGCACCAAGTGAACTTTGGGAACTACAACTTCAGTGGTTACTTCTTAGCTTAGCCGTGATTTTTGTTATGTTCATATTTCAGCTTTGGCAAGTAACTATATTTCTCAAAGCTCACAATAAAAGTCCTCACTGGTTCTATCCGGCACTATTTAATGCTAGAAGAGGCTTTTTTAACACCGTTTTTCCCGGCCGCACCGGAACAATCCTGCTATTACACAACTTGATGCGACATTATGCCGTAAGTTGGCAGAATTTTTTGTATTTCTTTTTTATTGCTTCATTAGTTTCGATTTATATTAGTATAATTGCGCTCATATGGCTGATTTTTCCATGGGGCTACAGCGCCATCATGTTGATTGCCAGCTTTTGTGTGAGCCTTTACATACCACAACTTTTAGCAGTACGTTACGCAAGTTGTATTCCCACACTGATACTTATCGCACTGGGATTATACATATGCACAGTAACAGCATTTTACTGTTTATTGAGGGGGCTTGGTTACGAATTGAGTCTTATAGAGGTTTCACATTTTGCTGTTGTACTAAATGCATTGGCTCAAGTATCGATCACGCCGGGAAATATTGGAGTCAGAGAGGTGGTTATAGGCGTTATCTCACCATACGTAACTCTACCCATCTCGGTAGGGATTATAGCGAGCTCTCTCCTTCTAATTCTGAGGTTGACAGTGTACGGGGCTTTATGGGCTATATTCGAGTGGGCGGCTAAAAGAGGAGACAACAATAATGCGTCATCAGCGTAAATGAAACGTACCTTTGATCTTGTAATACATCCACAGAGCTAACTTGAAAACACCAGCACGCAGTGGAGACAGTGTTAACTCATAGGTTTTATGCTGCCTTGTCACAGCGCCAAATTTTTCCTTATACCTCACCAGCCCTGGCTGAGTCACTGGAGAAGACATCAAGTTGAAACCTGTCATGCCCTCCTTTTGCGCCCATTGTATAGCCTCATGTATTAATAAATCTGATATACCCAAACCTTTCCCGC
Source organism: Gammaproteobacteria bacterium (assembly GCA_046484825.1). Taxonomy (GTDB): domain Bacteria; phylum Pseudomonadota; class Gammaproteobacteria; order UBA6429; family Thiohalophilaceae; genus CAJYAN01. Next base: position 900 of record JAWOIE010000211.1, on the reverse strand, counting down.
CTTTGTCGGTTGCACCGTGCAAGTAATAGCCCGTCTTCGCATCAAGAACGGCGACAACAAAACCACACATTTCATTTCCAAAAAACCCGCCAATGCACCGTACTCGATCGCTTCGTTGTGCAAGATTTAATAGCGCAGAAAAATATTCGCGCGTGTATTTAACTTGGCCACCGTGGGTCAATACTGTTAAACGATACATTTCGTATAATTCACTGGCATATTTATCACTCATCAAATCATGGAAAATAACGTTGTTTTTATGAGCCTTTTTCAAACCACGCCGTAACTTCGGACAAAATTTCAAGCTCCACTTTTCCAAATCGACAACAGCTGTTTCCGGGCTTGAAAAACAGTTAGCTGTTAATTCCAGTGGCTTGCTGAAAGCACTGACCGAAACACGAAGTATATCCAGAGTAAGACCACTATTCTTCAACGATAGCAGCAGTGACTCGTTAAGCTCTCCAGCAAGAGCACCTCCGACAGGGAATCCAAGATAACCTATCCTGAATGGGCCCACCTTGAATATACTTATGGAAAAATATGTTTTACTTTTAATTTGCCGAACATAAACTGTTCTAGCAGCGAACCCTACGTTTAATACGGTATGCCACTCCGGATGATAAAAAATGTAACCAAACGTGAGACACAGTGTATTCCAGTCTTCTGGTGGAGTATCACTAACATTTAAAGGCAATGGTTTCATATTTATTGGTTCGTCACGTAAATGTATGCACGGTTTTCGGCAAAGGTAGCTCGGCCATGCAGTGGTACAGGTTCCGGATATAGCTCTTTGCGGTCCGGAATCCATATGCCTTATGGCTGATCACCTTTGCCTTGTTATTTAACCCCTCCACGGTGCCATTGTGGATAGGTATCCGGAAGTAATTCATCAGGTCGTCC
>JAWOIE010000185.1:0-2891 GCA_046484825.1 Gammaproteobacteria bacterium | reverse complement strand
GTTGGCGCACACCCACTCCAGCTCTTCCTTCATGGCCTTCATGCGGGGATTTTCCTGTTTCTCTTCTGTCTCCAGGCGTTTTTTCTTCTTTTCCAGCCAGGAGGAATAGTTGCCCCCCCGGGGGGTGCCGTGGCCACGATCCAGTTCCAGGATCCAGCCGGCGACGTTGTCGAGAAAGTAGCGGTCATGAGTGACGGCGACTACGGTGCCACTATAGTCATGTAAAAAGTGTTCCAGCCAGGCGACCGACTCCGCATCCAGGTGGTTGGTGGGTTCGTCCAGCAGCAGCATGTCCGGTCTGGAGAGCAGCAGTTTGCACAGGGCCACGCGGCGGCGCTCACCGCCGGAGAGTTTGCTGACGTCCGCGTCCCAGGGTGGCAGGCGCAGGGCGTCGGCGGCGATTTCCAGCGTGCGCTCGATGTTGTGGCCGTCACTGGCCTGCAACAGGTTTTCCAGCGTGGCCTGCTCGGCGGCCAGGGCGTCAAAGTCGGCATCGGGTTCGGCGTAGGCGGCATAGACCTCATCGAGGCGTTTTTGCGCGGCGGTGATCTCGCCCAGGGCCTCTTCCACATTGCCGCGCACATCCTTGCTGTCGTCCAGCTGCGGCTCCTGTGGCAGGTAACCAATGTGAATGCCGGGCTGGGGGCGGGCCTCGCCCTCAATCTCGGTATCGACACCAGCCATAATGCGTAACAGGGTCGATTTACCGGAGCCATTCAGGCCGAGGACGCCAATCTTGGCGCCGGGGAAGAAGGACAGGGAAATGTTATCGAGGATTTTGCGTTTGGGCGGGACGACCTTGCCGACCCGGTTCATGGTGTAAATGTATTGCGCCATATCAGCCTTTATGAAAAGTCGTGTGAAGTCTTCAGGACGCCATTCTACGCAGAAAGTCTTCAAGGGTGAACTGGCGATTTGGCTGACCACTTTTGGTGCGTATTAACCAGCCATGGACTCAAGAATATTTGTACCCCGCCGATAAGCTACACAAATCTTGTGGAAATTATCCTATAAATCACAGGGATTCTTCCTTGACGCGAAACCGCAAGGCCTCGCTGCGGGGAGTTTTTAGGCTTAACGAAGAACAAACAAATTACAGGTGTGAAGTAGCATGAAAAAGAATCTCCCGGTTACCAACAAGGAACTCCACCTTGGCAAGACAGATGTCATTACCTCCACCACCGACCCCAAGGGTGCCATTACCTTTATCAATGAAGACTTTATAAAAATCAGTGGCTTCACCGAAGAGGAGCTGCTGGGTAAAAACCACAACATCGTACGCCACCCGGACATGCCGCCGGCGGCCTTTAGCGACCTCTGGGCGACCATCAAGGCAGGCAAGCAGTGGATGGGTATGGTCAAGAATCGCTGCAAGAATGGTGACGACTACTGGGTCGATGCCTATGTCACGCCCATGTACAAGCAGGGCCAGATCTCCGGTTATGAGTCCACCCGTGTGCTGGCCGATGACAAGGTGCGGGCGCGAGCCGAGGCCTTTTACAAAGGTATCTGGGCGGGCAAGAAACACTGGTTTGCCTGGCTCAAGCAGATTGGCCTGGTCAAGCGCATGGCCTTTACGGCCTTCATTGTGCCGCTGGCCGTTGCCGTCGGCCTGCTGATGAGCGACATGCTGACTATGATGAGCGCAGGCTTATTCGCCCTGACCGGGCTGGTGAGTGCCGTGGTGGTCAATTTTGTCGGCCGGCCGCTGATCCGGGCGGCAGAAGAGGCCCGGCAGGTGGTCGATAACCCCATTATGAAGTATGTCTACACCGGCCGCTGCGATGAGATCGGTCAGCTGCAACTGGCCAACAAGATGGTGCAGGCGCGGGTCAGGACCGTGCTCAAGCGTATTGAACAGGAGGCGCATAGCCTCATGGAAGGCACGATCAGCCTGGCCCGCTCCATGGACAGTTCCAGTGCCGAGCTGTCCGGTCAGCAGGGCCGCACCGATCAGATTGCCGCCGCCATTAATGAAATGACCTCGTCCGTGGCCGAGGTGGCCAATCACGCCAGTCAGGCCGCCACAGCGGCCAAAGAGGCGGCCGAGCAGAGCCATCGCGGTGCGCAGACGGTGACCGAGGCCATGGGGATTATCGAAGGCCTGTCGACCGATGTGGATAAAGCCGAGGCCTCCATCCAGAAGCTGGCGGACGACAGTCAGACCATCGGTGAGGTGCTGGACGTCATCAAGGGGATTGCCGAGCAGACCAACCTGCTGGCCCTGAACGCAGCCATTGAAGCGGCCCGTGCCGGTGAGCAGGGGCGGGGTTTTGCCGTGGTGGCCGATGAAGTGCGTACCCTGGCCAGTCGTACCCAGGACTCGACCCGCGAGATCCAGGGGATTATTGAAAAGCTCCAGGGCGGGGTCGACCATGCGGTGAGCGAAATGAGCCACGTGCGCAAGCGTGCCACCGCGAGCGTCACCCAGGTGGAGCTGTCGGCCGAGGCCCTGGCAGAGATCGCCGGGGCGGTGCAGACCATTAATGATATGAATGCCCAGATCGACTCTGCAGCCAGTGAGCAAAGATTGGTGGTGGATGAGATCAACGCCAATATCCAGGAAATCAGCGGCTCATCGCACACGACTGTGTCGCAGGTGAGCTCAGCGACGCTGGTGGGCCATGAACTGGCCAAGACCGCCGGTGACCTGCGCGTGATGGTGGAGCAGTTTGGTGAACACAGAAAATAATCGCAAAGTTTTTCGATAACGATATACTCGACCCTCCCCATGGAGGGTTTTTTTTGCTTGATATATCAGTATCTCGCCTTAAATATAAGAAATTACTAATATACAGTTTGCTATGCTAAAGTGATGCAGCATTGCGAAGAACAACGCAGAACAAGGAGCCTTTGCCATGACCCGGTTAGCCACACACCCTGTTTTCACC
>JAWOIE010000113.1:0-8677 GCA_046484825.1 Gammaproteobacteria bacterium | reverse complement strand
AAATAAGAAAAGCAGAATATTCCGTACTACTTATTTAATGTATTTATGTCTGCATAAAAATCATGCATATTATCCCTCGTTTTGTAATGCAATCCCCAAAACCGATACAAGCATCATAAAAATGCAGCACAACGTCCATCATCAACGAGAGGATCAACCATGAAACGAAGAAGCTTTTTAAAGCTGGGCGGTGCCGGGATGGCTACTGCCGCCCTGGCCACCACGGGCCTAATCACATGGACACCCCGCGCGCACGCCGCCACTATTAACAAGACCTTTTACATCACCGATGGCTTTATTACCCAGCCCGATGGCGTGAACGTCTATTTCAAGGGCTTCAGCTCCAGCAGTAATGTGCTCAATGTGCCGGGGGACCAGCTCATTGTACAGGAAGGCGACACCGTCAATATCACTATTGTGAACACCCTGGGTCGACGTCACTACTTTACGATTGATGGCCTTGGCATCAGTACCCTGCGCATCGACGCCGGCACCAGCCGCACCCTGAGTTTTACCGCCGGCACCCCCGGTTCCTACATGTATCTGGACCCCTCCAATGCCCCCTATAACCGCCTGGTCGGTCTGCATGGCGGCTTTGCCATCATGCCCAAAGGTCGTAGTAACCAGTTGTATGCCGGCAGCCCGACCTTTGTGCAGCAGTATTTCTGGCTGTTCAATGACATCGACCCGGTCTGGCACAACACCATTCGCAATGGCGGCACCCCCAGTAGTCGCTACAGCCCGCGCTATTTCACCCTCAACGGTCTGATGGCACGGCCACCCGGCGCGCCCGGCAACCATGACCCGAACATCGACGCCATGGCCGACCCACGCTCGGCGCTGCACGGCCACATCGGTGACCGTACCCTGGTGCGCGTCCTCAATGCCGGCAAGTGCCAGCAGTCGGTACATACCCATGGCAACCACATGGAATGGATTACCGATAACGGCCAGATTCGTCCCGATGTCTGGTCAAAAGATGCCATTTACCTTGAAGGCAATAAAGGCAAGTTCGACGCCATATTCCCCTTTGAGGCCCCACCGGATGCCTGGCCACCTGTCACCACAGGGGTCTATCCAATGCATCTACACACGGAAATGTCCCAGACCGCAGGCGGTGGCCTGTATATGTTTGGCGCGTTAACTGACATTTTCTTTGAATAAAGGGGAGAACAATCATGGGCAAGAGAAGAAGATCAAGTAGCACAGATACATCCACTAGCACCACCTCCGGCGGCATGGACGGTGGTGGCGGTGGTGGTGGTGGCGGTGGCGGTGGCGGCGGCATGGGCGGCGCCTGCTATGTCTACCCCGGCGCGCCGGCCACCCCGGGTCTGGTCACCCCCAATGTGACTTATAATCTCGGTATCGACATGCAAATTCCGTTGACCATGGACGACGGTCGCACCATTAACATGTGGGGCTTCAGCGACGATGGCGGCAACATGGGCGGTATGGGCGGCGGTGGCGGCGGCGGTATGGGTGGCGGCACCTTCCCGTCACCCGCCATGCGCATGCGTCAGGGTCAGATTGTCCATACCCGTCTGAACGTCGGCATGATGTGGATGCATACCGTCCATCACCACGGTATCGAACCCGCCGACCATTCGGATGGCGTCGGTCATATCACCTGGGACGTCGCCAATGGCACCTACACGTACCAGTGGCGCCCGTCCCATGCCGGCACCTACTTTTATCACTGCCATACCAACACCGTGCTCCATGCGGAAATGGGTATGTACGGTGCCCTCATTGTTGACCCGCCGGAAGGCCCGGGCACGCTGTTCTCCGGTGGTCCCAGCTATGACGTCGAGGCCTTCTGGGTGGTGGATGAGATCGACTCCTCCTGGCATACCCTGCCCTGGGATGCGGGCACCTGTGGCGGCGATGTGGGTCTGAATGAACTCAACCCGGACTACTTCGTTATTACCGGTGTGGATGGCAGTGGCAACAGCGCCATGAACCTGCCGCCGATCTCCGCCACGGTACAACGCGGTCAGAAGCTGCTGGCGCGTTATGTCTGTGCCGGGTATCACCCACAGCGTATCCGCTTTGGCGGCCTGACGGGCAAGATCTACTCCTCCGATGGTCGCCCCCTGCCGCGGCCGGTGAGCGTGACCCAGATCCGTGCCGCCTCTGCCGAGCGCTATGACATTATCTTTGAACCGACCCAGACCGGGACTTACCTGATTGAAACGGACATCATTCACTGGGTGACTGGCCAGGTGCTGGGGACGACCCGCACCTCGGTGACCGTGGTCTAGGGCAACACACGGCTGCGAGTTGCGACTCGCTTAGCCAGCAAAGGGAGGCTTTATGCCTCCCTTTTTTTATGTCGCCCGGGTTGTGGTCCGCGTGACATGGCGGCGCAGCACCTGCGCGTCCATGGCGCACACAACCCGCACAGCGATGAGACCGGCCGCTCTGGGAAAGGCGAGCGCTGTCGGCGCGAAACTAAGAAAGAGGCCCAGCCGCGCCAGTGACACCGCGACCTTTTCAGATCAGCTTATTGGGCACGGCCGACGACGGCATGCCTGCGTGCTGCTCGCCCCCCGATAAATACGGCTAAATACGACCTTCACACCAGCTCTGAGGGGAGTTAAATGCGCAGCGCCCGGCGCTTCCACAAATAGTAGACCCCCGGGATCACCAGCAGGGACAGCAAGGGTGCGGTGATCATACCGCCGATCATGGGCGCGGCGATGCGTTGCATGACCTCCGAACCGGTGCCCTGACCGATCATAATCGGGATCAAACCGGCCATGATCACCGCCACGGTCATGGCCTTGGGACGCACGCGCATGACCGCGCCCTCGATAATGGCCGCGCTCAGGTCCGCTGCGGTATTCAGTTGCTGGGCCTGCTGGCGTTCCCTGACCGCATTGTCGAGATAGACCAGCATGATCACACCAAACTCGGCGGCCACCCCGGCCAGGGCAATAAAGCCCACGGCGGTGGCCACCGACAGGTGATAGCCGAGCAGGAACACCAGCCAGAAACCACCAATGAGGGCAAAGGGCACCGTGGCCATCACCAGCACCACTTCACCCATGCGGCGAAAAATCAGGTACAGCAACAGAAAAATAATCATCAGGGTAAGCGGGATCACCTGCATGAGTTTATCGTTGGCGCGAAGGAGATACTCATACTGTCCCGCCCAGGTAATGGAGTAACCCGGCGGCAGTTCGACCCCCTCGCGCACGGCACGTTGTGCGTTTTTGACATAGCCCCCAAGGTCCACATCGCGGATATCCACAAAGGTCCAGCCATTGAGGCGGGCGTTTTCACTCTTCAGCATGGGCGGGCCATCGACGATGTCGATAGCGGTAATCTCACCGAGCGCGATCTCCACCCCGCTGCTGGAGATCACCGGCAGCTCGGCCAGCTTTTCCAGGTCGTCGCGCACCTCGCGGGCAAAGCGCAAATTAATGGGGTAGCGTCGCGAACCCTCCACGGTATTGCTGACCGTGATGCCACCGACCGCGGCACTGATCACGTCATTGATCTCCGCCATGTTGACGCCGTGATAGGCCGCCTTGTCCCGATCCGGTGTCACACTAATATAACGCCCGCCGCTGACCCGCTCCGAGTAGGCCGAGGCCGTACCCCTGACATCCATCAGTACCTGCTCGATCGCCCGACCGATGTCTTCAATCACCGCCAGCTCCGGACCGGCGACCTTGACGCCCACCGGGGTCTTGATGCCGGTGGAGAGCATGTCGATGCGGGTCTTGATGGGCATGAGCCAGGCATTGGTCAGTCCCGGTATTTTTACCGTCTGGTCCAGTTCGGCAATGAGTTTTTCCAGGGTCATACCCTTGCGCCATGCGTCGCGCGGCTTTAGCTGGATGATGGTCTCGATCATGGTGAGCGGCGCCGGGTCAGTTGCCGTGTCGGCACGACCGATCTTGCCGAACACCTGCTGGACCTCGGGCAGGCTGGCAATCAGGCGGTCGGTCTGCTGCAACAACTGCTGCGCCTTGCCAATGGACAGACCGGGCAGGGTCGTCGGCATGTACATCAGGTCGCCCTCATAGAGTTCGGGCATAAACTCGCTGCCCAGCCCCGAGGCAAAGCGCGCCAGCAGCGGCACGCCGGCAAAGCTGTTGCGCCAGCCGCGGCTGAGGGACGCCTGCCAGCCCTGTACCGTGTCGAGATAACCGGCGCGCAGGCTGCCGTCCTCGGGCGGACCGCTGACGACACCGAGCGCCTGCGCCGGCCACTTAAGGGGGGCCAGCAGACCACTGACCCCGCCGAGGGGCAGGACGGTCGACAGCAGGACAATGAGGCTAATGGTGGTGGCGCGGCGCGGGCGCTGCAGGACGTTTTCTAGCAGGGGTTTGTATTTGGCAATGAGCCAGCGATTGAGCGGGTTCTGCTCCTCGCGGGGAATGCGACCGCGAATAAAATAGCCCATGAGCACCGGCACCAGGGTCACGGACAGACCGGCCGCCGCGGCCATGGCGTAGGTCTTAGTATAGGCCAGCGGGCTGAATAGCCGCCCCTCCTGCGCCTGCAGGGTGAACACCGGCAGAAAACTCAGGGTGATAATCAACAGGGAAAAGAACAGCGCGGGGCCGACTTCACAGGCGGCCTTGCTGATCAGGGCCCAGCGCGCTTCATGGACCAGTGTCTTGCCAGGGTGTTGCGCCTGCCAGCGCTCGATGTGCTTGTGCGCGTTTTCGATCATGACAATGGCGGCATCGACCATGGCGCCGATGGCAATGGCAATGCCCCCCAGGGACATGATGTTGGCATTGATGCCCTGCCCGTGCATGACAATAAAGGCGGTCAGGATCCCCAGCGGCAGGGTGACAATGGCGACCAGGGCGGAGCGCAGGTGAAACAGAAACAGCAGACACACCAGGCCGACGACAATAAATTCCTGAATAAGCTTGTTGCTCAGGTTATCCACCGCGCGCAGGATCAAATCGGAACGGTCATAGGTCTCGACGATCTCCACGCCCGGCGGCAGGCCCTGTCGCAGCTCCGCCAGTTTGGTCTTGACCGCCTCGATCGTGGTCAGGGCATTCTCGCCATAGCGCATGACAATAATGCCGCCGGTAATCTCCCCCTGGCCGTCCAGGTCGGCGACCACGCGACGCATCTCCGGGCCGATCTGTAGGGTCGCCAGGTCCTTCACCAGCAGGGGGATATTGTTCTCGGTCACCGCAACCGGGATACGTTCAATGTCCTCCAGTGAGCTGAGATAGCCGCGCGTGTGGATCATGTACTCCGCTTCGGCCAGTTCGATCACCGAGCCGCCCACCTCGGCGTTGCTCTTGCGGATGGCGCTGGCCAGCTGTGCCAGGGAAATGCCATAGGCGCGGAGCTGTTCTGGATTGGCGACCACCTGGTACTGGCGCACCATGCCACCGACCGTTGCCACCTCGGCCACGCCGGGGATGGTCTGTAACTCAAACTTTAGGAACCAGTCCTGCAGGCTGCGCAGTTGCGCCAGGTCGTGCTGCCCGCTCCTGTCGACCAGGGCATAGGAATAGACCCAGCCGACCCCGGTGGCATCCGGACCAATGCGCGGCTTGACGCCCTCGGGCAGGCTCGCGGTGGCCTGGTTTAAATACTCCAGCACCCGGCTACGCGCCCAGTAGAGGTCGGTGCCATCTTCGAAAATCACATAGACATAGGAGTCGCCAAAGAACGAGTAGCCCCGCACCACCTGTGCACCGGGGACGGACAACAGGGTCGTGGTGATGGGGTAGGTGACCTGGTCCTCGACCACCTGCGGCGACTGACCGGCAAAGCTGGTGCGCACAATGATCTGCACGTCGGACAAATCCGGGATGGCATCCAGTGGTGTCTGTTTCAGGGAGAGCAGTCCCCAGCCCGTCAGGATGATCATGCTGGCCAGCACAAAAATACGATTGTCGATGGACCAGCGAATCAGGCTTGCCAGCATGTCGGCTACTCGCCCTGACGGTCGTCGGTATGGAGACGGTTAAAACTGGCCTGCAGGTTGGCCTCGGAGTCGATAAGAAACTGTCCCGAGGTGACCACGCGCTCCCCCTCCCTGAGGCCGGAGAGGATCTCGACCTCGCCATGGCTTTGCATGCCGGCCACCACATCCACCGGCTGGAAGCGGCCGTCGCCACGATCGAGCACGACGCTCTCACGCGTGCCGGTCACGATCAGGGCCTCACGCGGAATTTTCAGGACATCCTTTTTCGGGCCGCCGTAAATATTCACCGAGGCGAACATGTTGGGACGCAGGCGACCATCGGGATTGGGCACGCGCAGGCGCACCCGCAGCGAGCGGGTCCTGGGGTCCAGCTCGGGGTAGATAAAGTTGACCTCGCCCTTATAGGTCGTCCCGGGCAAGGCCTTGACCTCGACATCGGCCAGCAGCCCCAGGCGCAACCAGTCCAGCTGGTGTTCATAGACCCGCGCCTCTACCCACATGGTCGAGGTGTCGGCGAGGGTCAGTAATTCTTCAAAGGGATACACATACTGCTGTTTGCTGATGTTGAGTTTGACGATGGTCCCCGGATGACTGGCGTACACCGGGATACGGTACTGTGGCTTGCCCTCGCGGGCGATGCGGTTGAGGGTGCTCTCGGGGATTTGCAGGTAACGCAACTTGTCGCGCGCCTCAATACTCTCCTGACGCTGGGAGTACTGCATGCGGATACCGGACTGGTCTTTTTTCTGTGCGGCAATGAATTCTTTCTGGACCTTTAAATATTCCGGCGAGTAGAGCTCAAACAGCAACTGGCCCTTTTTGACCGGCAGGCCCTTACCGCGCACCGCCAGGTTTTCGATCCAGCCCTGGGTGCGCATTTCCACCACCGTGAGATTCTCTTCATTATACGAGACGTAGCCGACGGTCTTGATAAACTTCCACAACTCGCCGCGCTCCACCTCCGCCGTGCGCACGCCCAGGGTCTGTACCACCGCCGCGTCCAGGCTGACCTGGGGATAGGCCTCGGCGCTTACATCAATACGCCTTTCCACCAGCGCCATGCCGCACAGCGGGCAGTTGTCCGGCTGGTCCTTGATGATTTTGGGGTGCATGGGACAGACATAACGACGATCGAGGTGCTGGTCGGCGTGTTGCAGGGCCGAGACCTCGGCCACCTCCGCCGGGTCCGGCGTTGCGCTCTCCTGGCTGCAGGCCGTGAGCAGCACCGCCCCCAGGAGCAAAACCAACCACCGCAGCGCGCCGTCACCCGAACGCGCGGGGCCGTTCCTAGTAATGCCTGACATATGTTCCCCCATCACAGCGACGAGGCGAACACACCTGCCCCGGACGGGTTAATTTACCAAAAAAAACAAGGTTTTAATAGGAAAAACCCTGCCGGCGGGCACGGCACGCGCAAGGCCTATTCCGGCTTCCAGATACCCACCGCAGGATTGTCCGTGGCCACGCTTCTGCCGGCTGGCGCCGCGGCCGGCGAGGCTGCGGTCGGCTGCTGACTCTGCCTGCGCTTGTCGTCACAGACATGACGCATGAGACCATTCAGGTACTCCAGCACCTCTTCACGCTCCGCATCGGAGCCGGGGTAGTCGGCGACAAAAAAACCGGTAATCGCGCTCAGATACTGAATCGCCACCATCATGTCCTTTTGCGCCTCGGCGTCATGCTGGCCGATGACCTGCATCACGCTGTCGATCAGGGGACGGGAGAGTTGTAGACCTTCACTCATGTTGAAATCCTCTATGCACTGAATTTAATGACGCATAGTCTACCTGAAACAGGTTCGATGGTGACGCGCATAACTGGTAGAATTCGCTATCGCCCTTTCAAACACAAGGTTACCTGCATGACCACACATTATGATCTCATTGCCATCGGCGCCGGTAGCGGTGGCCTGTCTGCCGCCGAGCGGGCCGCGGAGTACGGCAAAAAAACCGCTGTGATCGAAAATCAAAAACTCGGTGGCACCTGTGTCAACATCGGTTGCGTCCCCAAAAAGGTCATGTGGTTTGCTTCGGAAATTGCCGAGGCCATCCAGACCGCCGCCGGCTATGGCTTTGATGTCAGCGTCAAACACTTCGACTGGGCCAAACTGGTGGCGGCACGCGAAGGCTACATCAAAGGCATTCTCGACTGGTATGGCAATTACCTGAAGGATTCCAACATCGATCACCTGCAGGGCACCGGCAGGTTCATTGATGCCCACACCGTGGAGGTCGGCGGTAAACACTACACCGCCGATCACATTGTCATCGCCCCCGGCGGCTATCCCATTATTCCCGATATCCCCGGTGCCGAGCATGGCATTACCTCTGACGGTTTTTTTGCCTTGCAACAACAACCCAAACGGGTGGTCGTCGTCGGCGCCGGTTATATCGCCGTGGAACTCGCCGGCGTTCTCAATGGCCTCGGTAGCGAGGTCAGTATGTTACTGCGTCGCGACCACTTTCTTTCCAGTTTCGACACCATGCTGCGCGATGCCCTTATGGAAGAAATGATGAATGCCGGCGTCAATATCATGTCCAACATCAATGTTGAAAAGGTCACACGGGACTCCAGTGGGCAACTCAGCATTCAGTGCTCCGGGGGGGTGCACCTGGAAAATATCGACGCCCTGGTCTGGGCCATTGGCCGCGCGCCCAACACGGCGCCGCTGCACCTCGATGCCGCCGGTGTGCATTATGACCACAATGGTTATATCCCGGTGGATGAATATCAGCAGACCAATATTGCCGGTGTCTATGC
>JAWOIE010000074.1:0-9022 GCA_046484825.1 Gammaproteobacteria bacterium | reverse complement strand
CATATAAAAGGGTTTGTAGGCCTCGTCCTTGATGAGTTTATTGACACTGCCCTTGAGTAGCCCCAGCGACTTCAGTCCTGTGGTGATCACACGCACCGCGGCATCGTGCGGGTCGTTCCAGTGATTGCCCGGGCGGACCTGTTCGATGGCCGCATACTGGGCCTCGAGAACGATCTCATACAACGCCCGCTGCGCCGGACTAAAGCGGCCGTTAACAGGAAAGGTGCGGGTAATGTCTGAGGCATAGTGGTCCAGTTCGGCACCGGCATCGATCAACAGGAGTTTACCGTCCTGCAGCACGTCCTGATTATCGATGTAGTGCAGGATACAGCCGTTGGCACCGCCGCCAACAATGGAGGAATAGGCGGTAAAACGCGCCCCCTGCTGCATAAAGCTATAGAGCAGCTCGGACTCAACCTGATATTCACGCAGGCCCGGTTTGCACTTTTTCATGGCACGACAGTGCGCCCTGGCGGAGATCCTGGCCGCCTTGCGCATGATGCGCTGTTCGGTCGGGCTCTTGAACAGGCGCATCTCATGCAGCAGGTGGTCCAGGGCGACGAACTCGCCCGGCGTATGTACACCGGCGCGCGCCTGTTTGCGCAGGCGATTGACCCAGCCGATGAGGCGTTGATCAAAGTCCGGGTGATTGCCCATGGTGTAGTAGACGCGGTCCTTGCCCTCGAGCATGCCCGGCAGGATGTCATCGATATCATCAATGGGAAACGAATCATCGGCGCCATAGGCCTCAACCGCCCCCTCCTGCCCCGCATGCGGTCCATTCCAGAGCGCCTTTTCCGGGTCGTGCTCGCGACAGAACAGAATGTACTCGCCGTGTTCACGCCCGGGGATAATGACCGTCACCGCATCATGTTCGGAGAATCCAGTCAGGTAGTAAAAGTCGCTGTCCTGGCGATAGTGATACTCGACGTCGCGGTTGCGGATGCGCATGGGCGCCGCCGGCAAAATGGCCACCGAACCGGGGGCCATGACCTGCATCAGTTGCTTACGGCGTCGCACAAATTCCTGCTTATTCATACAGCCCTACCCGCCTGTGTACGTGTTCGAATGTTAATGGGTCTGGCGACTGCCGCCCGGTTGCCGATGCATGTTACGAAACTCTTCATTTAACATCAGCGCGCCCACCCGGACGTATTCCACCAGTTCCGTGAAGGCGCGTTCATCCTCCTCCGCGTCCTCTGCCTCATAGTCCTGTGCATGACTGATTTTCTCCATGTCGTGCAGGATCTCCGGCAGGTCATCGGGTAGACGATCGATGTCGCCAATCCCGGACAAGCCCAGGCCATACAAAAAGCCTCGACACCAGCTGCTCAGCGCCTCAGTGCGCAGCGCCAGACGCTCCTCATCCTCGGGCAATAACAGGTCGAGATTAAAGCCATCCCCCTCCAGTTGTCGTTGACTGCGCTGGAACAGGGCCACCAGTTGCTGCACGCTCTCGCGGGCCAGGACATCGCCGCTGCTGGCGCTGGCAATCGCGTCGGGCAAGACCTCCGTCAGCCAGTATTCCGCCGTGGGTTTGCTCTGGACTGCGAGCAGGGCCACCAGCACGCCATGGCATTCCGCCGGAGACAGATCGCCCTGGGCCTGGCGAATCAGGGTCGTAAAACCGGTGTAGGTGGGTGGGGTATCTGCTTGTGTCATTGGACCTGATCCGGGGGTAAACGTGCGCTACGTAGCGTCGTCCCGATCGTAGCACGGCCAGGGCATCATCCCCAACGCCCAGGCCGTTGACCCTGATGCCATTGGGCTCTATATTGCCACTTGTCCCATCCGATTTACGAGACGCGAAGACCAATGGAAGAACTGGATATCAAAAAACTTGAAGACCGCGTCGACGACCTGATCACCGCCGTCGAGCGCCTGCAGGCGGAAAACAAATCCCTGCGCCACAACCAGAACAGCCTGCTCTCCGAAAAGGCCCAACTGGTGGAAAAAACCGAACTGGCCCGCAGCCGCGTCGAGGCCATGATCTCCAGATTAAAGGCAATGGAAAATGACTAAAGCAGAGGGCATGACCGTCCGTATCCTGGGCAAGGAATACATGGTGGCCTGCGCCGAAGAGGAGCGCAGCGCCCTGCAGGCCTCCGCCGATTATCTCGATAAAAAAATGCGCGAAATCCGTGACACCGGCAAGGTTATTGGCACCGATCGTATTGCCGTGATGGCGGCGCTCAATATCACTTACGAATTGTTGCAAAATAACGACACCCCCGCCGCCCCCCAGTCCACCACGGCCTCCAAGGCCGGCGAGCGCATTCGTAACCTGCAAAACCGCATCGAAGAAGCACTCTACCGCAGCCGTCAATTAGAGATCTGATCCCTCGCCCCTGTGTTTTAGAAGTAGGCCGGAACAAGAGAAGCGGTTCCGGCATTCTTTTCGGTGGCACCGCTATCGCTTGATCACACTTAGAACCCCTTCGTCACCCAAAGAACCTCTTTGAGTTTCGTTATGGGCACCTTCGCCTCTGGCTCCAGGCGTCATCAAGTATACCTACGCTACGCTCCGGCACACTTAGAACCCCTGCGGGTTTCATCAAGCATACCTACGCTACGCTCCGGCAACCCTACTGTAAAAACAAGTCCTAGAAGCTGGCGGCTAGAGCCTTTTTTTATCCCCCAATTGAGAGTATTCTAAAAACTCGGGATGACCCCTGCGGTATGTGAAGTCCAGTGGAGTTCACCGCCAGCGACTGGCGCGATCCGGGCTCCTATAACGCGCTTGAGCCTTAATATCTACCCCCGGGACCAAACTTGTTACGGCAACCGAGCAATTACACGTCCGGCCTTAGTGCCAGGCGCATGCGTAGTTCAAAAGTTCTGTAACGATATGCGGACCCACGCTTGAACTTTTGGTTCGGGCAATAGAACCCGGAACGGTACAGGCGGGGGCCATCCCACTTTTATTACGACACAGCCTATGACTGCACAAGCACGCTCTCAACTCCGCCAACAGCTGCGCGCCGCGAGACACCGCCTGACCCATCAGCAGCGACAACACGCGGCCACCCAACTCCTCGAACAGGCGCGTCATTCAAGACTCTTTCAGCAAAGCCGGCACATCGCCGTATACCTGCCCAATGATGGCGAGATCGACCTGCGGCCACTCATTGACTACGCCTGG
The DNA here is from genome assembly GCA_046484825.1 of Gammaproteobacteria bacterium. GTDB lineage: Bacteria > Pseudomonadota > Gammaproteobacteria > UBA6429 > Thiohalophilaceae > CAJYAN01. The sequence goes on along the minus strand of JAWOIE010000074.1, from coordinate 5,880 downwards.
CAACAGGGCAAGCACTGCTATCTGCCCATTGTCGGCCATCGACACACTCATCGACTCTGGTTTGTACCCTTCACCACCGATACCGTGCTGGAGCAAAACCGCTATGGCATTCCCGAACCTCGTCATCACAAGCGGGCGCGCGGCTTTCCCCTGCGGCGGCTGGACCTGGTGCTCATGCCGTTAGTGGGTTTCGATACACAGGGTAATCGCCTCGGCATGGGCGGTGGTTACTACGATCGCAGCTTTGCCTTCCTGCACCGGCACAGTCACTGGCGCAAACCCCGGCTCATGGGCACGGCCTATGACTTTCAACACCAGCCCGGGCTGGAGGCACAACCCTGGGATGTACCGCTGGATGCTGTCGTCACGGACGCCGCACTCTATGAGTTCAACCACCAGGTGCATCACGCACCCGCTACATAGCCGGAATCAGCGCCATGAACTACTGGCTCATGAAATCAGAGCCCGATGTCTTCAGTATCGAGGATCTCGCCAACCGCCCCCGGCAGACAGAACACTGGGACGGCGTGCGTAATTATCAGGTTCGCAATATGCTGCGCGACCAGATGAAACCCGGCGATCTGGCCCTGTTTTACCATTCCAGCTGCAAGCAACCTGCCGTTGTCGGCGTAATGCGGGTCGTCAAGGCAGCCTACCCCGACCCATCCGCCTTTGATCCCCATAGCAAGTACTATGATCCGGGGAGCACCCCGCAAAATCCGCGCTGGTACATGGTCGACGTACAGTTTGTTCGCCGACTCAAGCGTGAGATCCCCCTGCATGAACTTAAAAACTACACATCACTGGCCGACATGGCGCTGTTAAAACGTGGCAACCGCCTGTCCATCATGCCCCTCAGCAAAAAACATTGGGACTTCATCCTCAAACAGGAAAACAAGCCACCATCAACGCGATAGCACGCGTCCACTGACTGATTTTTTCCTGCTGACAGACCCGCGAGACACCAAATTCACCGCCTCAAGTATCAATTCTGTTGCAAAGTGCAATTTTTTATCGCCAGCACACGCAAATTTTTTAATTTTTGGCCCCCAGATGCACCGCAAAGGGTAATTTTTTCTTCTTCGGCACCTTCATATCGCAAAAAATTTATCTTTATGAGTGCGATCATGCCGCCAAAAACTAAATTCACCGGTCTCAACGGCTATTTTTTTAAAGTCTGGCCACGTTGGGGACGATAAATCGCTTCGGTAACGCTTGATAGCCCAGGTCATCATCGTTGGCAGGCGTGATTTTTTAAGTCTGCAGCGCTGTTGAGATGGAATTTTGTAAATTTTCGCGGGGAGGCGCTCCAACAAACATGAATTCTTCCCCTGGTTGGTCGTACTATTTAAAAAATTCTGCTCACCCGGCAAAATTTTTACCTGAGATCTGTTTTTGGATTCCAGAAATCGGAATTCTTAACGTGAACAAACGGTAGCAAATAGATTTTGACGACACTTACTAGCATTTTATTGTAAGTTAGCTATACTCGCGTTGTTAACTCAGTGTTCAACTACCAGAGGGTTGTAAAAATGGCAACAAAAAAGAAAGCCAAAAAGAAGACAGCTGCGAAAAAACGCACTGCCAAGAAAAAGACAGCTACTAAGAAGAAGGTAGCTACCAAGAAGAAGGCGACCAAGAAAAAGGTAGCCAAAAAGAAGACCGCTAAGAAAAAGGCTGCAAAGAAGAAAGTAGCCAAGAAAAAGGCCAAAAAGAAAGTCGCTAAGAAAAAAGCGAAAAAGAAAGTAGCCAAGAAGAAGGCTGCGAAGAAAAAGGCCAAAAAGAAAGTAGCCAAGAAAAAAGCGAAAAAGAAAGTCGCGAAGAAAAAGGCCGGTAAGAAAAAAGCCGCCAAAAAGAAAACTGCCAAGAAAAAGGCAGCACGGCGCAAGTAAGCGCTGACCTTGGGTAAATACCCGAAAAAGCCCGCGAAAGCGGGCTTTTTTTATGCCCGCAGATAGGGCCCGCCCGCCCCCTGGCCTTGCCGTAGCGTAGGCATACTTGGTGACGCCTGGAGCCAGAGGCGAAGGTGCCCATAATGAAACTCAAAGAGGTTCTTTGGGTGGCAAGGGGGTCCTAAGTACAAGGCTCTAGCCTGCAGGGCATGGTGATCCCGGTGGCGAAGCGCTACCGATACGGCGCATTTCGGAACCGCCTTTGCGGTATGTCCCGGCGGGATGACAGCCTGTCGCTGGACAGCGAGGGGACCTCGGCCTGGTGGGGAGGCTGTAAATAATTCTGTGTAACTGCCCGGGTTAAAACTGCTCTGGCATGCAGTCCGGAAATGGCGCCGCTGCGCGGCGTGTGGTTTGTTCTCTGCCCGCTGCTAGTGCGGCGGGATTTCCGCCTCTGCAACGACTTACCCCGCGCCAGCAGGCCTGCACGGGGTAATGAGGTTAGCTGCCGAGGAACAACTGATAGGCCGGGTTGTCGGTCTCTTCCCAATAGGTGTAGGCGATCTCTTCGAGAAAGGCCCGCAGCTCGGCATCCTGCTCCGGTGGCACCTGCATACCCACAAGAATACGACCATAGTCCGCGCCGTGATTGCGATAGTGAAACAGGCTGATGTTCCACTGCTGGCCCATATGGTTGAGGAATCGCAGCAGGGCACCGGGTCGCTCGGGAAACTGAAAGCGAAACAGGCGCTCGACCGCGGTATTCTGCGCGCGCCCCCCGACCATGTAGCGGATATGCAGCTTGGCCATCTCATTGTCGGTCATATCCACAACGGGATAGCCCATATCCACCAGTTTGGCCAGCAGGGCATCCTTTTCCGCCTCACTCTCGTTGATCTGAATCCCCACAAACACATGCGCGTGCTGGCTATCGGCGTAGCGATAATTGAACTCGGTGATACCCCGCAGGCCAATGGCGTCGCAGAACTCACGAAAGCTACCGGGGCGTTCCGGAATGGTGACCGCAAACAGGGCCTCGCGGCGCTCGCCAATATCCGCCCGCTCGGCGACGTGCCGCAGGCGATCAAAATTCATATTGGCGCCACTGTTGATCGCGATCAGGGTCTTGCCGCTAATCGACTCCCGGTACACATATTTTTTCATGCCGGCCACGGCCAGCGCGCCGGCGGGCTCGACGATGGAGCGGGTGTCGTCGAAAATGTCCTTTATGGCCGCGCACAGCTCATCGGTCGTTACCAGCACTACTTCGTCAACGGTCTGCCGGGCAATGCGAAAGTTCTCTTCCCCCACCTGCCGTACGGCCACGCCATCGGCAAAAATGCCCACCTTGTCCAGCACCACACGCCGATCGGCCCGCAGGGCATCGTGCATGCTGGGGGCATCGTCCGGCTCGACACCGATGATTTTGATATGCGGGTGCAGCTGTTTGATATAGGAGGAGATACCGGCAATCAGCCCACCCCCACCCACGGGGACGAAAATGGCGTCAATCTCAACGCCATGGCTATCGATAATCTCCCGGGCGATGGTCCCCTGCCCGGCAATCACGTCCGGGTCGTCATAGGGATGGATATAGGTCAGGCCGCGATCGGCGACAATTTTCATGGAACGCGCATAGGCGTCATCATAGGTATTGCCGTGCAGCACCACCTCGGCCCCCCACGAGGCCACTGCCTCCACCTTGATGCGCGGCGTGGTCTTGGGCATGACAATCACGGCCGCCAGGCCCAGCTTGTGTGCCGACAGGGCCACACCCTGGGCATGATTACCCGCTGAGGCGGCAATAATCCCCTTGGCCTGCTGCGCCGCGGTCAATTGAGAAATCTTGTTATAGGCGCCGCGCAGCTTGAAAGAAAATACCGATTGTAAGTCTTCCCGCTTGAGCCAGACATGATTCGCGAGTCTCTGGCTCAGGCGCCGGGCAGGTTCCAGGGGGGTCTTCTCGGCCAGGTCATAGACCCTTGCCCGTAAAATGCGCTCGACATACTCTGCTAACATACTGTGATTCACTCGTTTCAACTGGATACCTACCCGAAAGGGCTAATATAATGGCAGATACGCGGCGCAACAATGCGCTGGCAACAAATAACGAAAATAATGAGGCATATGACATGGCACTAACACAGGATGAAATGAAACAACAGGTCGCCGAGGCGGCGATTGAATATGTCGAGGCCGGCACCATCATCGGCGTCGGTACCGGCTCCACGGCCAATTGCTTTATCGATGCGCTGGCCAGGATTAAAGGCAAGATCGAAGGCACCGTCGCCAGCTCAGTCGCCAGCGCCGAGCGCCTCAAGGGCCACGGTATCCCGGTGTTCGAGCTCAATGATGTAAATGGCCTGTCCCTCTATGTCGATGGCGCGGATGAAACCACCCGCCACCTGCATCTGGTCAAAGGTGGTGGCGGCGCACTCACACGCGAAAAGATCGTTGCCGCCGCGAGCAAGAAATTTGTCTGTATCGCCGACGAGAGCAAACTGGTGGACCGCCTGGGCAAATTCCCCCTGCCGGTTGAAGTCATCCCCATGGCGCGCAGCCTGGTCGCTCGTGAGATCATCAAACAGATCGGTGGCCAACCGGTGCTGCGCGAAGGTTTTACTACCGACAACGGCAATATCATTCTCGATATTCACGAGCTCGACATCCTCGACCCCGTCGACATCGAAACCAAATTGAATATGATCACCGGCGTCGTCACCAACGGCCTGTTCGCCAGACGCCCGGCCGATGTGCTGCTGCTGGGGACACAGAGTGGTGTGAGGACCATGGATTAAACACAGGTTCGAGTACCGAGGTGCGTATAGAATGAGTTTGTTAAACCCCAAAGACAAATAATAAAACTATTCTGTTTTCCCCTCGTTACTCGTCTCTTGCCACTATTGGTCAACAGTATGTCTCGCACGCTTATCACTATTGGCATCCTTTTGGTCGTCCTGGGCCTGCTGTGGCCCTGGCTACAAAAAACTGGCCTGGGACGCCTGCCCGGTGACATCGTCATCGACAGGGAAAATTTCCGGCTTTATCTCCCCATCACCAGCGCCATTATCGTCAGCCTGGTACTCTCGCTGATCTTCTGGTTTCTGCGGCGCTGATAGATATCTTCAATACGAAACCTGTCGGGCTCAATATCGCACATCCTTTCGCCAGTCCTACCTTTTTTTCAGCCATAAAAAAACCCCGGCAGATGGCCGGGGTTTCTACGGACGAGCCGTTTATTGCTGATTTAGAACAACATAAACACCTGTGCGCTGATCTTGCCATCAATCGAATCAGCAATCTGGTTGGCGGCGTGGGTCGCGGCCAGGGCAGGCGCCTCAAACGAGCCTATTTCATAGTTCAAGAGCAGTTTTGACTTCCGGTTAAACCAGTACTGCATCCCCAACGTCGTGGTCTCGTATTTCCGTTCCCGACTGGCAGCAAGATTGGTGACACGATTGTACCAGTCATAGCGAATATCCAGCTCCAGCTTCGGAGTGACCTTGTAACCAAAGTCAATATAGCCACCGTCGGACTCACCTGTTGGCGACAGGGTGAACTGTGATACTACGGTGCCCGCATTGTTCAATGCACCAGGTACCGCCCCCCCGGTTGAACCGTTAAAGATCATGCCCTCGGCCTTGATATATTCACCCCAGAGGCGGTACTTGTTTCTCTGGTAGGTAAAACCAACACCGGTCAGTTTACGGTCATAGACCTTTTCAGCCTCCTGCTGAGATGTGCCGGCTGTATTTAACAGTGCTGAGTCATAGAGGGTTCTCTTCCCATCGGTATTCCACAAATAGAACTTCATGTGATCGCGCCAGGGGCCCTTACCACCAAAGACCTTTTCCGATGACCAGTAAACCGTGGTATCAAATTCACCATCACGGTTGTCTTTGTTGACGCCACCATTGCCATACAGGATCGCGTAACTGTGTTCCCAGGTATCTGATTTAAAAGTATCAAACAACTGAATACCCTGATC
>JAWOIE010000012.1:0-4422 GCA_046484825.1 Gammaproteobacteria bacterium | reverse complement strand
CTGAGCAACTCCCTCGAGAAGTTCGACTTCCGGATTAGCACGAACTGAGCGTTCAGGCAACCTGGTCCCTTGTTTGAGAACCCATGTCGCAGTTCACTGACTACGCCGCCATCTCCTCCGAATGGAGCTGCAACCAGCGCACAATGTCGCGGCGGCGGAGGATGCCCTCCAGGTCGCCGTTGCGGACGACGGGCAGTTGACGCACATCGTGTTGGCCTAACAGATTTAGCGCCCTGGTTGCATCATCTTCGGGCCGCACCGTGGCCAATTCTTCAACGGGAGTCATGATCTCTTGCACTGTCGTTGCCGTCCAGCCGTCGCGCGAGACGGTGCGAATATCCTCTAGTGTCACAAGCCCGGCCAGTCTGCCGCCGTCGGCCAGCACCGGGAAGGCGTGATCATCTGTGCGCATTACATGCTCGTGGACCAGTGTATCGATGGAGGCGTTTACTGAGACCGTGGGCGGCTGGATGCGCATGAGTCGCGCAACCGGCACATCTTCCAGAATATCCTGGATCACCACCTGCTGGTAGCTCTGGATGGCGGCGCTGTTTAAGAACCAGCCAATGAAGATCAGCCAGATGCCGCCCAGGAAGCCTGTGCCAAAAATGGGAACCGTAACACCGAAGATCATGGCAACGCCGGTGCCAATCAGGAGCCAGGCAACGAGCTGTCCTACCCAGGACGCCCAGCGGGTTGCCCGGCGCAGGTTGTTTGTGAGAGCCCACAGAATCGACCTCAGGATGCGGCCACCATCCAGCGGGAAGCCAGGGATCATGTTGAAGATTCCCAGGATAATGTTGATGCTACCCAGCCAGAGTAAGAGGACTTCGGCGGGTCCTAGTTGCGCCACCACTGCCATAGGATCAACAGCGGTTGGATCCGCGGCCACTCGTGTCCACAGGCCGCCCAGCAGTAGAAAGATGATGCCCAGCACAACACTGGTGACCGGGCCGACAATCGTGATCAAAAACTCGGCGCGAGGAGAGGGAGGTTCACGATCAATATTGGCAACGCCGCCGAAGAGAAAGAGTGTAATGTTGCGTACCTGTAGCCCCTGCGCCTTCGCCATCAATGAATGAGAAAGCTCATGCGCCAGCACAGAAGCAAAAAAGAGCAGCTGTTGTCCTTTTCCTATGACCTGCCGGCGACTACCCCCGAGGCGGAGCTCATTGCGCTGATTGATGAGCTCAACCAGAACCCGGCGGTGGACGGTATTCTGGTGCAGCTGCCCCTGCCGGCGCATATCAACCAGGAACTCGTCATTGAGCGCATCCAGCCGGACAAGGACGTGGATGGCTTTCATCCCTACAATGTCGGCCGACTCGCCACCCGTAAACCGGTGCTGCGCCCCTGTACCCCGCGCGGGGTCATGACCCTGCTGGCAAGTACCGGCGAGCCGGTCAAGGGCCAGCATGCCGTGGTGGTCGGCGCCTCCAATCATGTCGGTCGTCCCATGGCCCTGGAACTGCTGCTGGCGGGCTGCACGGTCAGCATCTGTCACCGTTTTACCAATAATTTACAGGCCATGGTGGAGCAGGCGGAGATCCTGGTGGTCGCCGTGGGCAAGCCCGGCATTGTCGATGCGGCCTGGATTCGCGCCGGCGCGGTCGTGATTGATGTCGGCATCAACCGGGCCGCCGACGGTAAGCTGGTGGGTGACCTGGACTATGCGGTCGCCGCGGAGCGTGCCGGCTGGATTACCCCGGTGCCCGGTGGCGTCGGCCCCATGACCGTGGCGACCCTGCTGCAGAATACCCTCGAGGCCGCGGAGCGCTTTCACCACAACTGAATTTTAGGCCGCCGGGACACAAAAGCCTGACCAGCCCGGCCTACCCCTCATAGCCCCCCGCGGTAGAGAAAACCGCCCCGGCGACGCGCCGGGTGCATTTCTACTCTGTGCCTGCGTGTTACAGACCGATCCAGTCGCCCAGCTACTGGGGTTGCAAATAAATACCGGCCTCCGTGGGCAGGTCGCCAAAACAGGCCTCATAGATGTCCGACTGCATGACACTGTCTTTGTCATACTGCATATCATCGATCTCGTCCTCATCCAGCAACAACTCGACCGGCTTGCCTTGATAGGTCCCCTGACAACGTTCAACAATGCGATAGCCCGAGGCGTCAAAGCTGCGAAAGCCGTGCAGGCCCTGATGATAATGGTGCAGGCTAATCAGGGTCTGCACCGGGGCGTTGTGATAGGAGGGGAGAAAGGCCGCTGTATAATCCCGCACCACGCGGCCCTGGTCATCGCGTAGGTAGACCTCGATGGTATGCAGTTGTCCTTCCACATTGCCGTCCCACTGGATCAGGCTGATCAGTCGGTTATCGGCGTTATCAAAAAATTTCTGTTCCTGGTAGTGCCAGTCCGGCTGATTCGGGTATCCCCCCAGGTGCGTTTCAATGCGCACGGATTTTTCTTTAATGAGTCGCTCATGTAATTGGTAGACATTCAGGGCAAAGTTATTCCAGGTGCGCACGTGCAGATTGTCTTCTTCTAGTACCTCGGCCTGCGCTGGCGACACCCCTATCAGGGCGAACAGAATGGGTAAGCCGAAAAGGCTGCGGGTAATGGAGCGCGCCTTCCAACGCAAACGATTATAGGGATGTAATCGGGTGAAAATGTCTGGAACGTATTTTCCATCCGCAAGAGCGCAGAGGTGGCAAAGATTTGTCAGGGCAAGGAACCCATAGGAACGAGGCCATCCCAGATTTTTATAGGATTCAGACCTATTATTAAGCCGGGCACCAAATACCCGGAGCACGGCAAGCGTGATAAGCAGGCGAAAACGCTGCACAATATTTAAGTCACTCATTTGATTTCCTTATTCTTTTTTGCATTCTTTGCGCCATTGCGTAGCCTGAAGGGCATAAATCTTTGCCTTGGGTTTTTATCGCATAAATCCACCCGCGGATTCTGCGGAGGTATCAAAATGATTAAGCTGGCGAATGCCCTGATACTTGGCTCCATACTTAATTAAGACATGCCGATTTAATACGGCACTATTTAGACAGTAGAGTATGAATGGCGTTATTTTATTCCCGTCGCCAGCTCGTCCCCTGCGGGCCGTCTTCCAGCACCACGCCCTGTGCCTTTAGTTCATCGCGAATGCGATCCGACTCGGCCCAGTTTTTTTCCTGCCGGGCTTGCAGGCGCTGCTGGATGCGTTCCTCAATCAGGGCGTCGGTGAGGCCTGTCCCCGCACGGCCTCCACGTAAAAAGTCCTCCGCCGCCCGGCCCAGCAGGCCCAGCATGGCCGCCATCCACAACAGCTGACCGGCATATTGCCGCGCCATGTCTGCATCCGTAGCCCGGTGGCGGTTAATCTCTTTACCGAGCTCAAACAGCAGCGCCAGCACCTCGGGGGTGTTGAAGTCATCCTCCATGGCCGCCGTAAAACGTTTTTGATAATCGTTATCCTGTGGCGCCGCGGTTGCCTCGATATCGCGCAAGGCGGTATAGAGCGTAGTCAGCGCCGCCTTGGCGTTCTCCAGGTGCTGATCGGAATAATTGAGCGGGCTGCGATAATGACTGGTGAGAATAAAATAGCGAATCACCTCCGCATCATATTTTTGCAGCACCTCACGAATGCTAAAAAAGTTGCCCAGGGACTTGGACATTTTTTCGTTGTCCACACGGACAAAGCCGTTATGCATCCAGACATTGACAAAGGCGTCACCCGTGGCGGCGCAGGACTGGGCGATCTCGTTTTCGTGATGGGGGAACTGCAGGTCGAGGCCGCCACCGTGAATATCAAAGTGCGTCCCCAGGCAATGGGTCGACATGGCGGAGCACTCGATGTGCCAACCCGGTCGTCCCTTGCCCCAGGGTGAATCCCAGTGCGGCTCGTCGGGCTTGGCGGCCTTCCACAGCACAAAATCCAGGGGGTCGTCCTTGGCCGCATCCACATCGACACGCTCGCCGGCGCGCAGGTCTTCCAGGTGCTTGCCGGACAGCTGGCCATACGGGGCAAACTTGCTCACGTCGTAATAGACGTCACCATTGCTGGCGGCATAGGCATAGCCCTTGTCCACCAGGGTGCCAATCATATCGATGATCTGCTGCATGTACAGGGTGGCCCGGGGTTCCTCATTGGGACGCAGGACGCCGAGCAGATCCGCGTCCTCATGCATAGCATCGATAAAACGCGAGGTGAGCTGCGTAAAGTCTTCGCCATTGTCATTGGCACGATGAATAATCTTGTCGTCGATGTCGGTAATATTACGTATATAGGTCACATGCTCGCGGCCATATAGCTGACAGAGATAACGATAGACCACATCGAAAACCACCAGGACCCGTGCATGGCCAATGTGGCAGTAGTCATACACGGTCATGCCGCAGACATACATACGTACATTTTTGCTATCGATCGGTGTGAAGACTTCCTTTTGCCGGCTCAGATTATTGTGAACTTTTAA
>JAWOIE010000289.1:0-7156 GCA_046484825.1 Gammaproteobacteria bacterium | reverse complement strand
GGGCCTGGAACATGTTCAGCAATGACAGGAACAGACCCGCCGTCGCCATGATGTAGTTGGTCTCACCGCCGTGGATAATGCTCGAGGTCTGGAACAGGATGAAGCCGCTCATGAGCATGACGACCACCGCATTCACCGCCAGGAACATGGCGGGGATTTCCAGGAAAATGTTGAGCAGGGCCGCACCCAGTACCACAAACATGCCCACCATGAGGAAGCCGGCCATAAAGCTGAAATCCTTGCGCGTTGTCAGGGCATAACCGGACAGGGCCAGGAAGATCACGCCAGTACCACCGAGTGCCGTCATGACAATGCTGGGGTTCACGGCCAGGTAGACGTTGAGTACCGGACCCAGGCCCAGACCCAACAGGCCGGTAATGGCAAAAATCACCGGGATGCCGGTTGCAGAGTTAGCTGTGCGTGGTAGCACAAACCAGAGCATGACAATCGCGACAATATTGGCTACCAGTGCCATGCCGTGGGAGATCTGCATGGACATACCGACAAAGGCCATGATGGCACTGAAAATCAGCGTCATCGATAGCAAGGAATAGGTGTTACGCAAGACCTTGTTGGTCTCCAGGACGGAAGTCGCTGGACGACTAATGGCTGATTGTTGCTGATACATATATTGATTCCTCTATGTTTATGCCTAAATTTGTTGATGCTTAAGTTTTACGTAATGACTGCCTGGAAAATTGCATTCACTTCGTCGCTTCATGGGACAACAGCATACCTGAGTAGTTCACAATATCAAGCCGTGTAAGCTCCGAATTTATATGTCATTTTCTGCACAGGCTCTGGAATTCTCGCAGGGCTTGGGGTATTCTCCCTCTCCTCGTCGGGCCGCCCCCGGACACCACTGATATAGGGGCGATGCAGCGAGTGTTTCAAGACCTGACGTCTGGAAAAACACCCCCGCCCGACACCCCCAGGGCTCTCGCCGCGAGAGCCCTGGGATGACCATTTTGGAGAGGTGGCAGAGCTCGGTCGATTGCACCGGTCTTGAAAACCGGCGAAGGGAAACCTTCCGTGGGTTCGAATCCCACCCTCTCCGCCATACGTAGCAAAGCCCCGCTTGTCGGGGCTTTTTTTGTTTTATCTGGCAAGCTGGGAACACCTTCTTTACCGGGACCAGACTTGAACTACGACAGACTGTCCCGCTGGGGTAGTACACCAGAAAGCGCGCCATCACCCCAGGAAAGCCAAGGCTAAGCGATCCGTCCCGAACTCCCGAGGAGGAAGCCTGGCGTATAGCCAACGGCCCGGGAGGCGAGGGTTCAAGGTCACCGAATAATGCTTGCCTCGACATCGGGGCCTGCCAACAGATGCATCCAATAAATCTTATCAATAATCAATAAGTTATCTATAGTTACTAATGTTGACCCAGCCAATACCTCTGCGATAAGGGCAGGGCAATCGCCTCTGTGATCAGCCTGTGCCGCGGCACTTCAGCTATCGAAACCACAGTCCGCACCTCCTGCGCTGTCGGTTGGCCGGCCAACCCCGGGAACGCGTATCCTGTGACAGGTCTCCCACAAGCCGACAAGACCGTGTTGCGATTATTCCACCTGCTCAATGTCGCCAGCACTAGCGAATAACCCTGAGGCTAGTTCGATTCACTGCCAGTCGCGCGGCACTGCGCCCTGGCTGCCATTGTGTGCACCTGCAGCGACAATGCAGTTTTCCCAATAGTAGATCCGTGCGGATCATGTTACTTACAGCGACATTAGGAGTGTCCAGCAGCTCTTGAGACACGATCGCTCATGCGGCTTTATGACAAGTTTATGATAGACGCACACCCCGGAGTCACTTACTATTTATACGCAGCCATCACAACTGTATTAGTTTTTATTAATATTTTCTGAATCGAGAGTTATCGTATGATTGGTATTTTTCTGGTTGATGACCATGAACTGGTGCGTACCGGCATAAGACGAATTCTAGAAGACCAGAATGACTATGTCATTCTGGGGGAGGCGAGTAGTGGCGAGGAGGCCATGGACCTGCTTCGTAACCTTGATTCCCCACCCCAGATCGTGATGATGGACCTAAACATGCCCGGTGTCGGCGGTCTGGAGACCACGCGTAATATTCTCAAGCGCTACCCCGAAATCAAGGTCATTATCGTCTCCATGATCGATGAAGGCATTATCCCCGGGCGTGTGCTGAAGGCCGGCGCCATGGGCTACATCACCAAGGGGGCTAGCTCGGCGGAGATGTCCCGCGGTATCCGGGAAGTCATTGCCGGGCGACGTTACGTCAGCCCGGATATTGCGCAGAAAATGCTCTCTGACAGCATTGCGGGCGAACAGTCTCCCTTCGAGGAGCTGTCCGAGCGTGAACTACAGGTCATGCTGATGCTGATGGATGGTACCCGCGTCAGCGATATCTCGGAAAAGCTCTTTATCAGCCCCAAGACCGTCAGCACCTACCGCTACCGTATTTATGAAAAACTGGGCATCAACAGCGATATGGAGCTGATGAAAATGGCCATGCAGCACGGCATTATGACGGATACCCGCCTGTAGTCGCACATCCTGCAACACTTCCCCGGCCGATATTGCTAAAATGGCGATCCATTATTAAGTGAAGCGCCATGACCTATCAACCCACCAAAGAAGAGTTCGATCTGAACTGCCAACGTTGCCCGCGCCTGGCAGGCTTTCTCAAACAGGTGCGCAAGGACTATCCCGACTATCACGGCCGGCCGGTATCCCCCTACGGCAGCAAGGCCCCGAAATTATTGATTGTCGGCCTGGCCCCGGGCATGCATGGCGCCAATGCCACAGGACGACCGTTTACCGGTGACTATGCCGGGATTATTCTCTACGAGACCCTCTATAAATTTGGTTTCAGTAATCGACCCACATCGGTGTCGCTGGATGATGGCTTCAAACTCAAACAGTGTCGCATTACCAATGCGGTCAAGTGCCTGCCGCCGGAGAACAAACCCATCGGGCAGGAAGTCAGTCTCTGCAACGACTACCTGAAGGTGGAGATTGGCCGCTTGAAAGCCGGCACGGCCATACTCGCCCTGGGCACCGTGGCGCATCAGGCGGTGTTAAAGGCCTGTGGGCTCAAACAAAAGGCCTTTGCCTTCGGCCACAATAATAAACATGCCCTGCCCAATGGCCTGTGGCTGTTTGATTCCTATCACTGCAGTCGCTATAACACGTCCACCAAACGTCTGACCCCCACGATGTTTGAAGACGTATTTAAACAGATCCGCTGCCACATCGACCGGTAACAGTGAACACATCGTTTGACGCCAAGGCCTATCTCAAGACAGTCTCCCGGCAACCGGGCGTGTATCGCATGTTCGATGCCGAGGGCACCATTATTTATGTAGGCAAGGCCCGCAACCTCAAACAACGCCTGAGCAGTTATTTTCAGAACCGGCCGCACGATGCCAAGACCCGCGCGCTGGTGGAACGCATCCACCACATCGAGACCACGGTCACCCATACCGAGACCGAGGCGCTGTTGCTGGAAAATAATCTCATCAAGGCGCTCAAGCCGCGCTACAACATTGTCTTTCGCGACGACAAGAGTTATCCCTATATTTATTTATCCACGCAACAGACGTTTCCGCGACTGAGCTTCCATCGTGGCGCCAGGCGTAAAGAGGGTCGCTATTTCGGTCCTTATCCCAGCTCCCATGCGGTGCGCGACACCTTGCAGCTGTTGCAGAAACTCTTTCCGGTACGCCAGTGCAAGGACAGCTTCTATAACAACCGCTCACGGCCCTGCCTGCAGTATCAGATCAAACGTTGCACCGCACCCTGTGTCGGGTTTATTACCCCGGAGCAGTACGCCGCGGACGTGCGCCATGTGGAGTTATTCCTTGCCGGCAAGAGCCAGCAGGTCATCGATGAGCTGGTGAAGAAAATGGAAAGCGCCGCGCAAGAGCAGCACTACGAAGAGGCCGCCGCCTATCGGGACCAAATTATCAACCTGCGACGTATGCAGGAGACCCAGCACATCAACAGCGCCGATGAGGATGTGGATGTCATTGCCGTCAGCAGCAGGCAGCAGCAGGCCTGTCTGCAACTCTTTACCATTCGTCAGGGGCGCAATCTCGGCAACCAGAGTTACTTTCCCAAAATGCACAAGGGCAGCGACAGCGCCGAGCTGCTGGAGGCCTTTTTGTCGCAGCACTATTTACAGGGCGACAAGGTCAATGCCGCGAACCTGCCGCGGGAGATTGTCCTGAGTCACGACCTTGCCGAGCGCGACTGGTTTGCCCAGGCGCTCAGCCAGCTGGCGGGGCGCACCATCAAGATCAAGAGCCGGGTACGGGGCGACCGCGCCCGCTGGCTGGACATGGCCCGGCACAACGCCGAGCTGGCGCTGCAAAATCGTCTGGGCAGTCAGGCCACCATGGGGCAGCGCCTGGCGGCCATACAGTCCGCCTTCGGCCTGGACACCCCGCCCGAACGCATGGAATGCTTTGACATCAGTCACAGTCACGGCGAGGCCACTGTGGCCTCGTGTGTGGTGTTTGACCGCAACGGGCCGCTCAAGTCCGACTATCGCCGCTTTAATATCGAGGGTATTACACCGGGGGATGACTACGCCGCCATGCGCCAGGCCCTGATGCGCCGTTACCGGCGACTACAGGCGGGCGAGGCCAGGCTGCCGGACATCCTCTTTATCGATGGTGGCAAGGGGCAGCTGACCCAGGCGCGCGAAGTGCTGGAGGCGCTATCGGTCCACGGCGTGCTGATGGTCGGCATCGCCAAGGGCGAAGGCCGCAAGCCGGGGCTGGAGACGCTTTGCCTGGCCGATGGGGGCGATGACATAATACTGCCCGCGGATTCACCGGCCCTGCACCTGATCCAGCACATCCGCGACGAGGCCCACCGCTTTGCTATTACCGGCCACCGGGCGCGCCGCGGCAAAAAGCGCACCCGCTCGGCGCTGGAAGACATCCCCGGCCTGGGGCCGAAGCGGCGCCAGCAGCTACTCAAACAGTTTGGTGGCTTGCAGGAGGTCGCCAGGGCAGGGGTCGGTGACCTCGCCAAAGTGCCGGGAATCAGCAAACAACTGGCGCAATCGGTGTATGATGCGTTTCACCACGTGGACAACGGATAACAAGAATGCCGCTTAACATCCCCAACATGATTACCCTGTCGCGGATCATCCTGATCCCGGTGTTTGTTATCGCCTTTTACCTGCCCGAATTCAGCTGGAAGCACCTGCTGGTCACGGCGGTGTTCTTTTTTGCCGCCGTCAGCGACTGGGTCGATGGCTACCTGGCCCGCAAACTGGAGCAGCAATCCGCCTTTGGCGCGTTTCTGGACCCGGTGGCCGACAAGCTCATGGTCGCCACCGCCCTGGTACTGCTCGTGGGCAAGCATCCGGGCACGGATATGGCGGTCTGGCTGGCCATCCCGGCGGCGGTGATTGTCGGGCGGGAGATTACCATCTCGGCGCTGCGCGAGTGGATGGCGACCATTGGCGGCAATGACAAGGTCAGGGTTTCCCTGGTGGGCAAGTTCAAGACCAGCGCGCAAATGCTGGCCATCGGCTTTTTGCTGTTCGAACAGCCCCTCGGCGCTTTCCCCACGCTCAGCGTGGGATATATCCTGCTGTATATTTCGGCAATCCTGACGCTCTGGTCTATGTTCATGTATTTAAAGGCCGCCTGGCCCAGCCTGAGCAAAGAAAAGTCCGGCCCCTAAGGCATTTTTGCTTGACAGATAGAGGGGCGTCGCTAAAATACGCCTTCTTCGCGGGTGTAGCTCAGTGGTAGAGTCTCTCGTTGCCAACGAGATTGTCGTGAGTTCGAATCTCATCACCCGCTCCAGATATAAATAAGCCTCGGTGGGTCATTCCGACCGGGGCTTTTTTGTGAGCTAGGCTATATAATCACACCACCTGCACGGCTGGGTAGCAAAATGGTTATGCGTGGGTTTGCAAAACCTTTGACGCCGGTTCGATTCCGGCCCCAGCCTCCATTTTTCCTTGAACCATCGGAGATGGTTAAGGTACTCAAGATGAAACCCGAAGGGTTTCTCTGAGTATCTCAACCGAGCCTATCCAAAAAACTATGTCAAAGTACGGTTCTTGCCCCGATATGTGGGGGTAAGTGCATGACAATTGGGACAAAGCAATCGTAAGTTATTTAAACGATTGTCTTTATTGTTGCCATTGATGTGGTCCAGTTCCAAGGGGATAGGCTG
Source organism: Gammaproteobacteria bacterium (assembly GCA_046484825.1). Classification (GTDB taxonomy): domain Bacteria; phylum Pseudomonadota; class Gammaproteobacteria; order UBA6429; family Thiohalophilaceae; genus CAJYAN01. The sequence goes on along the minus strand of JAWOIE010000289.1, from coordinate 968 downwards.
CCCCAGCCAACTGGTTTTACGACATTGCGAGCATTGATGCTCAAAGTAACCTTCTTTCAAAAGCCGATTTTTAAGCTTGAATGACTGAATTGCTACTTCATTATTTAGATATTGGTCAATCGATATTCTGGCAGGTAAATTTTTACCCTTGTTCCAGGCTTGACCAGTAAAATGTGAAGTATCTAAGTCAAAGTGGCTAATAGCTTTTTTCAAAATCTCATAATTACCACCGTATGCGGCGACGTTGAGGTTGCTGAGGGTTTGCCTAAAGGATGTTGAATTGCTGACGGCTTCTCTCAGTTGCTTTTCAGTATATTTACGTAATTTCATAGCCCCGGTCCTTGGGAAACGTGCTACCGATTGTGCTCCTGTCTGTGTCCCTAAATATAGCATCAATTTTCTTTTTCTCTTAGGTTCCATATAGTTACACAATCTCGTACAATGCACGACTTCTACTTTCACCCCCATATGCCCGGGTGGCGAAACTGGTAGACGCAAGGGACTTAAACATTTGAGCACCGTGACAGGAAACTTTGCGGTGAATGGTGTCAAATTCGGGGAAACCTCAACACGTCGTGGTGGTGGCAATCCCGAGCGAAGCCTGAATTCTTCTTGCTTCCCTTTCCTCGCGGGAGAGGGGCAGGGTGAGGGGATAAGGGAACGTGTAGAGACTTGACGGCACCCACCTAAGCTCGCATATTGCGAATATGGTGAAGAGAAAGTCCAGACCACAAATGCTAATATAGCAGCAACGAAAGTTGCAGTTGGTACGAAAATCCCTCGGTGGCAACACCGTGCCGGTTCGATTCCGGCCCCGGGCACCATATTTGAAATCACCACGTAGACGTCAACCGGACGGTGTTAACGGCAGTGAACCGACACGCCAACCGTGTGCCGGCAAATTCATGCGCAACAGGTAACCTCCTTGCTAAGCTATCGCCACTCCTTTCATGCCGGAAACTTCGCTG
>JAWOIE010000201.1:0-3390 GCA_046484825.1 Gammaproteobacteria bacterium | reverse complement strand
TCAGCCGGGTGGGTCAACGCGCCCGTCCGTGTGCGGCGGCCTGTTGGGCAGCACCCAGGCTCCTAGTATTAGAACCCGCGGGTTTGACTGGCCGGTGCGCCTACACCTGGCGCGCTACGGTGAAGGCCCGTTGACCCGTGAGCTGATGGATGCCCTCGGCATCCAGTCCAAGGGCGCGCTGCACCGCACGGTGAAATCCCTTATCGACAAGGGCTACCTGCAACAGGCCGAGCACAGCTGGCGCAGCCTGCGCCTGCTGGACCACCCCGGTAGCACCCTACCGCTACTGGGCCGCATTGCCGCCGGTCGTCCCATTGAGGCCATTAGCGATCACGACGAGGTCGATGTGGTAGAGATGCTCCTCGGCAGGGACCGCTTTGCCCTGCGGGTGCAGGGGGACTCGATGTGTGAGGCCGGTATCCTCGATGGCGATACCGTCATTGTCAAACAGACCACGAGCGCCCGGACGGGCGATATCGTGGTGGCGTTGATCGACCGCGAAGAGGCCACCCTGAAACGCTTTAAGCGTTTGCCGAATGCACAGATCCAGCTCATCCCGGCCAATGCCGCCTTTGCCACCATGACCTACGAACCCGAGCAGGTCCAGATCCAGGGGGTCGTGGTGGGTCAATTGAGGGTGTATGAACCATGATCTGGCCGCGCGCCATTATCCTGGTGGACATGAATGCCTTCTTTGCCTCCATTGAACAATTAGATCGCCCCGAGTGGCGCGGCCGACCGGTAGCGATCACCAACGGCGGGATCGGCACCTGTATTATCACCTGCTCCTACGAGGCGCGTGCCTATGGCATCCGCACCGGCATGCGTCTGCAACAGGCGCGACAACGCTGTCCTGATTTAATCCAGTGCGCGGCGCGACCACAACGTTATGCCGAGGTCTCCACCAACATCATGCAGGCCCTGCAGGACATCACCCCCGACGTGGAAGTCTTTTCTGTGGATGAGGCCTTTCTGGATGTCACCCACTGCCAGCGGTTGCATGGCACACCGGCACACATTGCCCAGCGCACCAAAGACACGGTCTTTGCGGCCTCGGGGATTTTATGTTCCGTTGGTGTCAGCGGTGACAAGACCACCGCCAAATACGCCGCCAAATTAAACAAGCCCAACGGCCTCACCATCATCCCACCGTGGGAGGCGGAACACCGCCTGCGCGATGTCCCGGTAACGCAACTCTGTGGCATTGCCGATGGCATCGGCAATTTTCTCGCCGCCCGCGGCGTGTACACCTGTGGCGATATGAAGCATCTGCCGATTGGGGTGCTGGGACAACGCTTTGGCAATCCCGGTCGGCGCATCTGGTACATGGCGCAGGGCAAAGACCCCGACCCGGTGATCACCCATGTCGCGCCGCCCAAGAGCATCGGCCATGGCAAGGTGATGCCACCCAATACGCGCGACCCGCAGACGCTACTCGTCTATCTGTTACACATGAGTGAAAAGGTCGGTGCGCGCCTGCGCCGCCACCAGATGCAGGCGCAACGATTTTACATTGGTCTGTTAAGCCGGGAATGGATCTCCGCCAAATTAGCGACTGCCTATCCCACCGATGACGGCCATGTTATTTATCAGCTGGCGCAACAACTGTTACACCATGCCTGGGGCGGTGAGGGCATTCGTCAGGTACAGATCACCGCCCTCGATCCGCGTCCGGCACTACAGCAAATGGAACTGTTCGGCGAGGATGCCCCCGTGGACCACAGCGCCCGAAACAGGGTCATGGATGCCGTCAATGCCCGCTATGGCGAGTTTTCCCTGGCACCGGGCCGCCTGTTGCAGCGTTCGACAATGCCCAATGTCATTGCCCCGGCATGGAAGCCCTTTGGTCATCGACAGTCAGTGTAACGCGCATGTGTGGCGGCGTTTACTACAGCATCGGCGCTCAGGATGTGCGGGTCTACTTTCCCAACCCCAGGGCCACCTTACCGGTAAAGAAAAAAACCGGCAGCATTGAATTGCTACCCTGGGGACGGCGCCAGGGACAAAGCGGTGTCCTGCCCCTGGGGGGCTGGGCGCGACTGGACGCCATTTACGCCGGTCGTTGGGACCACTGGTTCCCGCGCCCCGTAAAACTCGATATCAAAAGCTTTATGGAAAAAGACATCGAGGGCCGTAGTCACTGGTATGACCTGACCCGAGGCCAGTGGCTACAGGGACTCGTTGCCCGTGATCGGCTGGAGCAACGCGTCTATGTCGTCACCGTGACCCCGGAACTGGAAGACGCCGTGCATGAGCGCTGGCCGAGAATCATCACAGGCTCGAGGCCCACGCCAGCAGGTCTCGGGGACTAGCCCCCGGCGGGTTACATTGAACGCGCCACCCGGCCGCGCTATGCTGTCAAAAAATACAAGGAGGGCACCATGGCCAAGGGGACGCAGATCGGTGTCTTTTTTGATGGCACCGGCAATAACATGGATAAGGACCTCGCCGCTGAGTGTGAGACCAATGTCGCCAAACTCTTCCAGCTGTACGATACCACGGAGACCGACGACTTTACTGAGAACGCCAAATTTTATATTCGGGGTGTCGGTTCCAAACGGGGAGAATATATCCTCGGCGGCATGACCGGCGACGGCGGTGAACAACGCATCAGCACCATGCTCGACAATGTCCGTCACCACCTGAATCGTCCCGAGGTGCGCGACCGCTCACCCAAGGTGTTTGACGTCTGCGGTTTTAGTCGTGGCGCGGCGCAGGCGCGACACTTTGTCAATGTCCTCAAACACGAGGGCATTATCGATCAGCGTAGCGGCGAGGCCTTCGGCGATATCCAGATACGGTTTCTTGCGCTGTTTGACAGCGTCGCCTCCTTCGGCCTCCCCGGCAATGCCATCGACCCTGGCTTTGATTTTTCGGTTGATCCGGACTACGTCCAACACACCCTGCACCTGGTCGCCGAACACGAATCGCGCTCAACCTTTGATCTCCTGTCCATCAAGACTGCCGCCGACGCCAGCCTGCCGGCCAACATGCAGGAAACCGTTTATCCCGGCGCCCACTCCGACATCGGCGGCGGCTATGCGTACAGTCCGGCACAGCCGCGGGTGACGCGACGTGTCCCCGGTAAAAATCGTACCCACACCATTCCCGGCCAGCCGGAAAAACTCAATCACCTGTCGCGTATTAGCCTGCGGGTCATGCATGCGGCCATGCAGGCAGCCGGCGTGCCCTTGTTACCGCTGGAACAGCACCCTCACTATGCGCAACGCATTGCCATTAGTCCTGAGCTCCAGAAATTTTTCGAACAGCACCGTTCCGGCATGCCCTTTAGCGATGCCCATGCAAGTCCCTATATCCATGACTCACGCTATGCCACGGATACCTTTGTCGATGACTGGCGGGATACCCCCAAACCGCGCACGGTCTATT